>NZ_JBAJHU010000007.1:0-197424 GCF_036867415.1 Mangrovibacillus sp. Mu-81
ATTTTATCTCGGGGTTTTTTTTATTTGATTGACTAATTTAAGACAAGCTTACATAAGATGTTATAAGCAACTAATCAGAAGGGGAGAGACGGACTTTTGAAATCTTTTTTTGGCGTATTGCTTGTCGGATTGCTGGTATATACATTTTATGTTGAAAATAAGTCCAGTCCTAATGTTTTATCGAGGGAACAATTTGAACAAGCTTCAGTGAATCAGTCTTATGATCAACTGATAGATATTGAAGAAGGGGAAGTCGCAGACAGCACTCAACCTGCTGAACATTTCCCCGGACCGAATGCAGGGAATAAAGCTATTGACTTCAAACTGTCCGATTTGTCAGGAGAAAAAGTGACTTTGTCACAATTTAAAGGAAAAAAAGTAATCATAAACTTCTGGGCTACATGGTGCCCTCCATGTAAAGAAGAAATGCCCATTATGGAGGAATTCTATAAAAAGCATAGCGCGGATGTCGAAATCCTTGCTATCAATATTGATCCACAATACAACGTCAAGGAATATCAGAAATCCATGGGTCTGACTTTTCCCATACTCCTTGATAAAGATGACAAAATTAACAAGGCATACGAAATCCTGACCGTACCGACCACTTACGTCATCAACGAACAAGGAATCATCACTCATAAACAAATCGGAGCCATCACCACTGCAGAAGGCATGGAAGCTTTAATGAAATAAGAGGAACGTACTTCTCTATATGACCTTTGTTTAAACTATCTGAAATTTGGATATACTATTTATACAAATCATTATAGAGAGAGAGGTACCCTTTTTATGCGCAGACCAAGAAAGAAGTCATTCGCTGATCTGGTGAAAGAGAACAAAAAACAGTTACTCCTCGATCAGGATGCAATGAACGCAATTGAAGAAAGAATCGACGCACGATTTGAAATAAAACGTCCCCTGAATAAAGCCGAGTAATCATTTACGAGGCTTTATTTTATTTTGTCCAGTCCAAGGAATACATACCAATTATTACGCCTTAACTTCCTAGCGAAAATGGAAATGATACTAATAAGGAGGGGAAGTAATGAGCAATCCGAAAAGAAACAACAAACATTTTGTTCCGAACCATATAGGAACCCAATCAAGAGAAGCGGGTAATAATAACGGGAAGAAAATGCAGGATACGTCGGGTAAACATGCCCAGGTAATCCAGACTAAGGGCGAATAACATAATACTTTTGATAAAAATTAATCGAGGGACCGACCCGTTTGAAGGTCAGTTCTTAACACATCTTTAGGAGGAATGCAGCATGACATGGAACAGTAAACCAAATCCGGATGATCGCAGTGATAACGTAGAGAAGCTTCAAGGTATGGTACAGCATACGATTGAAAATATGGAGAAAGCAGAAGAATCCATGGCTTTCACTGATAGTGAAGAGCAGTTTCAATCAATAAAAGCAAAAAATGAACGCCGCCGCGAGAGTCTGGATGCATTCCGAAGTGAAATCAAAGATGAAGCTGGTCAAGATAATAATCAATAACCTTTTGACATGCACCTGAAAACACAGTTAAAAGCCGCGAATATGCTGAACATCAAGCATATTCGGGCTTTTTTCTTCCCCCGTTCACCAAGCGTCATTATTCCAATGACGGTAAATACTGTGATACTATTGATTATGTGCATTAATAAAATATAGAGGTGAATTTCGTGCATATATCAGAGAACACAGTACAAGTACGGTACGCAGAGACAGATCAGATGGGGGTCGTTTATCACGCAAACTATCTAGTCTGGATGGAACTCGGCAGAACAAAATTGATTGAAGATCTAGGGTTTAATTATGCTCAAATTGAAAAGGAAGGTATCCTGTCTCCAGTAGTCGACTTAAATATCAGTTATAAAACACCAGTAAGGTACGGTGAAATAGCACTTGTTAAAACATGGGTGGATGATTACGACGGAATCCGGATTACATATGCATATGTAATCTATAATGGAGAAAACCAGTTAGCGATCACTGGACATTCAAAGCACGTCTGCGTAAGAAAAGAGAGTTTCCGTCCCATTTCTATACGCAGAATGTTTCCTGAATGGCATGAGGCATATGAAAAAGCAAAAAAGCAGTTGACTAGACACACCAAGATTTAGTAAAAAAATGGAGAAATGAGTTATACGACGCGGGAGAGAGGAAGAAGTCATGGCATTTGGGATAAATCGAAGGGAATTGAATGATTGGAAAGAGTGTGTGAAAAAAGGAGAAGTCGCCTTTTTGACTCACTATTGGATTGATGAACGGTTTCCCGCTATCCGTACAGTCACTAAAGCAGGGTGCGCTGATATCGAGAAACTTCGTATATGGGGACAAAGATATGGATTGAAGAGAGAGTGGATTCATATGCGTCATGACGGGTTTCCACATTATGATTTGATGGGTGAGACCCAACTGAGAATTCTTAGAGAAGAGGGACTTGAGGAGCATATTAATCGTTTCCTGGAGAAATAAAGATGCTGAAGCCGGGATGGTTCTCAGACCGGCTTCAGCTTTCACTTATTTTTTATATTCGTAAAGTGGTTCTTCTAGTTCTTGATCGTATTCGACATACAAATCGTGACCGTCGAAGTACCACAAATCTCCTTCTTCTACAAAAAATGATCGGTTATCAAATTCAACGATACTACCAGCTTCCATTGGCTCATCCTTGTTTACTCCTAAAGAAAAGCTGTCATGCAGAGGACTGGAACCGCCATATCTCACATAAAAACGAACATGATCTCCTTCCTCTACCAGCATTTCGTTTTTAAACCAATTAAGAGCGTCTTTTGAAATATGTATCTTCACGTTTCAGACTCCTTTCTCCACATTCATTATACCACCCGCTCTGCTTGGACAAACGGGAGACCGTTTTTATATTATATACATAATGAACCGCTGACATCTACTAATTCGCACAGGAGTTGATTGCATGAAAACACAAGCACTCTTATATTACATAGGTGCCTTTATTTTCGGAGGACTTGGAATAATGACATTTCTCCAGCTGGAAAAAACAAACTACAAAGTGGAAGCGGGTACTTTTATCATCGCAGCTTCCCTTGTTTATTACGGGATGGTGACGCTCTACTTTAAGAGCAGTAAAAATACGTTTTTATTAGCCAACTTGATTCTTGCTGTACTTGCCCTTTGTGGAATATTCTTTAATGACGTTTTATTTGGCAGTCATTAAAATAAATCAAATGAAAAGAGCTGATGTTCAATAAAGTGACATCAGCTCTTTACTATCTATTGAGGCAATCCATTCATCATATGTGAAACCATATCATCCTCGGAATAGGTGATCATTCCATTTTTTTGGGCAAAATCGAGAGGGTAGATCCGATAGTTCGTATAATTGACTTGGGCTACAAACGTAGGTTGAAAATCAATTGATGGATAGGAGATGACTGCTCCTGCCGGATTGCGCTTTTTTTCAACTTGGACAGTTGCCATTCCTCCGATATCCTTATAGTCATCTTTTTGACCGGACAGGAAGTTGCCAAGTGAATAAATGACGACAGCTTCGCGTCCATCGCTTGTCTTATATGTCTGAATCGGCTGCAGAACATGAGGATGATGGCCAAAAATAATATCTGCACCGTTTTCAGTAAGTACCTTGGCAAGTCTTTGCTGTTCGTCCGTAGGAAACCGCTGATATTCATTCCCCCAATGAAGGCTCATAACAACAAGGTCGATATCCAGTGTCTTGGCTTTCTTGATTTCTGCAATCATCTTCTTTTCATCCAGGAGATTGACTAAGTAGTCCTTGCCATCCGGAACTGGAATCCCGTTTGTTCCATATGTGTAGGAAAGGAGTGCAAATTTGATTCCATTCACGTTAAATGTGCGGATTTTTTCTTGGTCTTTTTGATTCTTAAATGCACCGACATAAGGCATTGATATCTTCTCATAGTAGTCAATTGCGCTTAATAGGCCTTCTTCACCTTGATCCAGCGAATGATTATTTGCAGTTGTCACTGCATCAACGCCTACTTCCTGCAGGGACTTTACAATTTCTTTTGGACTGTTGAACAGGGGATAGCTCGATAAACCGATTTCACTTCCCCCGGGGGTTGACTCCTGATTGGCAATCAGGAAATCTGGATTTGCAAGCATATCCTCGACTTGAGCAAACATCGGCGAAAAATCATAATTGGAGCCAGCTTGTGCATCTTCATATACTCGATCATGCAAAAGGATATCACCGATGGCTGCAATGGTTGCTGTAGACTTCATCGTCTTACCTTCTGAAGGTATCTCCCTTGTCGAATGAAGAAGTGAAGCATGCTTATCCTGCTGCTGTGACGAATTCCAGTTTTTATATTGTTCCAGCACCAAGTACCCTGATAAGGCAAGTAATGGAATCACAAGAATCAAACTTACTATGTATAACTTTCGTTTCATATTCAAACTCCTTCGTTCTAAATTCACATGTTCGATATTATTTTACAGGAAAAAAGTTGTTAACGGGAGTATAGTTTGAAGAAAAAAATCAATTATACTATTATTGGCGAAATTCCAACGTGTTAAACGAAAAAAGCGAACAATAACGAATCCATCCATTGCCAGGATGACCGTTTAAGTTCGCTTCATTGTTAAAGCCATTTAATTTTAGGTTCTGTCTTGTTTCTAATACGGACAATGTTGGCGCGATGCCGATAGATGACAAAGAAGGCAAGGACGCCGACGACGATAATCAAAGGGATATCACCTGTGAATAAAGTATAAGTAAAAGCAATGAGTGCTGCTATCATGGATGATAGAGATACGTATTTAGAAACATAAAGTCCAAGAAAAAATACTCCCAAAAGAATCAGGAACAATAAAGGGTCGTACCCCAGCAGGACACCTCCGGATGTCGCAACCGCTTTTCCACCCTTGAAGTTTGCGAAAAGAGGATACATATGACCGATTACCGCAAATATACCGGCTACCAGCATGAACATCTTTGGTTCCACATTGAATAGAAGCGGCAATAGTGCCGCAGCCGTACCTTTCAGAATATCCATAATCGTTACAACCAGGCCAGCTTTCACTCCAAGTGTCCTGAAAGTGTTCGTCCCGCCTAGATTTCCGCTACCGTGTTCACGGATATCTTTCCCGTAGAATGTTTTTCCAATCATTAAACCTGACGGAATGGAGCCAAGCAGATAAGCTATAACAAGAATAAGGGCATAAATCATGATCACTGCTCCTTTAGATATGTAGTGGGTTCTTTATTTTAACATGTTTTTATTGAAAACGGGAGAAATTCAGGAAATTTTTAGTACCTGTTCTTAAAACTAGATATTATTTGATATACAGGATGAATTCATCATGTCCTTCACCTTTGTATGGTAAAATAAATTACACTTTACATCCATGGAATTGAAGGTGAACATACTATGCATTTATTTTTGTCGGCACTGCAGTGGGTGGCATTCATGGTCGCAGGTTCGATTGCTGCACCTATTGCAATCGCTGATTTATTTCAATTGACCCCAGCCGAAACCGCAGACTTCATCCAGCGGACCATTTTCGTTTTGGGGGCATCAAGCCTAATTCAGGCACTTATTGGGCACAGGCTGCCAATCAATGAAGGGCCAGCCGGCCTGTGGTGGGGTGTATTTGCCATTTATGCAGGGTTCGCAGGAACTCTTTACAGCAGCCACATAGAAGTATTAACCGTTTTACAAGGCGGAATGATTGTCAGCGGTGTGATATTTTTTATTTTAGCAGCGACGGGTCTGTTAAAGAAACTGACTTCATTATTTACTCCTGCCATTACGTTTATTTACTTGATGCTGCTAATTTTACAGCTAAGCGGTTCCTTTGTTAAAGGGATGTTCGGGATCAACAGTGAACACGGGACTCTTCAGCCCTTCGTTTTGGCAGGGAGTATATTGACCATTCTGGCCGCGCTGTACTTTTCCGGTCATAAAACAAAATGGATTCAACAATATTCCATCATTCTTGCTTTGATTGCAGGTTGGATCATTTTTGTCTTGATGGGTCTCGGAGGACATGTAACAGTATCCAGCTCATGGTTTGCCTTACCTGAAATCCTCGCTTTCGGTGCTCCTTCATTTGATACGGGCGTCGTTATCACTTCCATATTCATTACCTTTTTGTTAACGACCAACATGATCGCTTCAATCAGGGTCACAGAGGAAGTGATGAAGTCACAGGGTCATCCAACATACGAAAGGTATACGAAAAGCGGGTTTGCCTCCGGGATCAACCAGATCCTGGGAGGAATATTTTCTGCCATCGGTCCTGTTCCTATATCAGGTGCTGCCGGGTTTGTGTCGGCTACAAGAATGTACAGCATTCTGCCGTTCATCGCCGGAAGTGTCATCATCATAGTCATCAGCCTGGTTCCTAAAGTGATGAATCTATTTGCCAGCTTACCTGCTCCGGTCGGGTACGCAGTCACGACAGTTATTTTCATAAAGATGGTTGGCCTTGCACTGGGGGAATACCATAAAGAGAAGGATCTGGAACGCACCCACTTCGTCGCAGGCATCTCCTTGATAGTCGGGGTAGGCGCCATGTTCGTACCTCCGGCCGCTTTCAAGGATGTTCCCGTGGTGGTGGCCTCCATACTAAATAACGGGCTGATCCTTGGTACCATCACAGGTATATTGGTAGAGCAGACCATCAGGTCAAAAACGGAAAAATCCATGAAAAGCCGGTAAATTCATTGTTTACCGGCTTTTTTTCGTATAGCATTAGAATGATGGAAGATCTTTCATCACAGACTAACTATATGTTTACCTTTCCTGCAGAGGGGGTATTCTTAGTATGTTTAGATTAGATTTCAGGCAGGTGGTTAAATGATTGAATTCAAGAATGTCAGAAAAGTGTATGAAGGCGGAACAGAAGCGATAAAAGGCATCGACTTGTTGATTCCTGAAGGAAAGCTTGTTGCACTGATCGGACCGAGCGGATGCGGTAAGACGACAACCATGAAAATGATCAACAAACTGATCGGGCTAACGAGCGGCACCATCACGATCAACGGTATCGACATATCGGAAAAAAATGAAGTGGAGTTGAGAAGGAATATCGGTTATGTAATCCAGCGAATCGGACTCCTCCCTCATATGACGATAGAAGAGAATATCAGCCTGATACCGAAGTTAAAAGGCTGGAAAAAGGAAAAATATGAATACAGGGTTGATGAATTGATGAATCTGGTAGGGCTCGAACCAGAGATTTACCGGAAGAAGTATCCTCTCGAACTAAGCGGGGGACAGCAGCAAAGGGTAGGCGTCATACGTGCACTTGCTGCTGAACCGCCAATTATCCTAATGGATGAACCTTTCAGTGCACTTGATCCCATAAGCAGGGAACAGCTGCAGGATGAATTGAAGCATATTCAAAGTTCCATACATAAAACGATCGTATTTGTCACGCATGATATCGACGAAGCATTGAAAATTGCAGATGAAATCGCCGTTATGAAGGATGGAAGAATCGAACAGATTGCCAAACCGGGCGAATTGATTGCTTCTCCTGCAAATGAATTTGTAAGGTCGTTTATCGGGGAGCATCGATTGAATGAAGGTAAAAAAGAGATATTGGTTGCCGATATCATGGATGTCAATCCAATTTCCATGCAAGACGGGGAATCTGAATATGAAACAATCTCCCACGACGCCACTCTTTCAGAAGCTGCCGGTCTCTTCATTTCTAAAGAACCGCAAAAACTCGTTGTCACAAAAGGCGATAAGTATATAGGAAGTCTGTCAAAAAGCGATATCCTTCATGCTGTCGCTTCTGAAAATAGAAGGGAGGCTCCATCACAATGATCCATGCCCTTTCGCTATCATTCATCAATACGATCACAAGCCGTTCGGATGACATCATCACCGGATTGGTTGAGCATCTTTATCTATCTTTTATATCGATCTTTATTGCGATCGTAATTTCATTACCGCTCGGAATCTATATTTCAAGAAAAAAGAATATTGCAGAGTTTTATATCGGTATAACCGCAGTATTCCAAACCATTCCGAGTCTTGCCTTATTCGGATTTCTGATCCCCCTCCTGGGAACCGGGAGCACAACGGCTATTATTGCACTTACCGTATACGCCTTGCTGCCGATTCTCAGGAACACATTTACAGGGATTGCAGGAGTGGATGAAGGCGTCATTGAAGCAGGCAAAGGAATGGGGATGACGGGCTCACAGCTATTGTTCAAGATTGAACTGCCCCTCGCCCTGCCTTTTATCATGGCGGGCATAAGGACGGCGACGGTCTTGACAGTCGGTGTGGCCACACTTGCGACATTTGTCGGAGCAGGAGGACTGGGAGACCTGATTTACCGTGGCCTTTCTACCTGGAACAATTCACTCGTTCTAGCCGGTGCGGTCCCTGCAGCACTTCTTGCATTATTTTTTGATTTTCTGTTAAGGCTTTTAGAAAATGCCACAACACCAAAAGGGTTAAAAGCCCGAAAATAATCTTACCAAAGGAGCATACATATGAAGAAAAAACTCTCGCCCTTCATTATCCTGCTGGCAGTCTCGATCCTCATCTCAGGCTGCGGGAATAGCGGAGGCAAAGACACGATCACTGTATCGGGTAAAATGTGGACTGAACAATTCATCCTTACTCATATCATGGCTGAACTACTGAAGGAAAAGACTGACCTTGATGTAAAGGTGGAAGAAGGTCTGGGGGAAGTCTCGATCCTTACACCTGCACTTGAAAAAGGTGATATTGATGTGTATGTGGAATATACCGGTACCGGGCTTGAAGCTGTCCTGAAAGAACAGGCAGCGGAAGGAGCTTCGGGGGACGAGATACTTGAACAGGTCCGAAAAGGATATGAAAAAAAATTCAATGTGACATGGCTGAAACCACTTGGATTTGAAAATACGTACACTCTTGCTTATACAGAGGATCAGGATTTCGATGCCAAAACGTTCTCTGATTTGGTACCTCTTTCAAAAGATCTCAGCTTCGGAGCACCTCACCAGTTTTACGAACGTGAAGGGGACGGCTACGATGCTTTTGCAGAAGCATACGGATTCAAATTCAAAGATAAGGAGAGCTATGATCCCAATATCATGTATGAAGCGGTGAAAAACGGGGATGTGGATATCATTCCTGCCTTCACCACTGACGGAAGAATTGAACGATATAACTTAAAGTCCACTAAAGATGATAAAGGTTTCTTCCCTCCATACGATGCGGCACCGGTCATACGACAGGAAGTACTGAAAGAACACCCTGAGGTTGAAGAAACACTGAATAAATTAGCAGGTCAGATATCAGAAGAAGAAATGAGTGAATTGAACGCCAAAGTAGATATTGATAAAGAGGAACCAAAAGATGTGGCACGTGAATTTCTCATTTCCAAAGGATTAATCGAAGAATAACTGATGATGAAGTGAATCCTTTCAACCGGGTTCACTTGTCTTACTTCGAATATATCCATATAATTTTGAAAAATAAAGGGAATTATGCTATAAAAATAGAATAGGACTTTAGAACGCAGATATAGATTCCAAAAAGGACGGTGCTTGATCATGATTGAAAATCCATCACGTGAAGAGATGGGACAAATATTGAAAGAATCCAAGAGAATTGCAGTCGTTGGATTGAGTGACAATCCCGAGCGTACATCACATTCTGTTTCAAAAGCGATGCAGGACCAAGGATACGAGATCATACCGGTCAACCCGGCCATCGAATCTGCATTGGGTGTAAAAGCGGTGTCAACATTAGAAGAAATTGAAGGACCGGTCGATATTGTCAATGTCTTCAGGCGTTCTGAATTCCTCCCGGAAATCGCGAAAGAATTTGATAAAATAGATGCTAAAGTTTTCTGGGCTCAGCTTGGAGTCATGAATGAAGAAGCTTTTTCTTTTCTGAAGGAACGTGGGTATACAGTGATTATGGATCGTTGTATTAAGGTTGAACATGCTTTAACCAAATAAATCTCACTGAGGCAAGCGGCATTCACCGCTTGTTTTTTTTCGGATTATTGATTACATCAAGAATGGTGAGAGGTTAAAACAGATGATAAAGCCACTGAAACCGGGCATTTTACAGAAAATAAATTTGCGAAAATGAAATAAAACGCTACAATATAGCATAGTGGTTTACCTTTGAAATGATGAAAAACAGGTAAACGAACAAATGTTCTTGTGTTATAGTAAGTATAGAACATTAAAAAAACCCGTGCAGTAAGTTCAGATACGGGCATAGAAGTTTGAAAGGGGAATGTTCGTGGCCAACCAGACACAGTCCATGGCTTATAATGATGATGCAATTCAGGTTTTAGAGGGCTTGGAAGCCGTTCGAAAGAGACCTGGTATGTATATTGGCTCCACTGACTCCAGAGGGCTGCATCATTTAGTATATGAAATTGTAGATAATGCAGTAGATGAAGCACTAGCAGGTTTCGGTAATGAAATCACGGTCACCATACATAAAGATAACAGTATTTCTGTTCAAGACAGAGGCCGCGGGATGCCTACCGGGATGCACAAAATGGGAAAACCTACGCCCGAGATCATACTGACAGTCCTTCACGCAGGAGGGAAATTCGGTCAGGGAGGGTACAAGACAAGCGGCGGTCTCCACGGAGTCGGGGCTTCCGTTGTCAATGCCCTGTCTGAATGGCTTGTCGTTACGATAGAAAGAGACGGCATCAAATATGAACAGCGCTTCATAAAAGGCGGAAAGCCTGAGACGACACTTGAAAAAATAGGCAAAACCAAAAAATCAGGAACTCTTATACACTTTAAACCAGATCCCGAAATATTCAGTTCCACCACCTATAATTTTGATACGTTATGTGAACGTCTAAGAGAGTCGGCCTTCCTGTTGAAAGGCTTGAAAATCGATATCATCGATCAACGTCACGACCAACAGGAAGTATTCCTTTATGAAAGCGGCATTCAAGCATTTGTAGAGTATTTAAATGAGGAGAAAGACAGCCTCCACAGCGTCGCGTTTTTTGAAGGAATCCACCACAGCATTGAAGTGGAGTTCTCGTTCCAGTTTAATGACGGTTTCTCTGAGAATATCCTTTCGTTCGTCAACAACGTTCGCACGAAAGATGGCGGTACCCACGAAGCAGGGGCTAAAACTGCCATGACAAGGGTCTTCAATGAGTACGCACGTAAAGCAGGCATCCTGAAAGACCGCGACAAGAACCTGGAAGGAACGGATATCCGCGAAGGCCTGGCAGCCATAGTGTCCGTCCGTATTCCGGAAGAGCTGCTGCAATTTGAAGGTCAGACGAAAGGCAAGCTCGGAACAAGTGAAGCCCGTTCTTCAGTGGATTCCGTAGTATCAGAACATCTTCTTTATTTCCTTGAAGAGAACCCTGAAACCAGTTCCCTGCTGATCAAAAAATCAATCAAGGCGGCTCAGGCACGCGAGGCAGCGAGAAAAGCACGGGAAGATGCGCGCAACGGGAAGAAACGTAAACGTTCCGAGACTGTTCTATCAGGGAAGCTGACCCCGGCACAATCAAGAAATCCGCAGCGTAATGAATTATACCTGGTAGAGGGAGACTCTGCAGGAGGTTCTGCCAAGCAGGGACGAGACCGTAAGTTCCAGGCAATCCTTCCGCTTCGGGGGAAAGTCATCAACACTGAAAAGGCGAAACTGCAGGATATCTTCAAAAATGAAGAAATCAATACCATCATCCATGCAATTGGCGGCGGGGTCGGACCTGAATTCAACGTTGAGGATATCAATTACGATAAAATCGTGATCATGACTGATGCCGATACGGATGGGGCACATATACAGGTTCTCCTGCTTACTTTCTTCTATCGTTACATGAAACCGCTCGTGGAAGCTGGAAAAGTGTATATCGCCCTTCCTCCGCTTTATAAAGTGAGTAAAGGCACGGGAAAGAAAGAAAAGATTGAATATGCCTGGACGGATGAAGAACTGCAAGGCGCCATGAAAAAGATCGGCAAAGGCTACATGATCCAACGCTACAAAGGTCTCGGTGAAATGAATGCTGATCAATTGTGGGAAACGACGATGGATCCTGAATCACGGGCCCTCATCAGAGTAAGGATTGATGATGCCGCCCGTGCTGAACGACGAGTCACGACGTTGATGGGCGATAAAGTCGAACCTCGCCGTAAATGGATCGAAAGCAATGTAGCATTTGGTTTGGAAGAAGACGGAAGCATATTAGAGAATGAAAACATTACGGTCGCAGAGGAGGGGTAAAGCATGACAACAGTAGAAAGATATCAAGATTTGCCTCTTGAAGAGGTACTTGGCGACCGATTTGGACGATATAGCAAATACATTATTCAAGAACGTGCGTTACCAGATGCCCGGGACGGACTGAAACCCGTTCAGCGACGGATCCTTTATGCCATGTATGTAGATGGGAACACACAAGAAAAAGGCTTCCGCAAATCAGCAAAGACAGTCGGAAATGTAATCGGTAACTATCACCCCCATGGTGATACCTCCGTTTATGATGCCATGGTGCGAATGAGTCAGACATGGAAAGTACGCAACTATCTTGTTGAAATGCACGGGAATAACGGGAGCATCGATGGCGATCCGCCTGCTGCGATGCGTTATACAGAAGCCAGACTTTCAGCTATTTCAATGGAGTTACTGCGTGATATCGATAAGAATACGGTCGAATTCATCCCTAACTTTGATGATACTTCAAGTGAACCGACCGTCCTCCCTTCCCGGTTCCCTAATTTACTTGTAAATGGTTCGACGGGTATATCAGCAGGATATGCAACCGATATCCCGCCACACCATTTAGGTGAAGTAATCGATGCGGCCATTATGCGCATTGAAAAGCCGCAGTGTTCAGTCGATGATCTTATGACTGTCATGAAAGGACCCGATTTCCCTACCGGGGGAATCATTCAAGGTGTGGAAGGAATCAAAAAAGCGTACGAGACTGGAAAAGGAAAAGTCGTTGTACGCGGAAAAGCTGAAGTAGAGGATATACGAGGAAGCAAACAGCAAATCGTTATCACGGAAATACCTTACGAAGTGAATAAAGCGAACCTTGTAAAGAAGATGGATGAATTCAGATTGGACCGCAAAGTGGAAGGCATCGCCGAAGTCCGGGATGAGACAGACCGCGAAGGACTCCGGATCGTCATAGAATTAAAAAAAGATGCAGATGCCAATGGCGTCCTGAATTATCTTTATAAAAACAGTGATTTACAAATTTCCTATAACTTCAATATGGTGGCAATTCATAAACGCCGCCCTGAACTTATGGGACTAAGACAGTTATTGGACGCATATATCGTACATCAAAAAGAAGTGGTTACAAATCGTACCAAGCACGACCTGAAGAAGGCGAGCGACCGTCAGCATATTGTTGAAGGGTTGATGAAGGCTCTATCTATTCTCGATGAAGTGATCGCCACCATCCGTGCTTCAAAGGATAAGAAGGATGCGAAGAACAACCTAATCGATCAGTACCAATTCACTGAAGCCCAGTCAGAAGCAATCGTAAGTCTCCAGTTATACCGATTGACCAATACTGACATTACTGCTTTAAGAAGTGAAGCCGAAGAGCTTCAGAAATTGATCGCGGAATTAACAGGCATATTAGAAAGCGAAAACAAGTTATTCAGTGTCATCAAAAAAGAATTAAAAGCGATCAAAAAACAGTTTGCAGATGCACGCCGTACACAGATTGAAGAAAAAATTGAAGAAATCAAAATCAATCTTGAAGTATTGATTGCAAGTGAGGACGTTATGGTGTCAGTTACACGTGATGGATACATCAAGCGGACGAGCCTTCGTTCATACTCTGCATCAAATGGTCAGGATCTTGCCATGAAAGAAACGGACAGGCTGCTTGCTCAGTATGAGATGAATACAACTGATGTTCTTCTGGTCTTCACCAACAAAGGGAACTATATCTACTGTCCTGTACATGAATTACCGGATATCCGCTGGAAGGATCTTGGCCAGCATGTAGGGAATATCGTCCCGATCGATCGCGATGAACAGGTATTAAAAGCGATTCCGATCAAGGAATTCAATGAAGGAAAATACCTTCTGTTCGTTACCAGAAACGGCATGACCAAAAAATCTGAACTCTCTCAATATAAAGCGCAGCGATATTCCCGTCCACTTGTCGGAATCAACCTCAAAGGCAATGATTCTTTAGTTGATGTACATCTGACAGATGGAAATCAAGATCTTTTCCTTGCCACGAACTTGAGCTATGGTTTATGGTTTGCTGAAGAAGATGTCAGCATCGTAGGTCCAAGAGCGGCTGGAGTCAAAGGGATTAATCTTAAAGATGAGGACTATGTCGTTTCAGGTAAAGTGGTGAGTGATCCGGCTAAAGAGTATGTATTCCTCGTCACTCACCGCGGAGCAGTGAAAAAGATGAAGCTCTCAGAATTTGAAAAGACTACGCGGGCCAAACGCGGAGTCATCATGCTCAGGGAACTTAAATCCAATCCGCATCGGGTCGTTCGTATCGAAGTGGTCAAGGACACTGATACGATAGAACTGATAACGAATAAAAGAAAGACCGAAAATGTAAAAATTTCGGATTTACGGGCGAATGACCGGTATTCCAATGGTTCATTCGTGATTGATGAAGCTGAAAGCGGCCCGGTTACAGAGACTTGGGTTAAACCAACTGAAAATAACGAGTGATTCGAAAAAACGGCTAAGGAGTCCTTAGCCGTTTTTTTATGGAATAAACCGCTATGACATTGCCATCCCGTAAATAGCTGTAAGTACATTTCAATTTGACTATATTGTATATAAAACGAATTTATATACTGGATTGTTGTACAATCATAATGCATGATTGTACAACATTAAATAATTTTACATCAATATGTAATTTGCAATTGATAGAAAAATGTTTATTTGATAGATTAAAAAAGTGTCATTTGGGGTAAACATACATAGGTTCATACATTTACATTTTATTACATACTGGAGGGCATTCATCTATGGATTTATTTAACACCATTATCGGTACGTTAAATGAGTATATGTGGTCATATATTCTTATTGCAGGTCTCGTTGGGCTTGGACTTTATTTTTCACTTCGCACCAAGTTTGTACAGTTTCGATATATTGCTGAAATGGGACGTTTACTGACAGATAAAACAACGATTTCAGCAGAGGGGAAAAGAGGGATTTCCTCATTCCAGGCATTCACAATCAGTACGGCATCGCGGGTTGGTACAGGAAATCTTGCAGGTGTTGCCACGGCGATTGCCGGTGGAGGACCCGGTGCTGTGTTCTGGATGTGGCTGATTGCTCTCTTAGGAGGGGCGACAAGTTTCATTGAAAGTACTCTCGCTCAAATTTATAAAGTGAAAGATGGAAAAGACGGATTCCGCGGCGGTCCGGCTTATTACATGGAAAAAGGGCTGAACGCCCGCTGGATGGGAATACTTTTTGCTGTTATTATTACTTTTTGTTTTGGATTGGTGTTTAATTCCGTACAATCCAATACGATTTCACTTGCAATGGAAGGTGCTTATTCCTTTGATCGTTTAACTACTGGAATCATTTTAGCGGTATTGACGGCTGTCATCATCTTTGGAGGAATCAAGCGGATCGCCCATGTTACACAGATACTGGTTCCTGTCATGGCGATCCTTTATATCATTCTAGCCTTATACATTCTGATCTCGAATATCACGCTGCTTCCTGATATGTTTGCCCTTATATTTGAGAGCGCATTTGGATTCAGGGAAGTTGTAAGCGGCGGCGTTGGAGCGGCTATCATGATGGGTATCAAACGAGGGCTATTTTCCAATGAAGCAGGTATGGGTAGTGCGCCTAATGCAGCTGCATCTGCAGGTGTCTCGCACCCCGTTAAACAAGGTTTGATCCAGACTCTTGGTGTGTTCACCGATACATTGATCATTTGTACGGCTACTGCATTTATGATCATTCTATCAGACCAATATACTGCGGGAATCGATGGTATTCAACTGACCCAAGCTGCACTAAGCTTCCATGTTGGTCCATGGGCTGACACATTCGTTGCGATTGCAATTTTCTTGTTTGCATTCAGTTCCGTCATTGGTAACTATTATTATGGTGAAACAAACATTGAATTCATCAAGTACAGTCCTGCTGCCCTGTTAATCTACAGACTTGCCGTGATCGGTATGGTCATCTTCGGGGCAGTCGTGAAGCTTGACGTCGTTTGGGGACTCGCCGACTTGTTCATGGGGCTCATGGCCATCATCAACCTTATCGCCATCACATTGCTCACAAGAATTGCCCTTGCTGCGTTAAAAGACTACCGTTCACAGAAGAAACAAGGGAAAGATCCTGTATTCTATTCGAATTCCATTAAAGGATTGAAGGGGATAGAATGCTGGGAAGAGAAACCGGTAACCAAATCAGAGAATCCATAATGACAAAGACCAACTCATATAAATTGAGTTGGTCTTTTTACATAGTTTTTCCTTAATTGGTGATGATAATAGAGAATGATTACCGAGGAGGGGATACTGTGCGTAAAGAGTTATTGTTTGCTTTTGGAGCTTTTTTCATTTTATCTTTACAAACAATCGCTGGAAATTTCTCAGAAGAAAATCATGATGAACAGACTGAGATCAATCAACTGACCGTAAAGTCCTACTCTATAGATGTAACCGGAGATGGGAAAAAAGATAAAATCAATCTGAATGCCATTCCATACTCACCCGATGCATTATTTTTGAAAGAAGTGTGGGCAGAAATCACAACATCCAATGGCAGTGAAATGCGCATCGACTACGAAGGCGGATATGAACCTCAAATAAAATTTGTTGACTTGAACCATGACGGAATAAAGGATTTACTGTTTTCAACTGCAACAGGAGGGAGCGGCGGGTTGTATTACACGGCTTTGCATACACTTTCTGATAATAAATTGCAGGATCTTGGTTTGCCTGAAGGGCTAACAATCCAGGCTCAATTTCAAGACAACTATAAATCCGTTATTACATTCACTGACACCAGTCAATCGTATACGATCGACTTAAGCGACCGTCAGGAAGATTATGAACGGCTCGGCATCTATACTGATGGAAAATTAAATGAACCGATGGAATTGATGGTTCTCCCCACAGCCTTTTACGAACCTGTGAAAATCAAAGGAAAGACAGGGAAAGGGTTAAAGGGCTACCAGCAAATCAGTGGTGCTTATAAAGCTGACAGTATCGGCACAGCAGTGTCTTATTGGTACTATGAAAACAACAAATGGATCTTGATTGAAATAAAATGGCAGGAGGACTCTTTGCAGAAGCACGGAAGATAGGCGATTGACATACACTGCTATAAGCCCAAATTTGAAGGAGGCTTATAAATGAGTGATTTCAATCCTGAAAAGCTAACTGTCACCTATTTGCCGCCGGCTTCAATCTTCAATCCGATTGACAACAGAAAGTACAAGTTAACTCACTCTGATACAACCGGGCAGCTATATTTAAGTATAGGCTCTCAGTACGATGCAGCAAATTTGAACGCGAAAATGAGGGATGAAGTGCTCGGGGAATGGCGGCGTGAACTTGGCCAATACACACTCTTCGGAAAGGTATATGTAAGCGGAGGGGAGTTTGATGAGAAACTATCCCAGATTCGATTCATGATCTTCAAAAAGGAACTTCCGCTTGCATTATATGCTTTCGTAAATGGCGATAAAGGGTTTTATACGTATTATCCTTGGCTTCTTGATGCTCCTGTTTATATCTATTTCGAGTCAATATTCAACGAATTTAATCAGGTTATTTATTTCGGAACCCCTAGGCAATACTTAATGAAATGAAGCATGCATAAAGGGCAGGAGACCCTTTATGCATTTTTTTATCCATAAAATATTCTTTTCTGGAAAAAGTACTCTACAAAAGATAGAGAAGGGACTTATAGGGGAATGAATAGAATGCCAAATCAATACGAAATGTTAGAGTTGAAATGATATTATGTAAACTTAATGCAATAGGACACGATTCATTTGAAGATGGAATCGAATCCCAACAGAATCACACATATTGTTTTTTTTGGGAGAAACATATTTAGATTTAGGTTCATATAAATTCATTCAGCTGGATTTTCAATTAGATACGCTTTAAATGGATCGACTCACTAGATCAAATACGATAATCCAAAAGTGATCCAGACAAATCAAACTTAATATATGCTTGATAAAAACGAATTTTTTATTTTGTCTCAATGTTAATAGTATACTTTTGATATGAGACAGAATAAACTATTTTTATTTAGGTTCCTAGAATATATATTATGTTAACTAAAAATTAAAGGAAACGTCCCCTATGTTACAAATGTCAGGAAGCTTGACGAGTGACATAAAAATAAAGATAAAAAGTCCAGACATTAACTTTTTCTCATATACTTTTGATTTTTTCTCTCGTTGTGGCATAAGAATGTCTAACTCAGTACACAAGCGATAAACCTTCTTCTTTTTAATGATTAATTGGTAGACCTTCTGTAAGGATTTGGTGAGTTTTCGGTAGCCATATACAACTTCTCTACCTTCAATTAATTCCATTAAGTATTCCTTTATTATTTTTTGATCTTTAACTTTTTGCCTTTCTTGGTTCGGGAATATCCTGGGATAGGTCTTCCTCCCGTGCACATTCGCTTTACCGATGGATGAGACAACCTATAGTAATACGTATTTCGCTTTACAGAAGCAATGGCTGGAACACGGGTCGCGGGAAAACCTGCCAGGATCCATTTATGTGAAAATTCTATTCGCTCGGAAAGTCCGGAAACTTTTTTTAGCATTTCACGAAGCATGGTCACTTCAAATTCTTTCTCACCAAGAATCTTCATCGCATGATCGTATTTCTTTTGAATATCGTCTTCCGAAGTGGTTCTAGATAAAGGAGACACACCTTCTCGTTTCATCTGCTCTTCAATCTCATCACGTTATTGCTTTACCCAATTAGCAAGAGTCGATTTATTCACCCCTGTTTTTCGACCGATAAACGCCATGTTTCCAGACTCTAAAGCCATGCGACCGTATTGTTTTTTAACATCTTCCATTGGTCCATTACGTTTACTCATTTGGACTCCTCCTTTGATACATCTATCTTAATATTTTTTGAATAAGGTGTCCAAATGAGTTAAGGGGCTAAATAGAAGCAACTCAAGAGTTCCTTTTTTTGCTCCAATTTCTGCATATTGATCAAACTATCAGGATAATTTACTTTCCCTTGAGCTTAGGCATTATTATTACGCTGAGCGTTAGCATTCCCATTCTCCTGTCTTCCCATGAAATAAAGCATCACTTTCTAAAATGTTTAAATGATCAGTCATAATTTGGCTAAGTTTGATAACAATATTAATGAAACGTAATTAAGGGGGTAGCTTTATGACAGAAAAAACTATTGAACAAATTCAGTCAATTCTAAAGGAATTGAATAACTGGAAGGGCACGAATATTTCCATAAACAAGCAGGAGAAAGATGATATTGATAGGAATACATTATCATTAGAGGACGTTGAAATCGTGCATCAAGTGAGGGATGAAGACGACTACGTTGACCCTTACACAATCCAATTAAAAGGAAAAGGAACCGTCGTTTACCCGAATGGAACACCTCCTCTACCATTAAATAGCTATGAGTTACCAATCAGACAACTTTTATCGTTTGAAGTCTCTCAAGGATTTCTAACAATAAAAACGGACAGAGCCACTTACATTTTAAACAATAAATAGTGAAGTAAGTCAATAAAAGCAACCAGTCAATATAACTAGTTGCTTCAGCTTGTAGACAAAGCCTGAGAATTAGACAAGTCTACAATTTTTTTTGTATATTGGGATGGAATCAATTTTTTAGTGAGGGATATAAAATGTTATCAAAAGACGTTGAGGATGGAAGAAATTAAATTAAAACTTGTTGCATTAGATCAATTGGTTCAAGAGGATCATCTAGTTAGGAAGGTGGAACGAGCAATTGACTTGGATTTTATTTATGACTTGGTCAAAGATAATATTGTTTAGAAATCTGGAGATATCTTTCTGTCTCCCATTCACTCGTTGTATAGATGAAGAGATCATGGGAGACAGAAAAGATACGATATTAAAATAACTAAAAGGTGCACCATTCAAAATGCTGTATTCAGAATTGGTTGTTACAAACGCAATTGGCCAAGGTATAATGCTTCCGATCAAAAATTTGTAATTTTCTCTTTCAGAAAATGAATCAGGATTAATTGAAAGCATAGAGTTATAAGTTTAGTCGAGGTTTCTTACCTTTATCGGATCAAACTGCGTTTAAGCTGCTCTCTGTATTGTTCATAAACTGGAGTTACACCATAACCATTAGACGCAATATACTTTTGCCATTCTAATTGATCATTATCATCATGAGTTCTCCAGGCAATATGGTGAACTCTCCCAACACCCATTTGTCCACTGACTGTAGTAGTTCGCTAAGGTCAATTACATTACAATATCAGCAGATGAGCGGAATCGAACAAGATCTACTTCTTCCCCGATTTTCTCAAGTCCCATATTTTTTATAGTATTTCAGCAATTTTTTCTGGTTGTTTAGATAGTAGTGTTGCCCCACCAAATCCCTTGATTGCAACATGAGGTGTAATTTTTCCAAACTACCATGAATTTACCCTCCCTCCTTCTCTCTAGACAATTTCCAAACGAAGCCCGTATGGATCAACATATTCTAAATAATTCTCTCCAAAGCGCTGCATCTTAGTGTAGGCAACTTTAAATTTATCTAACCTCTTTTCCAAAAATGACTCCTTGCCGTGTCCCTGCCTATGGAAAGAAAGTAATAATAGTTCCTGGCTTTCCATCTCCATCTCCGAAATATAAATGATAGGTACCGATCATCAAAATTTATTATTTTTTTACTAAACGTAATCGTAGAACACCGCATAAAAAACTCAATAATTTTTATTGCCCCTGGGCCGCTTCGTATAACTTCTTCTTACACCTTCAACAAATACTGTTATATAGTTCCCATGCTGCAGATTAAGCTATCGGAACTAATTTACCAATTCATATATATATGTCATTTAACTCTTGTTCCGAAATATGATATCCTGGAAGGAAATTACTTGTTAACCTTCACCAATTCTTCAAAGTCTGTCATTCTACTAACATGCATATTCACAAAGGCAAATTAAACTTATTATTATTTCGTATTTACTTATCTCAAATTCAAAATAATTAAAAAATATTATGTTTTCAACGTGAAAACCAAGTTTTTTTAATTGTTCTATTGTGCCTTCCCTTTCTTGTATATCTAATCCGCCGAATATTTCTTGTATGTAGGATTTATGTTTTCGAAAGATTTCTTTCATACTCTAAATTTTTGTATAGACTGTTCGCCTTTAATGTAGATTAATTCCAAGAAGGCAGGGTTTAATCCTAGACACTTTAGTCTTTATCAACTCGCTTTTTTATTGATTGTAACCTCCTTTATAAGACAATAAAACTTTTAAAGATAAGTTTTCTTCAAATTCCGTTAATTTTTGATTTTTCAAGGTTTGTATTTTTTGGAGTTAAAAATAATTCCCTCGATAATAAGTCATATCCATTTAAGACATCCATCCAATCATAGAGGGTCATTTTCCCTAAAAAGCACCAATCTTACGGTATAAAAATACCCGAATCAAAGACAATTTTAAGGAGTCTTTAATTCGAGTAACAATTCAGTTCTTTAAATATTTATTTATTTTATTAATTGTTTTTTATACACCATTAAATTTAAATAAATGATTTTCAATAATGGCGTATCGATATGATATTTGTTAGCAAGATTTAATAGGTATCCGTGAATGTGTTCTCCTTCTATATCAGCCTCTTTTTCCATATCTCGAAGCATTGAAGACTTCATATTCTCTGAAATTTCTTTTATTTTCATTAATTGGTTTTCCTCAATATTGTCAGGAAGAGGAACTTCATGTTTTTTCACTATGAGTCCAATCTCAATTATGAGTTTTTTGATCATTTCTAAACCGTCTTTATCTTCCCTAATGAACCCAATATTAGAACGAAATAAGGTAGTTATTCCTGAAAAGCATGTTATAAAGAAATATTTAACCCACATATCCCTAATAATTGAATCGCTGGTACGTATCGATGCTTTTGTATTTGAAAATACCTTCCTTATAGATCTAACCCTATCTGTAATTTCTCCTGATAGTTCTCCAAATACTAGGTCATGAGCAGGGCTAGTTTGAATAATTTCATTTTCCCCGTTTTTCGTAGATTCGATAAAGCATAAACCACCCATGACATTATTATTTGGAAAGGCATTTAATAGAATATCGAGGTGGCTAATACCATTCAATAAAGGAATGATAACTGTATTTTCACCCACGAAGCGCTTAATATCTACGACAGCGCTATCAAAGTGATAAGATTTAGTACTAACTAGTATTACATCATAAGCTTCTGGAGGATAACTTGCTGTTATCGTTTTTGGTAATATATTTACATTTCCGTGTACACTTTGTACATTTATTCCACTTTCATTTATTAACAATTGCTTGTTCTTTCTTACCAGAAACGTAACATCCACTCCGCTTTCATATAATCGTGCTCCAAAGTATCCTCCAACTGCTCCGGCCCCAACAACCAATACTTTCATAAGATACACTCCTTAATTTTTCAAATTATTTTTTTTACTGACTTACTAATTTCTCTTTTAAATAATTTAATTTCTTGCTTATAGGCAATGCCCTTATACTTCACTTTCATAGAATTTTCCTCCGGATAATAACCATATCATTTTTATGGAATATTCACTCCAAAAATTCAACGTAACAAAAGTATATAATATATTTTAGAATATTTCAATTTATTTGAATTTGTTTACATGTGACAGTCATACTCTTATTAGTTCAGTGTCTAAAAATTTCTTTTCTTGAATTACAAACTGCATTTTAATAGTACCACTGTCAATAATTTGGAGTTATAATACTGATGTGAAGACTCTGTTTAATAAAACTAACAAACCAAAACTTACAAAAAAAGGGCAAGAAACCCGCTCTCGAATTATTGTAGCTGCCGCAGAATTGATGTATGAAAAGGGGGTAGCCGGAACTACAATTGAAGACGTTCAACATAAAGCAAAAATAAGTTCATCACAGATGTATCATTATTTTAATAAAAAAAGGAATTGGTACTGGCGGTTATTTCATACCAATCTTCAAAAGTAATTGGAAACCATAGTCGGTACCTTAGTGATCTTGACTCATTCGAAGCTCTATATGCTTGGAGGAACTTTATTGTAGATATTCAAATAAAACGAAATTGTGAAGGAGGATGTCCTTTAGGGTCACTTGCGAGTGCGAAGGTAGTATACGAAACGGCTTACGTTATATGCTTAATCGAGGTAATTAAATTCAAATGCCGAGCCCGATAAACTAGCACTTGCACTACTTGCGGCACTTCAAGGTGGCCTTTTGCTGACACAAGTACAGAGAGAACCAAAACCAATTATCAACGCGTTAGATACAATGCTTGAACACATAAATTCATTTTCAAAAAACAGATGAGGACATACGAATCAAATTAACAAGGCTTGGTCACCATTGTACGGAATTCATTCCATTATATTTATACTTTATTAATTCTATTAACCCATAATTGATTTAATTGGATCGAGTGTATTGATAAGGAATCATACACTCCACCGTGTTCTTGAGAATGGTTTATCGGAATGCGTACCGAGTCCTCTTCCTTTTCTTGAGGAGGCGTTGACTATAGCCAAGTTCGAACCAGTTATTTATAAAGTAGCGAAGACTTTCTCACCATTGGATGAAGAGGTGGAACGTTTTCACCGAAAATCAGGCAATTGAAAGTCAATAAACAAAAAATTTTGTTTCTAGAATGTGAAACAATTTAAACAAATCAGTGCAAAAGAAGGACCAACTTCTGAATAAAAAAGTTGGTCCTTCAAATAAGGGAATATTTGCGGTTTAGTACATTTTTATACACCAACCTAGTCCACTATGGTATTTTTGGTCATCTTTAAGATTGGGCTTTTCTCTAATATTTCCACTCCCACACACAATCAAATACAGATAATTTTAATATTTTTGATGGGTAATATTCGTATTTAATGTTTCGATATATAAACCTTCATTGTGTTTCTCTTCCAATTCGAATATCTAAACTCCAATTATCCTTCTAGAATTTTCCAGTGAATAGATGTAAATATTCCCCATATCCCTCTTCCTCCAATTTATCTTTTGGAATAAACTTTAATGCAGCGGAATTTATACAATACCTTAAACCACCATGTTCTTCAGGTCCATCTTCGAAAACGTGTCCTAAATGAGAGTCAGATTTAGTACTTCTAACCTCTGTACGCCTCATGCCGTAAGATGTGTCAGCTTTTTCTTTAATTTCGCTTATCTTAATAGGTTTGGTAAAACTTGGCCAACCACAACCTGAGTCATACTTGTCTAAAGAACTATACAATGGTTCACCAGAAATTATATCTACATAAATCCCTTCATCTTTATGATCCCAGAATTCATTATTAAAAGCGGGCTCTGTGGCATTTTTTTGAGTAACGTTATATTGAAGAGGGGTTAGTTTATTGATCACTTCTCCATTTCCGTCCTTCCAATTTTCTCTAATAAATGAATTTCTGCCAGACCCCTCTTTGTAAAGGTTGTAATGAAAAGGGTTTTTCTTGTGATATTTTTGATGTTTCTCTTCAGCTGGATAAAATATTGTAGCAGGTTTTATTTCAGTAACGATTGGTTTCTTAAATTTATTACTGTTTTCTAATTCCTTTTTGGATATTTCCGCCAGTGCTTTTTGATTTTCAGTGTGATAAAATATGGCTGTTTTATAAGAGTTTCCCCTGTCGTTAAACTGTCCATCCGGATCAGTTGGATCTATTTGTTGCCAATACAATTGCAATAATTTTTGATATGGAAATTTTTCTGGATCGTATGTTATTTGTACTGCCTCATAATGTCCAGTTTGATTTGAACATACCTCCTCATATGTTGGATTTTCTTTATGGCCTCCCGTATATCCCGATAATACATCTATTATGCCAGGTAACTCTTCGAATGGTGAAACCATGCACCAAAAACATCCACCAGCAAATGTAGCCTTTTCAGCATTTATCATTATTAATTCCCCCCTGCTTTTCAATCATTTTAATGAAAATACTTTTGTTTTAAACTAAATTGGAAAGAATTATTGATTGTTTATATTAGACTGTTGAATAGATACATGTTTTGGTGGCTTAGGAAATGATCTTCTCTCTGCATCGCTAGGACCAGTAAGATCATTTCTTTTATCCAAGAATTTTTTTGAATACTCAATAGGGTTTTGATCTTTCATATTTAAACCTCCAATAATTAGAATTCATAATTTCACTCAATAAAATCTTAACGATATATCTTAGCAATAGGTTATTTAATTTTTCACCATTATGTTCGTTTGAAATCTTAGCAAATGGCGGAAAGCAAACAAGAAAATGTTTATTAATTTTCTTAATGATTTTCGATATTGATTATTAACTTTCCCCCTCAATATAATTGTTATTCCATACAGATTTTTTAACTGTTATTGAGTCCACCAAAACCATTGCCTAATAAATTTATCATCTATTATAAAGAGCATAACATGAAAATAAAGAGATAATTTAGATAAAATGGGTTATATTGTTAATTCTTTTTGTTCCAAATAATCTTAATGTTTACCTTTTCTCCGTTTATTATATTTAAGATAGGGCATCTCAAAGCAGTCATTTTTTTAAGTTCTTGAATTCTATCTTCAGATTCATTTGTATCCAATTCTGCATATAAGATTATGTCACGAAAGGTTGGATTTAAAGTAACGTCACCCTTATACCCCTCAGGGTCCAATTGTCCCTCAATATTAATTTCGATACTTTTTAGACTAAAATTTAATTCTTCAGCAATCATATTGGCAATTATCGTTTCACTAGAGGCTAAAGCACCAAGAAAGGCATTAAGCGGATTGGTTCCTTTGTCTTTCCCTTCTAAAGTATTTGTCTCGTCAATACGATATTGGTGATTTTCGGATAGTACTAAAATTGATTTATTTTCTGTTATTGAACTTGACTTGTATGCCACTAATGTCATATGAATTCCTCCGACATCCGATTATTAATTTTGCCTTTATTATTTTATACACATTTATTTACCTCATACACTAACAAAAAATCCTAAAATCAGTTCAGTTCTATTTATTTGTTATTAAGTCTTAAACACTTTTTCACCTGATATAAATTGACATATAATTATCGCGATTACGGGTTTTGGGCAGCTATTAATTAATACTAATATCATGCTTAGTTTCAACTGAAAAATCACGAAGCTATCCAAGTTACAGTCTTTCAGGGGCTTTTGTTTTATCCATATGTTTACGTATTTGCCATGTATGATGCAGTGAAAGAGGCTCAGTGTGATAATCCTCCTTTCTCTTATCTTCCTTTCGTTGTTGGGGCAACATTAGGAATTTTCACTCTCTAAACGTTAACTTTTTTTGGAATATTATTAGGACCAGTATTTTTGGGTATTGTTTTTTGTTTCGGGGGTAATGTTTGGAAATTTATGTAAATATCAATTATCTGCAAGGGGAAATGTGTTGTTTGTACCAACTTTATATAGGATTAGAAATACTATGTTTAGTCTCAACCTCAACCTTCTCATGTTTAAAATTAATTTAACTCAGGTATATTTTCCTGTCAATTTAAAAAAAATTAATTTAATTCAATGGTTCTCTTGTCTTTCAACAGCTGTTTTAATTGCTTTCATTAATAAAAGGCCGATGCAAATTCCTGGTATTACACATAAAATTGGTAGCCAGATTGGACCAAATATAAATCCAAATATCTTGAAAGTTGATGAATATATACACCCCACCGTTACAATGAAAGCACTAAAAACGAATGGTAAATAAGAATATTTACTATTTCCTCCACCAGCATCTTTAAATGCATCCCACATGGCAAAAAAATATAAACAAGGATAAAACATTAACCACAAGTAATCAGTTTGAGAAATGGCTTTTTCGATTTCTCCATGAAAGCTTGAAATGATAACTACATTAAAATTTGCATTTACATTTATAAGGAATTCTAAAAATACAAAAACAATACCTTTTATTAGTTTGCCATTTAAAAATTGACCAAAGCCAGGGAGGGCAATACTCCATAGTAATACTTCTTTTGGGTTAGACACCTTATTCAAGCTCCTATCAAGTTTCGTCTAGGATGATTATGACAATATTGCACTAATCATTATTCATAAAAAACCTATTAGTTTTTTATTGTGATATTTAAATTTAAAATTCCATTAATGTAACTTAGAATGTCCAGCTCCAAGTAAAAAATGTAAGAAAAATACAGTGGATGACTTTTCATTTCTAAATATTAGGCATATGTTTGACCGTACCAATTGTTGCACACTAGATTACAGTTTCTAAGCTAAGTTTAGATAAATATTGGCATGCTTACCAAAAACGTAACATCCACTCCTCTTTCAAATAATCTTGTTCCAAAATTTACTGATTACTTAAATAAAAATTCCATTTCACGAAATACAAATCCATTTATTTAGTACCAATATCAATTGTTTTTACGTTATAATACAGATATGAATAATCCGTTAGATATAACTAAAAAACACAAACTTACAAAAAAGGGGCAAGAAACCCGCTCTCGAATTATTGTAGCGGCCGCAGATTTGATGTATGAACAGGGCGTAGCTAGAACTACAATTGAAGATGTTCAACATAAAGCAAAAATAAGTTCATCACAGATGTATCATTATTTTAAAGAAAAAAAAGAGTTGGTACTGGAGGTTATTTCATATCAAACTTCAAAAGTAATTGGAAACCATAGACGGTACCTTAGTGATCTTGACTCATTCGAAGCCCTATATGCGTGGAGGGATTTTATTGTAGATATTCAAATAAAACGAAATTGCAAAGGAGGATGTCCTTTAGGGTCACTTGCAAGTGAATTAGTTGAAACTAATACAGAAGCACACCAGGAAATTATGTCTAGTTTCTTTGAGTGGGAAGATAGTATAAGAAAAGGTTTACGTTACATGCTTAATCAAGGTGAATTAAATTCAAATGCTGATCCTGATAAACTAGCAATTGCACTACTTGCAGCACTTCAAGGAGGCCTTTTGCTAACTCAAGTGCGTCGAGATCCAAAACCAATTATTATTGCGTTAGATACGATGATTGAACATATAAACTCATTCAAAAAATAATAAAGTATTCGCATCAAGCTTACAAATAATGAAACAGAAGTTGATCAACACAACACCTGTCAAGCTCCATTAACCTCAAATCCTGGGCACATGCCACATGCTTAAATTTCGCAATATCCACCCTATAATCAGGGTGTAAGGAGTAGTTTGAGCAATCTTCTTATATTAGTTATGATTTATTTTAAATCCGCCTGATATATGAGTTTTGTCCTTTCTGCTGCCCAACTTCAGGATTTTCTCATACTATCAGGAGGTTATTTTTTCAAACTCCATTTTCCCGTATTACAGGAATGCTACTCTTTAATTTACCAAAAAATCCACCTAGTTCGGCAACTAATTTATAGTATCCTATCAGATTTTATTATTTCCGCAAGAAGGTGGTTATACAATAATGGGTTTTGATGCCCGTAGTTCGTCAGGTATAGAAATATCACATGATCTTTAATTCGTTTGGCAATAACATAATTTGAATATAGCATGCCTCAAGAATACCTGATAAAAAGAGAAAAAACTTCAACTTACTAATATTAGAAGAAGCAATGGAAAGACTTGAGCAATTACCCTGTCACTAAGTCTAATAAGAAAAGTGAAGTTGGCATAAAACCTAATGAATTATTTTAATCTTCCATTATAGCTACAACCCTAGCCCAACCAGCACTTGCCTTTTCGATGTTAACTGGAAAGGCTGAAACCTTAAACCCGTATGGTTTGGGTAGTTGATCCAAGTTGGTTAGTTTTTCGATCTGCAAATATTCTTTTTCTCGTCCATACAAGTGGGCTTCCCAAAACTGAGTTTCCCCCTCCAATGCTTCTTTTGCTAATATGTTAAAGGGTCTATCTAAGCCCCAAGCATCGATTCCTATCATTTTTACTCCATGATTCACTAACCATTCGGTAGATGATCGAATCAAACCAGGATGTCGGAATTCATAACCTTTATTTTCGAAATATTTCGAAGCATCTGTACGAATCAATACAATATCAAAGGGTTTCAGTTTATAGTCAATTCGGCTAAGTTCAGCTTGTAAATCATCAATCGTAATGGCTTCGCCAGCTTGCTTATGACTCATACTCAGTACAACACCATCTCCATAACACCAAGAAAGTGGTACTTCATCAATCGTTCGTGCTGGTTCTCCACTTTCCATAGTTGATCCATAATGATAAGGTGCATCAATATGCGTTCCACTATGAGTCGAAAGCTTAACATCTTCTACCGCCCACCCCTCTCCTTCTAACCAATACTCCTTCCAGAGCCCTAATAACTTCTTAGTAGTTCTTACCGCTTGTTTGTGAGCGGAGTATTTGATTTTATGAGGGCTTGGTTCGAATTCTGATGTACTATTTTTTAACTTATCACTCAAATCAATCAGGGTCATACTTTTTCCATTTCTCTTTACCGTCTCTCTCATTTTGTCACTCCTTATTTTACTCAGGTAATCATTCCACCATCGACATGAATTGTTTTGGCAGTTATATATCTCGAAGATTCGCTTGACAAGGATTCCCTGCATCACCAACCATTGAACTTATGTTGATGATGATTTGATGTTTCATCAAGGAATCCATAACTGCTCTGGAACAATGACAATACTATGAAATTATGATGATAGTCTTATTGTTTGATCCCCAGCCTTTGGGCACTTTGTTCAACCATCAATGGGATCACCTTTCGAATATCTAAAAATTCGTATCCAAACGACTTTGCTTTTGCATTCGATAGTTTCCAAGTATAAGGAAACATAGCATAAGGCGACAATATTGCATCATCAGGACTGGATTGTCCTACATGAAACTGGGGAGAAACACCTAATAACTTTCCAATTTCACGACTACGCTCCTGGATACTGAGGTATCCGCTGTTTCCAGCATTAATCGGACCTTGATAATCAGACTTCACACCCATCATTCTGAGGAAGTCCGCAATATCCCATGATGTTACATAGGTAATCGGATGTTCTGTCTCAAAAACTCCAATGGATTTCCCATTTGCCACATGTCCAACATAGAAATCAAAGCGGCCTGTAAAATCATCGTTTCCCGATACCACCATCGCTACACGAACAGCTACCACTGGAAATGCAGCATGTTGAAAAAAATAAGCCTCTGCCTGGCGTTTTCCTTCATCATAGGCATAATCGTCAGCATCCAGATTAACTTTGTAGTCTTCCGGGATAAAATCGCTTTCCACTATTTCAGTTTCTTTATGACCGTACACTGCCATACTCGACGTAAAGACATAACGTTTTATACGGTTGCCGAATGTTTCAACAGCGATTTTGGCTTCTCTTGGATTAAAACAAATTTGGTCATAGACCACGTCAAAGTACTGATTTGCAAAGGCTCGCATCATTGAACTCTGATCTGTACGATCAATTTTAATTCTTTTTACCTTTTCCCCAAAATCATCTGAAGTTTGGCCACGAGTAGCAATGGTTACATCATGTCCATCTTCAAGTAATAACTCGACTAAACGGCGACCAAAAAACCTTGTGCCGCCCATAACAAGAATTTCCATAAAAGCCCTTCTTTCATTTTCAAATTTGGATAAAATAAATGTCGCCTCTTTTACGTTTAAATCCTGATCAGACAGAATTGGGAAGTAAAATTATGTTTTTCAACCATTTGATTCATATTATCAAGGTTGTCTGTTGAAACTATATATTTTTTGGAGTGTCAACTCCATTTAAATAAGCCGATCATAACAATATTTTTTGGAGTGTCAACTCCATTTTATTGAAGAAGATAATCCACCTTGGCCAAGTGCATGCGCTCGTCGTATCACAAAGATTCCTCGGCACAAACTCTGCTTCCCTCCTGCTTTTGGGATATCTGTTACCGTCTGTACTCCACGATTTACAATGCAGGCCTATCTACTGAAGAAGGTTATTAAAGTATAGACTATGAAATGACGTTGAACCTGTCTAAAAAGGGATCTCAGTTCCAGTTACAAAAACCAAAAATAAAATAAAAATAAAAAATGACCCAAAAGAATCTTCATTTAACGATCATTTGGGACAGACTCTATATTATAATTGGCTCACACAAATTAAATTAAAAGGAAGCCCATGAGGCGATAATATGATCCCCCGATACGAATTATTCATCTTAAAATCACTTAAAGAATCGATTAATAATTTCTTGTCCATTCCCTTTTTAGAGTATTCAATCCATTTTTTCAATGCCCTTCAATTTGGATTGTAAAACCTATTGTTTGATATACTAATTATATGGAAAAACAAAATGAAGCTAGGAAATCAAAACATGGACTGACGAAAAGGGTGAAGAGACTCGCTCTCGAATCATTTCTGCTGCAGCCAAATTGATGTTTGAGAATGGTGTTTCAGGTACAAGCGTAGGGGATGTGCAAAAAGAGGCTCAAGTCAGCTCGTCCCAGCTATACCATTATTTCAAGGAGAAGCGAGAGCTGGATAAAGCCGTAATTATTTATCAGACTGAGAAAGGGTTTTTCGGGGATTTGAATACAAGAGAGCCCGCTTGGTATGATACGGGGTTTAAACAAAATCAGAAAATAAACCAATTCACCGAACAAACACTCGTAGCAGGCATCGACATTGCGAAGCGAAAACATTATGCATTTTTTGTCGATGATCAAGATTTTAATCAAACTTTTGTAAGTTATCAATCGTTTATTTAATACCAATTAAATATTTTTCTACTTACTTTAACATACCTTTATAAGTTTCATTATGAAAAAACCAGATCGGTTAGGATACTGGTTTAGAATACATTATATACATAACTGTTAATTACTTGTAAAATTTCACACGATCTTCAAGTGGTTGGAATTCTTTTTCACCTGATGTAGCTATTGGATTACCAAATGGCATTTGCGCAATAAGCTTCCAATTAGATTAATTCCATAGTAAAAGCGTCTTTCTTCAAGTGTAGTGTAGAAATCTTTTGTCATAATTTTACTACCTCCTATTTCTAAAATACTTCAAATTAATATAATATATCTCGAAATCAATATAATTTTAAATTAATAAAAAATTGTTGAAAATAATATTATATGTATCCCAAACAAATTCCATAGGAGGATTGCTGAAAGTTATTATTTTTCAATTGCTGTTTGCCCCATTGCAATAGCAATTCTATTCCAAGTGTTAATTTGATTAATTATTAGAACAAGGTCAACATACTGTTTTTCGTCATAGTGGTTACGCACTCGTTGATAAAGATGATCTGGCACACGTTTTGTCGGGATTAACGTTACGTGCTCTGTCAACTCTAAAGCTACTTTTTCTGCTTCTGTGTAGAACTCACACTCTTCCCAAGCACTAATACAATATATTCTTTCTTCTGTTTCACCCATTTTCATGACATCTGTTGTGTGCATATACATACAAAGTGGACAGCCGTTAATTTGAGAAGCACGAAGTCTAATAAGTTCACGAAGTTTACGCTCTATACCTGTAGTTGCCGTATACTTATCCAATTTCCCAATGATGTCAAGCGCGTCTGGTGCTACATTGTAATAATCAATTCTTTGTGTCAATTTTATTTCCTCCTCAAAAAGTTTATTCAATCAATAAATTATTAATTTGAATATTCACTTAAATAATTACCTGAATCCGAAATCCTTATTCACTTTTTGTATTAATTTACTGCATTTGCTCGGAGATTCCAAGCTCTCTAGACAGGAGACACTTTTGGCCAAGTGGATTCGTCAATGTTAAATTCGGAGCTTCTTACTCTTCTTTAAACCAAATTCGATATCTTCCTTATTATGTCCAAAAAGTTGCATTTTTACATCTTCAAGTACTTTTGTGACAAACATTTTCTTCTCCTAAATGAATTAATTGGAATGAAATCTGTGGATAAAAATAATTTTTCCAACAAAAATAAGAATGATGATAATTTAAAAAAATTGATACCTCCCTCTTTTATCGACCAGGCAACATGGTAACAACAAAGTATTCAAAATTCCATACTCTCATGACTCTTTATATAATAGATTAAAGATTAAAAATTGAAATAGTAATTATTATTCAGGAGTGAAAGTAGATGTTTGAAATTTTAATAAAAGATGAACAAAATACACCCATTTATCTTACGCTATATCGGCACATCCGAGACGCCATTCGAAATGGAGATATAACTAATGGTATGCGCCTGCCTTCTATAAGATCATTACAGATGCAACTGAATATCAGTAAAACGCCAATTGAAACAGCGTTTCAAATGTTAATCGCTGAAGGATACGTAATTAGCAAGCCACGATCGGGTTTTTACGCAATAAATCCAAGAGCTGTTTTGCCTACCAAACAATATGAACTCTATGCTGATCAGGAAATTAAAGGCATTAACTGTCCACCTTTTGAATCTAAATCGACAATTGATTTTGATCCTTCTGCTGTTGACCCACATTGTTTTCCTTTTCGAACATGGAATAAGATGTTGAAAGAAGCTCTTGAAAATTTTTCAATGGATATTGGAAAATATGGTGATCTTCAAGGAGAATCTAAACTTCGCGCAGCATTAGCAGATTACATATTTAAAGCGAGAGGTGTGCACTGCACTCCTGAACAAATCATAATAGGCAGTGGAATAGCTGATAGTATCCGAATACTTTGCCATCTGTTTAACGATAATTCACGAATAGCTTTTGAAGAACCAGGATATAACTTGGTACGTCAACAATTTATATTGAATGGTTTTGAAGTATTACCTATCCAAGTAGGGGAAAAAGGGATTTCAGTTAATGATATAGAAGGTAGATCCGCAAAACTTGCTTATATCACTCCTTCACACCAGTTTCCCACAGGAAGTATTATGCCTTTTTCAGAAAGGGAACAATTGTTAAAGTGGGCAATTAATAAAGATGCATTTATTATCGAAGACGATTATGACGGAGAATTCAGGTATATTGGAAAGCCTATCCCTTCTCTACAAAGTATAGATCAATATGACAGAGTGATATATATTGGTACTTTCTCCAAGGTATTTACACCAGCGTTACGAATGAATTACATGGTATTGCCACAAAAGTTATTGAACAAATTGAAGGAAAGTTCTTATCAATTCACATCCGCCCCTTCTCGAATCACCCAATGGGCAATGATTTCTTTTATAGAACAAGGACATTGGTATCGGCATATCCGCAGAGTACGTAAATTATATCGTAAAAAGCATCAAAAATTAATTGAGCTTATTCATGAAAATTTTCAAAACCATGTAAAAATTACTGGTCAAAATGCCGGCCTTCATATACAAATCACGGTTAACGCGAATCAATCCACAGAGACCTTAATAAAATCAGCAGCTGAAGAGGGAATAATGGTTTATGACTTTAAAAACATGTGGATGACCACAAGGACTGATCCTTTCCCAAGATTGTATTTAGGGTTCGCTGGTGTGAGTGAGAAAGACATGGAAAAAGGAATAGAGTTATTAAAGAAGGCTTGGTTACCCTTTCTTCTTAACAGTAACCCTCACGCTAATCTGACTTTTTAAATAGGACTAAACTGACTATTTATTAATGGTCAGTTTAGTTCTATTATTGAAATGATATAAATGATAGTTTTTTTGAAAGGATGAAGATAAAGATGGGCGAAACAATAAATTTAAAACATAAATTTGGGCTTGGAATAACTCCTCAACAGTTTATTGACAGTATGGAAATTCGAGTAATGGAGCAAAGCAAAATCTTAAATACCAAGGACCAATTTTTATACAACTATGAAAATTTTTCATGGGAAAATAAAACGGATAACTGGTTCTTTAATTCTTTTCATAATTCTCAAGATCTTTATTGCTTAATTCTTTGTACCGATTGGTGCCCAGACGTTATATGGAATGTCCCGGTTCTTTTCCGGGTTATGGAACAATGCAACATTCCTACAGAAGTATTATTAATGGAAGAACACCTGGAAACTATGGACGATTTTTTGACTGATGGAGTTCGTAACCAACCGATTGCTGTCATTCTGGATAAAAACGGTAATGTATTGGGGAGGTGGGGAGCTCGTCCTGCCTATATTCAAGCTGTCATGGATCGATTTAAAAGTTCCAATCCTGACAAGGGAGCTCCTGATTACAAAGAAAAAATAGGAAAAGTATATGGAGATATAGGTGAGTTGTATCATTCGACTCACTATCAGAATGTTATACTGCAAGAATTAACTGTACTTTTTTCCTCTATAAAAGACTTGGGATAAAGTTTTACTATTGTTAAGGAAAGAAGTACATGACGTACGCCCTAAGTGTACTAAGTCCCTATCTAAAACAATTTAATAACTTTTTAATGTTTCAAGTCATTACTCAAAATTTATATATCGATAAAAATAAGACGCTGAGGTTAACCCCAGCGTCTTATTTTTATGAACATAATATGAAAGTAGATATCATTTATCCCTCTTCCACCCCATATAGTTCCATAGCCAGAACTGTATTAATTTTTAATGGCTTTCTGGTAATGATTTGTTCCTTTTCTAATTCCCCTAAAAATAAACTAACGGTCTCTCTTGATGACCCGATCATACTTGCGATATCATGCTGGGTGATTTTGACCCCAACTGTTTGCCATTCCCCACTTCTTACACCAAAACGGTTACTCAACTGCATGAACAGTAAAAGAATTCGATATTTGACTTCTTTATAAGCAATACTTTCCGTTATTTGGTACATCTCTTTTAGTTTCGAAGTCAAGATGGTTATAAGCTTTAACGCAATATCAGGATTTTGACGAAGAAACTCTTCAAATCGCTCCTTGGTTAGCGTACAAACAAATGAATCGACCATCGTTTCTGCATAAATATCAGACTCTGTTAAGGAAAAACTAGAGGTTTCTCCAAAGACATTACCTTCACTTAAAAGATCAACCGTGAATTCCTTTCCTGTTGAAGATATCTTATATAAACGTACCTGTCCTTTTTTTAAGAAAAATAACGACCTCATTTGTTGAGTCGGACTTAAGATAATGGTACCTTTTTTAATAGGTACAGTTAGCGTCACTTCGTCTATTTTCTTTAATTCTTCTTCCGGTAGCTCATCTAGTAAATTAATTTGTGAAAGAAGCCTGAGTTTATCCATGTCTACACTCCTTTGTTATACCGTTTCATAATCATTTCATAATCTAGCCACTCATTATTTTCCACTAAAACTGGTAGCCCCTTATCCAATGTTAAGGTTCGGTCTACTTTCATCGTATCAAAAACATTGATTATTTCCACATTTATTTCTAGCTGGGTAAATAGCTTGATGACTTCTTGGCATTTCCAACAGCTTGGTAATATATATAAAACCATTTCCTCCTCACTCTTCCTTTTCATCATTAGTTGTCTTATCCTCTCCTCTATTGTTGCTGCAAACAATTTGTCTATATGGTCAACACGATTTTACACTTTTATTTTAAATGTAAATGTAAGATTGCCTAAACTAAATAAACTATCAAGTGAATTAAATCAAATGTAGATCCTGCCACTTCTCATGGACCGGTTTCCACCTCTGAAGGTAATACTTTTGATGACGAATGTCTGCTTCGTAAAATGAATGTAGGGGCTCTACAGAAGTATAGCTGTTCCCTTGGATATGCTTAATCTCTTCTAGTTTTTGAAGCATTTCACTCATCTGCTCTTCGTTTTCAAACAACAATAAAGATCGATACTTCATGGAACGAGGTGCTCTTGTTGTATTATGCTGCTTAAAAAATTGATTGACGATTTGCCCTAAGCTTAAAAGCTCTGCGTTAAACTGGACTTGTAAAACCTCTGTATAATCCATAGTGTTTTTCGAGGTCGGTTGACCTTCTTTTCCACCTGCGTACCCGATTCTCGTTCTAAGAATCCCTGAATGGTACCCAAAACGCGCCTCATGCCCCCAAAAGCAACCCATTCCAAATGTTACGGTATCCAATCTCATCACCTTAAAAAAATACATATCAGGGGAAACCGAATACAAGATGCCTACTTTATATCATCCTTAATTTTTATATTCTAGCTTCATATACGCGGTATAAATTTGACTGTTGCTTTTTAGAATAAACGTGGATGTATTTGGGTTAAAGTCCACTTTTAGATCTTCATCAAATAAATAGTCTGACTTATGTCCCAGTAGGACTGGTTTAAAGTTGGTGAAAAGGAATCGTTCGTTAATTTCTGAACTCAGTTCCTTCATCCCAACAAACGTTACCCAATCTGCTCCAATGGAGCACCCACCCAGGCTAGGATTTAACTGATACGCCTGTGCGGGCTCCTGACTAAGTCTCTCAATTGCCCTTTCTGTAAATAGAACGTTCATGGTGTTCCCCTCCTTTCTTCCCAATTTAACACAAGCCAAGGTCACAACCTTCCACATAGGATTTAGGATGATCATCTTGTAAATGCTCTATCATTCCTTCTTTTAAACTGTTCTAATTTGCTCCGTCACGTTAATCTGATTCTTCATCCGGATAGCGCCTCTCCCGGGTTTCATGAAATCGTTCCACGGCTAGCCGCCTTCAGTGACTCGCCCAAGGCAAACACAGAAGCGCTCAGCAAGACGAGATCCTTCAACAGAAATTGACCTGGCGCCGAAGAAAGGGCGGGGAAACCGATGCTCGGCTCAAAGACACCTGGCGTGGAGGCCATGAAACTCAGTGTCGTCAGAAATAGAATGCAGGAAAGAAACGCTCCAACAGCTGACAGCTTTGCAGACACAAAGCGGCTGAGAATGAGTAGGCCGACTAATAATTCTAATATACCCAATAGAGAAGAAAACGTACGAATTGAAAAATAGTTGTAAAGCCATCCAAGTACTGGGCTGTTGCTTACAAGAGGGGCAATCCCCTTCGCTTCGTAGGCCGTGAATTTCATCGCACCAATCCAAAAATAAACGATGGCCAGTGCAATAAACAATCCCTTTGTTCCGATGATCTCAATTTTTTGACCGAAAGCTTCAAATAACTTGAACATGAACGTTTCCTCCTTCGCCATTAGTGATAGTAAGTTTGTTATTGACCGAAAGGCTAAAAGAATGTTCCTCCATTTTTCCCTCGGACCCATGCATTTTTATCATATTAATTCACTCCTTTTGATAATTTTTTTAAAATCGGACACTGACTTTTAGGAACTCCAGAACCAGGGCTTTTTTCAACCAAACCTTCTACCAAGAATTTCATTTCGTTTAAATCACGAATCTTTTTTCAATTCCCTCAATATTTCCTGATGCAAATTCGAGCATTTCTTCCGAATGAAATTCTTTATCCCCGTTTGATGCAGCTAGTAGATCTTTAATTTCTTTCAAAGTAAACCCTAGATCCTGAGCTCGTTTAATAAACTAAATGTCTTGAATTATTTTTTGGGGATACATTCTGTATCCAGCATCACTTCCGGGTGGTGTCAGCAACGTTGATACTACCCCGAAACGATGGTTACTTCTCATTGCTTTTTCAGGCTTAGATATGGTTATTTAATGCTTCTTCAAGTTCTTCCTTAGACTTAAAACCAACCAAAGTATCTACAACCTTTCCATCTTTCATGAGTAGTAGAGTCGGAATACTCATGATACCAAATTTGTTAGCTGTTTCTTGATTTTGATCGACATCAATCTTTACAAACTTAACCTGGTTCCCCATGTCTTGATCAAGCTCTTCAAGAACTGGTGCAATCATTTTACAAGGTCCACACCAAGTGGCGAAAAAGTCAGCTAACACTATTCCATTGTTAGTTTCTGTCGTAAATGTTTGATCGGTCACGTTTAATACTGCCATCTCTTATCCATCTCCTTAAAATATGTAATATTCTTTTCCTTTATTTTAACCTTCTAAGAATTCCAATAGCTTTTGTTGGTAAAAAGTTAAAATAACAGGTCCTTTTTCCAATTCCTCTGATAAGGCTATTGTTTTTTCGGGTGCATCCTTTAAAGTGAAATTGGGAGCCTTTGTTCCTATTGCTAGTCCACTCACTTGTTCTTTGTTTGTTAGGTCATTACTGACCTTTCTAAATTATATCTAGTACCTCTTGAGATGCTTGTTGTTTATAATGCTCTACAACAGCCTGTAACTGATCATTTAGTGTAGCTTGTTGTATTCTCCTCCATTTCGTAAAACTTGGTTAATGGTATATTTGTTCTTACACTTATGAGCATAGTCTTTTTTTGTATATAAAAATGTTAGATGGCTAACATTTAGTCATTATATTTAAGAATTATTGGTGGAAATATTTTATTAATATAAAAATAATCTCCTCCCAGGGAAGAGATTCTCGTTTTCTCATTTAGCCTTTAAATTTTCTCAAGAGCTCTTCTACATAATGCTGGGCACTTTGCGCGCCAATGCTGCCATCACCAGTTGCGGTTACAATTTGACGTAATGTTTTTTCACGAACATCCCCTACAGCAAAGATACCTTCCACTTTTGTTTCCATTTGATCATTTGTCTCAATGTAGCCCATTGAATTCGTGATTCCAAGTTTCCTAAATGGTACTGTTAGCGGAACCATTCCTACATAGATAAATACACCATCTATAGTAAACTCTTTTTCAGCGCCATTTTCCGTCGATACAAGCGTCACTGACCCTACTTTTCCATTTTGCTCATTAATGGTTTTAACGGTTGTATTAAACATAACCTCAATTTTTTCATTATCAAACGCACGTTGCTGTAGAATTTTCTGCGCTCTGAATTCATCACGTCGATGAACAATCGTCACCTTATTTGCGAAGCGAGTTAAGTATACACCCTCTTCAACAGCAGAGTCTCCTCCCCCCACTACCACAAGCTCCTTACCTTTAAAAAAGGCTCCATCACAGACTGCACAGTATGATACACCACGTCCAGCTAGCTCTTTTTCACCACGTGCACCCAGCTTTTTATACTCAGCACCGGTTGCAATGATCACGGCGCGAGCTTTATATCTCTTTGAAGTGGTTTTGATCGTTTTATATTCCACACCACCTTCAATGTCTTTAATATCTCCGTATGCATATTCTGCACCAAACTTCTTTGCATGCTCAAACATCATGTTAGAAAGATCAGGACCTAGAATATGATCAAATCCAGGATAGTTTTCAACCTCTTCTGTATTGACCATTTGTCCACCAGGCACTCCTCTTTCAATCATTAAAGTTGAAAGGTTGGCACGAGATGCATAAACCGCAGCTGTCATACCAGCTGGGCCAGCGCCAATAATAATCACATCATAGATTTTTTCATTCGTCATCTTATCCATCTCCTTTTTCATTTGCAACTTTGAAAGTCTAATTTGAATTGTCTTACCTTAGGAAGTATAAACTAATTTGAAACATAAAAATGTTAGATGGCTCACATTAAAGATGGTTTATTTTATAAACAAAAAAAGGTGTTAAAACTATTGCTTGTAAACATATCTAGTTATTTTATAACATCATACAAGTGGGGTGCGAAGGTTGATTTTGTACATATAAATGAAATCATTCTTCAGCAGAAGTCGAGAATGGAAGCTTTCGAAGGGTATTCAGCAATAGAAAGAAATAGGAGAAACTTCCTAATAAAAGAGAATATTTCAATGTGTAAGCCTGATTACAGAATACATAGTGGTTATCTCGTATCATGTTGTTGTATAAGATAACTGAACACATATGGAAAGGAAGATAAATATGGAGAAAAGAATAAAAAATCAACCGGATTTCAACCGAATTATTGACTCAAAGGAACCAGTTGTCATCAAGTTCGACACAAACTGGTGTCCAGATTGCAAACGCATGGGTGCATTTATGGGAGAAGTATTAGAAGAATTCAATTCATTTCCGCTTTATGAAATGGATAGAGATGAATTCCAAGAAATTTCATCCACGTATAAAGTGATGGGAATTCCGAGCCTACTTGTATTTAAAGAAGGCGAGAAAATAGGCCACTTGCATAGTGCAAATGCCAAAACACCTGAAAGTGTAACTGAATTTCTAACAACTTATTTTAAATAAAAGCAAGGGACCGAGCAATGCGCTCGATCCCTTTTCTTAACTTCATGAATCATCATTTTTTTTTTTGAAGTTCCTTATCAACGTTGAATAATTCCGACGATCCTTTTATCAATTGAGGTTAAGGTTCATTTTATTCCGGGGATCTATTCAGCACCGGAAGTCATTCTATGTTAGTGTATCTTACTGGAGAGGCTACAAGGCGTTACCCAATCTTTTCTTTCTCTCAGCGAAAAAGTTGTTCTCTTTGTAACTTTTATTTGAGTTATTCAGAGCCGTTCTCTTCCCATAAAGTTTTTATTCTTACTTTTGAGAACAACGACTCGCACCCTTTGGAAGTTCGTTAGTTCCTAAGATAATGAAACTATTCTCATCATATCTAGTTTCTCAGGTGCGCAACATATCCGTTTGCATACCTTCTATTAAAGAATGGCTTCAGCCTTCGTTCTGCCGAATCCACCTGTACTTCAGCCCCTTGTAACCTGTCAATTATGACCCATGTATGAGTATTGACAGGATGGTTTCGGAAACATGGTTCCGTCATTCCCACCCTCTGATGTAAAGTTATGATCGATAATCCCCTTTATTTCCTGTAGAAAAACACTTTTAACAGAACTTGTCGTTTTGGCCTGATTGCTGAAGATAAAAATAATATTAAGTGTATCCGAAACAAATACTATAAGAGGATAGCTGAGAGTTATTATTTTTCAATTGCTGTTTGCCCCATTGCAATAGCAATTCTATTCCATGTGTTAATTTGATTAATTATTATAACAAGGTCAACATACTGTTTTTCGTCGTAGTGGTTACGCACTCGTTGATAAAGCTGATCTGGCACACGTTTTGTCGGGATTAACGTTACGTGCTCTGTCAACTCTAAAGCTACTTTTTCTGCTTCTGTGTAAAATTCACACTCTTCCCAAGCACTAATACAATATATTCTTTCTTCTGTTTCACCCATTTTCAAGGCATCTGTTGTGTGCATATACATACAAAGTGGACAGCCGTTAATGTGAGAAGCACGAAGTCTAATAAGTTCACGAAGTTTACGGTCTATACCTGTAGTTGCCGTATACTTATCCAATTTCCCAATGATGTTAAGTGCGTCTGGTGCTACATTGTAATAATCAATTCTTTGTGTCAATTTATTTCCTCCTAAAAAAGTTTATTCGCGGTGTGCGTTCCGGGATATGAGACATCCCAATAACTTCGTGGTCTGCTTGCACCAATTTGGGAAGCAGCAATTGGTCGATTAACCCAGTAGAACCTGCTACAAAATTTTCATAAGCACAACTGCCGACTTTGCTTTTCGGGGAACAATCAGCCCTTGAACCATCATCAATATCAGCGTGATAAGAATCAATCCCGATATCGCAAAGTCAAATTTATGTGTAGTATCATTAACCCAACCGACAAAGACCGGTCCGATCGCCCCGATTAAATACCCGACAGATTGTGTCATTGCTGCCCAGGATGCAGCCTCATGGGGATTTGCCGCTTCGTCTATCGGCAGCAATGTCCCTAGAGTAAATAGCATCCCGCAGCCAAACCCGCAAAAAAGAGCTGCCAACCAAGGAAGCGTAGCGAAAGAAATTAATATCAGCCCGATTAGCTGCAGAAATGAAGCTGAAAGAAGCCAGACCAAGCGGGAAGGGAAGCGTTTCAGCAGCATGTGAACCACCAGCCCGCTCGGTATTTGAATCAAAGCAAACATCGTAAGTAGCATTCCCGCGTAAAAGCGTGAGTACCCCGCACTTTCCATTATAGGCGGCAACCATCCCATCAAGGAATAAAAAACCAAAGCCATAAGTCCAAAATGGAAGGTTAACAGCCATGCCTTTTTATTGCCCCACGGCAAAGCCGACGTTTGAGAAGGTTCTGAAGACTCCTCGATTGGAGAATAGACTTGTTGTTTAACTACTGCATACCACACTGGAACAGCCGCGACCGCGACCAGCGCCCAAAAAGCAAGCGCCGTTTGCCATGAGTGTAATTTCATTTGAATAGGAGCGGACAAGCTGGCGCCCAGAGCTGCCCCCAGCGACAAGGCCAAAGAGTATAAAGCGATCATCATTGGAATGTTGCGGAAAAAATGCTTTTTTATAAATCCGGATAATAGAGGCCCCATCACAGCTATGCCAACACCTGTCAAAACTGCGGTAAGAAGCAGCATGGGAGCAGAATGCGAAACCATACGCAAAAGTGTGCCTCCCGTTATCATAACCAGTGAACAGGCAATCCCCCGTTCAAAGCCAATATGTTTGCCGAGTCGAATGGATAGCGGCGAAAGAAAACCCATGCAAAGAACCGGGATAGTGGTTAATAAACTGGCGGCAAATGCATTCATGCCCAGATCCTTTCGAATGATCTCAAGTATGGGCGCGATTGAACTAATCGTAGGTCTAAGATTCAGAGATGCCATAAATAGGGCGGCGATCAAAAGCCAGTCGACCGGCTTCGACGGTATTCCCTGAGGCTGTGAGTTTGCTTCACTATTTCGAACATTCCGTTCACGGGTTTGAATAAACAAGGTTTGAAGGTAGTTCATCGGTTTCATCTTCTTTCTGACAATTTCCATGTTAGCATGTAAAATGGATTCCATTAGATCCACTTTTATTTGAAAATCAGTACAGGACTTATTTGAAATGAAGGAGGCTTGCTTTATGCCCCGATGCACGTTGTCTGCTACAGTTGAATCGAAAACCAAACTAATCTATTCCATACTCGCGAACAGATATTTCAAGGTGTCTCTGCAGCCGGTGTTACCAGATCGCGGCAAGCTTGACGGCCTGTTCCATTGCTGCCCGGACAATCTCCTTCGCGCGCTCCGGTTGAAAATCATGGCCTTCAACGTACAGCGCTTGTATGTCGCGAATCCCGACGATTCCGAGCACCAAGCGCAGATAAGGATGGCTGTGATCCATGGTTGCTGTCGGCCCTGCTGAGTAAATCCCTCCGCTCGACTGGATGTGCAGCGCTTTTTTGTCGCGTAGCAATCCGACCGGCCCACGTTCCGTGTAATGGAACGTCTTGCCGAGGATGACGAAAGCGTCGATGAACGCCTTGAGCCGAGGGGGAATGCCCCAATTCCACATGGGGGAGACGAACACGTATTTATCGGCGTGCATCGCCATTTCGGTAATGTCGTTAAGGGCATTAACTTTCTGCTGTTCCACGGGACTCAGCTCGGAGAAGTCCAGGCGTTCATTTCTCAATTTCTCCCATGCCCGCACGACATCGCCATCGACCGTCTGGAACGCTTCTTGGTAGACATCGAATACCCGTACGACGTCGTCCGGATGAGCTTCCCGATAGGCTTGAAGAAAAGCCCTGCCGACCTTCTGTCCGACCGAATGGTCCGGCGACTTAGGGTTAGCGGTAATATACAATAATTGCGTCATGTTGCTGCCTCCTAGGTTTGTAATTGGATGAGCGGTAAAGGACGAGTGCGTCATCGTAAGCGAGAGTTCCCAGAGCGCGGCATCACGGTTGCAGGTCGAAGCGGGAACTGAGTAACTCGCGATAACGCGGGCCAACCAAGAAGGGCCTCGCGGCTAACGATGATCCACGAGGCCCGTTCACTATTTCTGAGTCCTTACGGACGAACGCGGACATGCTTGCGAACCATACACATGCCGCCATATTATATTTATTTGACCCACTTCACAACATCATCAAACGGAAGGCGTATTCTCGGTCCCGGCTCTTTTTTTCGATAGCCGAAGGCAATCATTAACGAGATGGTAAAGTGACCGTCCTCAAGCAGCCCTTCCTCGTCCAACAGCTGATTCATATTATCAATAGGAAAGCCTTCGATCGGACATGAGTCAATGCCGATTTGAGCCGCAGCCATCATCATGTTTGCAAGCGGTATGTACGTCTGCTTAATAGCCCAATCGGTAAGAAAGCGCTCATGATCCAGGAGCTTGAAATCATGTCTCTGGAACTCTTCAAAGATTTCAAGATGCCTTGTCAGGTGTTCCTTCGGAACGGCTTTGGACTGCTGCTCTTTCTGGTAGGCGGAGTCATATCTCATATCCAGATTGGTCCGGACCAGAATAATGACGAAGTGGCTGGCCTCCGGCAGTTTGCTGGCCGCTCCATACGAAATGTTTTTTATTTTGTTCCGAAGCTGTTCGTTTTGAACAACAACAAATCTCCACGGCTCAGTGCTAAACGAGCTTGGCGAAAGCCGGCCTGTTTCCAAAATAAATTCAAAATCATCATCGGAGATAGTTTTGTTAGGATCGAATTCTTTAGTTGCATGGCGAAAATGATAAGCTTTTAAAATTTCTTCCTTCTTGGTCATTGTCATGTATATTCTCCTTTTTAATTAACATTTAATATAGATAGTTGACACATGTACAACAATCGTCTTCGTCTGCCTCATTAAACCGTTTCAACCACTCGGTCCGCCCGGGGCATTGACCTCTTATACAAGTGATATCTAGTTAAAAGCATCGTTTCATCAGACTTGTTCTACCATAATCGATTATTCTGTTAATAAACGAATGATACAAAAATCGTTACAGCTTTTTTAGCTCTCGCAAAATCCCCTCTGGCTTTGACTTTGCATGAAATTCGGATTGACATAGGAGGAGCGAATAATGGCGCGCTCATCAATCATGAAAGTAGCCGGAACCGGCAAAACCCATTTTGAGGTATTGTTGTACTCCACCTCCAATATCGAATGATAGCTTGATTATAATTCTAAAAAAAACGAAGTTCTGTAATGTAGCTTACAGTTTTCCATTTTATTTTTGAAATTGTGTAAGCCGGCAGAACAATGTAATCTAAATGACCGATGCCGATTTGGTTGGCAAGTTAATCTGCAAACTAAACCGCCAAGTACCATTAAGTTATCAGCAGCCAATTTATTTTGTACTGGATGTGAGGAGAAAATTCGCTCAATTAATAAAATAAGAATACAAATGTAAAAGGAAAATATGGATGAAGATACTCGTTTTAGGAGGAACAGCGTTTTCGGTGGTCGGTTATTCTATTTATTACACGGGGATGGCCACGATGTGACCATTGCAACAAGAGGTCAGAATAAGGGTCGACAGGTGGTGTTCAAGGGAACGCATTCGCAGATCATCCATGCGGAGCAGTCGATCACGCAAAGATACTTGGCATAATGCATCCAATCACTTTGATAAATGGTAATACTCAATCAGATCTGCTGGCAGAATCGTTACTTTTTCACTTAATTAACGGATTCTATTTGAAGATTGCGAACGTTCATTTTATAATATAAAGAAACTGAAGATGCTTCTCGACGACTTAGATAAACTCCGTGGACTATACAATGTCATTTACGAAGGAGATGAACCAATTTGAAAAATAATTTCATCGAATACTGTCTAAACAAAAAAGGATCGATTAAGGATTATCCCTTAGGAACCGATCCACTCGCGATAAAAATTTCAGGCAAAATATTCGCTCTTTTTTATGAGGAAAAAGGGTACTTGGTCCTAAAATGTGACCCGGTGATTGCGGAAAACTTGAGAGAGCAGCATGAGGACGTTCGACCGGGGTATCATATGAACAAACAGCACTGGAATACGATTATTCTCGAGGGTTCTTTGCCAGAGTCGTTTATTTTTGAAATGATTGACCACTCTTACGATTTGGTTGTTAAAAGCTTTCCTAAGAGCATCCGGGAGTCTATTTAGTTTTGTAATTGTTGGAAATCTATATTACAAATCTATTTCTGTTTACTCATTTTTACATGACGCAGGCTGCGCTCCCTACCGCATAGGGCTCGAGTTTCCGGAAATCCGGATGTTGCGAGGTATAGGCCCGCAAATCGTCCAACTTGCGGCCGGGGAGCACATCCGGCATCATTTCGCCACGCAGATTGTGAATGCCTGTGTTATAGGGTGTCCTTTCTTGATAACAAAATCATCGACATTCAGGTCCAGATGACCGCTTACCTTCGTCTCTCCCCCATACTTGTTCGTAAATGCGTTCCTTTTCGGCCGGCAATAAATAAAATTCATGAGTGCTACTTCTCCTTCCAACTAGACATTGTCAAAGACACATTAAGCAATAACCGTTATTACAGTTAATAAATAAATTTCTAATTTTATAGAATATGTTCCAAAACTCGTATCTCTCTAAATACACAAATTTACATTTACTTACATCTATTATGCCGTTTTTGGACTAATCTCGGACTTACCCCGATTTAGAACCGTCAATAAGGTTTTGTATAAAATGTTACACATTTTTGAGAACGTGAGTCACGTTCTCTTTTTGTTGTTGTGGCAGGGTCTACTTAGAGGTCTAAAAAAAAGTAATATTTAAAAAGACGTTGGCAAATCAACGCTCAACGTCTTTAATGTCTATTTAATTTTACATAGTAACAGGGTTTTATCAAACTTTGTTTTAAATTATCAATAATCTAACATTTACTCCACTAAATGAATGTCCTACTAGCCCATCAGGAGGTTTCCCCCTGCTTTCTGAAGTAATGTTCGAAGATTTTCCACATTTTGCAGACTGTGGCGAGTTTGCGAACTTTGAAACTTCATCTCTTATTGGAATCCAATCGTTTAAATCCCTACCATATCCAGATTCAAATACTAAAGTTGGATTTTCGTTGTCTTCGCCAAAATACTCATAATACAGCCCAAATCCACCAATATCTAAGTTTTTGCACCTTCACTCATACTTTATCTGGGGATTGAGAACTTATTGCCAGCAGCTGTTCTCCTTTTTGTTTAATGTGGGGAAGCAGCTCCTGATACGCCTTGAGCTCCAGGTTACAATGGACACCAAGCCCCACTGTAAAAGGTTTATATAACAATGAAAAAGTCCTTGGAGAAGCCTCCAAGAACTCTAAATTTCTATTGGAACAAACCAAGATATTCCCCGTAACCCTCTTCCTGCAGTTTATCTTTTGGAATAAATTTGAGGGCCGCAGAGTTGATACAATATCGAAGCCCACCTTTATCACGTGGACCATCATCAAATACGTGTCCTAAATGAGAATCTGCCGACGTGCTTCTTACTTCTATCCGTCTCATTCCATGGGACGTATCTAGTTTTTCAAGTATCTCTTGATGCTTGATTGGCTTCGTGAAGCTCGGCCACCCACAGCCAGAATCAAATTTATCAAAAGAGCTAAATAATGGTTTGCCAGAGACAATCTCGACATAAATCCCTTCATCTTTATGATCCCAGAATTCATTTTGAAAGGGTGGTTCCGTTCCATTTTCTTGTGTGATACGATACTGAATAGGAGTAAGCTTCTTGATGTTTTTAGCCTGATGCTTTTTCCAGTTTTCCCGAATAAATCCTGCTCGTCCTGATCCTTCCTTATAAAGGTTATAATGAAAGGAATTCTTTTTATAATAGTGCTGATGATATTCTTCTGCCGGATAAAACACAGACGCCTCTTTAATTTCTGTCACGATTGGCTTTGAAAACCTTTTACTTTCATGTAATTTCTGCTTAGATTCTTCGGCAAGTCGCTTTTGTTCCTCTGTATGATAAAAAATGGCCGTTTTGTAGGACTCTCCTCGATCACCAAACTGACCATGAGCATCGGTAGGATCAATTTGCTGCCAGAAAAGCTCTAACAACTTCTCATACGGAAAAACGGTTGGGTCGAACGTAATTTGGACTACCTCATAATGACCCGTTGTGTTAGAGCATACTTCATGATAAGTCGGGGTCTCTTTATGCCCACCTGTATAGCCTGACACAACTTTTATAATACCTGGTAATTCATCAAAGGGTTGAACCATACACCAAAAACATCCACCGGCAAACGTAGCTAATTCATATTGTGTTGACATAAACAGACCTCCAGTATAGTCAATATACTCCTAGTTTAGCTAAACCTTATTTATTCTTCATTTTAAGAAAAAAGCTCTTAGTTCATAAAGGGATCCTTGCCAAACAGTAAGATTATTTTCTTCTCCAAGTAGATTGAATCTTAATAAAGTTTGTATCCTTTAAAATGTTGAATACTGGGCATCTTGAATCTGTTTTTTCTTTAAGTTCTTGAATTCTTTCGTCAGACTCGTCAGTATCAACAAGTGCTTCAATCGTAAGGGTTTGGAAGTATTGCTTTACGGATGCATCTCCCATTAACCCTTTTGGGTCTAAAGTGCCTTTAATTTTGAAGTCGATTCCATTTAAATTAAACTTCATTTCCTTTGCCGCCATGTTGGCAATTGCGTTTTCACAGCCTGCAAGAGAGCCTAGTAATGTATTTAATGGGTTTGTACCCTTATCATTTCCACCTAAGTTTTTTGGCTCGTCTACAAAAAATGTATGCGCTCCTGCCTTCACTTCAGTTGTTACTTTTTGAGATGTAGATTGAATATTAAAATTCAATAATGCCATGATTAGTTCCTCCTCTAAAATGTTTTTTTAACTTCTTACACTTAGGAGTATACTTTTAATCCTCTAAAAAAAATGTTAGGTGCCTTACATTTTTAAGAAATATTAAAATGAAGCAAAGGAAAGTTTAAGTATGTCAATCCTAACTTCGTGTCTCGATTGGAGCCTAATGACATTTAAGTGGTTTAAGAAACCTTTAATGTTATAGCAGCCCTAATAACAGGGCTGCTTTTCATTTTTTCTATTAATCTAACCCACACATATCCTTTGATTGCTCTTTTTGAATTCTCCCTCACTTCTCGGATAACCGACCAAAGGCGATCGTAGGCTGAATCCGGAAACTCTTGCATCAGATGAAGTATCGATCTTTAATGTTGTTTGAAAACGAAGAGCAGAAGTGTGGGATGGTTCAATAACTAGAATAGATTAAGCGAAACAGCTATACCTCTGTAGAGCCCCTACAATCATTTTACGAAGCAGTCCTTCGTCATCAAAAGTATTACCTTCAGCGGTGGAGACCGGTCTATGAGAAGTGGCAGGATTTACATTTGGAAAAGGAGTCAATAGTTGAATCAACCTTAGCTGCTAGGCTAAATGTCTTGCAAAGGTGGTTGAGGTTCACTAGTAGAACTTTGAGGTGATGAAATTGGATTCAGTAACATTTGGAATGGGTTGCTTTTGGGAGCATGAGGCGCGTTTTGGGTACCATTCAGGGATTATTAGAACGAGAGTCGGGTTCGCAGGTGGAAAAGAAGGTCAACCGACATCGAAAAACACGCTGTACTACACGGAGGTTTTACAAGTCCAGTTTAACCCAGAGCTTTTAAGTTTAGAGCAAATCGTCAATCAATTTTTTAAGCAACATAATACAACGGGAGCACCTAGTTCTAAAAATAAAAATCAGGGCAAATCGATTACAAGGTGCCTGATTTATATCTTCCTTAATTTTTATATTTTTGCTTCAAATAGGCCGTATAAATTTGATTGTTGCTTTTTAGAATAAACCCGGATTATTTGGATTATAGTCCACTTTTAGATCTTCATCAAATAAATATCTGACTTTGTTCCAGAAGGACTGGTTTATAGTTGGTTGATAGGAATTTAGGAAAAGTGACCTCCTCCTACTCCGCATTTATTGTGAAATCGACTGAAGGGCATTGTGGTCTACAATATTTAGTAATCTCTAATCGCTTTTGTTTCTCAAGTAATATTTCTAGATAAAGATCCAGCCATAATTATTTAATTTCGTTCAAAAAACTTAGTGTTCAGCGATCACTAAGTTGAACCACTGGGATACTCGATAGAAACCTTAATCCATCACTCTTCTGCGCCTTAATCAAATAAGGAAAAGTCGGAATTTCGATCGAGTAAAAAACTTCGATTTTTTACGTGTAATTACCCTAATGCTATATTATTTTGGTATGCTCCCTGATCTCCTTTAAGAAAATATTGTATTTGCAAACGGTTTGAAAATTGAAATCATTATATTCGCTATGGAATATGGGTATATTTCATGAATCAAAAAAACAATTAATGAAACCAATAAAATTGATACGTTTACCACCAAATATTTTTTTTTGTCCTTCTTTTTTAATGGTCTGATTTCAATAACCGGAATTATGATACAAATGAAAATAAACATTGAATATATAATCACGGTGTAAGCTCCTTACTTTCCTTCCGAATTCGTTTACTTCTAATAAACAAAATTAAACACATTATAAGAGGAATTGCGAATTCATATGAAAACAATGATAATATTGGATATATTCTTCCAACAAAAAATTCCAATTCAGCTGTATTATTAGATGTATAATAAGCAATTACAAAGGTTAATAATGCTACGGAAAATACAATGGGTTCATATTTGTCTAAATTAAGTAATTGTTTTATTGCTAAAATCGTACAAAAATACCAAAAAGCCACTTTTAAAGTTACTCCTGCTACCAAGAAAAACATTATAATTATGTCCAACCTTCTCCAAAGTAAATCCATCTCAATTAACTTTGCTACACTATAAACCGGAAAATCTAAATATTTAGTCTCCAACCCTAGGACCCCAAAAGTAATTATAGTAATGAGTGTAGTAAGTATCCCAACTACAATTAAAGTAATTATAATTGTAGTCTTAATATTTTTTTTATTGCCAGAAGTAAGGAATGGGAATATCATCGTAATTAGAATAACCTGCCCCATCCAACTACTAAGAGGTAGAGATCCCTTTAGTACAGGAGATAAACCTTCTGAGAGTAGGGGTTTTAACGGCACATTTAACAATGGAACTGCGGTAATGATGATTACAATAAATGAGATAATTAAAAATAGCATAACCAGTACATTTGTCCTTGCTAAGGCATTCATTCCCACTTTAGTAATGTATACAACAATCAAAAAAAAGACAATAAAGAATGTAAGAGTTGGTGTTTCTGGCAGAAAAATAGACTGGGTAATTGAACATCCCTGTTTAATTACTGTACTGTTAGAAAATATACAGTAAAGCACAAAACCAATACCTAAAATTTTCCCAATTATTTTGCCGAATAATTTTACAAATATCGTTATTAGGTTGTCTTGAGGGAATTTATTGTATAAATAAAAAACCATCATTCCTAGAATTGGCGCCATAAATGTGCTTACAATTTGTGAAATCCAACCATCTGCTCCAGCAATTTGTACCACTGTACTAGGAATGATTAATAAGTTTGTACCTGTTATTTGAATAAAAATTATCGAAGATAATTGCAGGTTGTTAATTTCAGCTATTTTCATCAATTCACCTCTATTAATGTACTGCACCTGATTGAGTAATTCTTGTTTTAATTTTAAGCTTGATGTTGGCGTTTTTATACACGTTTTTATACTCACCTTCTATTTCTTTCCATTCTTTTGGATTGTTAAGATATAGCAAATTCCCAAATCCGAAATAATCAATTTTTACATTTTTTTGTGAATGTTCTATGGTTTTTGTTGCTAATTCTTTTATTTTTTTGTTAAGTGATTTTTCTAATTCCTTAATTGTATCAGGCTTCCACATATTCTTAATACAATAATTTTCAGCCATCTTTGCATCAAATTCCAAAGATAGATTTATTTCAAAATTGCCAAGATTATTTACAAAAGAATCCGTTCTTTTTTTTTTATTAGTTAATTCAAATGTAATTTTTCTGTTTTCATTATCTAGACAATTTATCGTAACAGAGGAATAGTTTTTTTTTAAATTTAATAACCCAAAACCTTTTGCTTCATCTTCTTTAATTGTAGTTATATATTTATCTTTATTAAATATTGAGACACCATCTATACGCGGGTTTTCTCCATCTAATAAGATATGAGTAATTGTTAAGAATGGCTTTTTGAAAAATAAATTTTGATACACTTTGTGTATAGTGCTTACTTCACCAAGTCCATTACGCTCTGATGCCTCTCTGGCAATTAATTTTAGTGTTTCTCCTGGTAATTGTTGCTTTTGTAAATTATACAAAATCTTACTTGGGTTTTCTGTAATTGCAACTAGCATATCTTGTCTCATTTCAGTATCTCTTCTAAAAAAATCCAATTGACTACGAACCCCATCCTTCGCCATGTCCTCACTTATAAGAATTACAGAATTATGTGACCAATAAGGTTTTCTAGGTAAAAATTCGTTCAATTTTTTATTTGCTTCATAAATAGTTAGTCCTTCTACTTCCTTAGTTACCGGTATGGGCTCTTGAGATTTATTAGGCATTAAATACTGAATTATTATCTTATAATCACTATCTGGGTTCTTTTCTATACCTACAGCTGAAATCAAAGAAAGTTTATCCACTTCTTCTCTAGTTGCACAGGAACTTAGTATTAGTACGGTAAAGATTGCAAAAACTCCAAATAATTTCATTGATATTCACTCTCTTTATACTTGATTTTATTTTTCAGTTGTGAAGGCCTGACAAAATTAAACATTTCTTTAAAACTAGAAAAAGAAAGCTCAAGGTAGGGCACACCAAATGAACTCAATGATGTTATATGAATAAAAATTGCAATTATAGCAATCATTAAACCGAATAACCCTAAAAATGAAGTAACAATCATTAATCCAAATCTCAAAATCCGCAAAGGAATGGCGAAACTATACTTAGGAATGGCAAATGATGCTATACCTGTTAACGCCACGACTATTACCATAGCTGGTGATGCAATGCCTGCCTGAATAGCCGCATCCCCAATTACCAGTCCTCCAACAATAGAAATTGCAGATCCTACTGGCATTGGCAGCCTTATACCAGCCTCCCTCAATAATTCAAAAAACACTTCCATTAAAAGAGCTTCAAAGAAAGAAGAAAAAGGCGTTCCTTCTTTTTGCATAGCAATTGCTAAAGCTAATTCAGTAGGAAGCATTTCCAGGTGAAATGTAGTTATACCGATATAAAACGATGGTAATAATAATGCAATTAAAAAAGCAAAAATGCGTACTACTCTGAGTGTTGCACCAAGCCAATATCTTTCATAATAATCTTCCGAAGCTTGAAGAAACATTTTAAAGGTAGATGGCAAAATTAGAGCATGCGGACTTCCATCTACGATAATTGCAATTCTCCCTTCCATTACATCAGATACTAGTTTGTCAGGTCTTTCTGTATGAACTATTTGAGGGAATAGTGAGAATGGATGTTCCTCTAATCTTCTTTCAATTGATCCAGATTCATGTATGCTTTCAATATCAATTTCATCAAGGCGGGTCAATACCTTTTGAAGTGTATCTAGAGGTGCTTTATTTTCCATGTATATTACAGCAGTAAATGTTTTTGATTCGGTTCCAATTTTCTTTAATCTCACCTTTAAGTTTGCATTTGGTAATTTAGACCTTACCATAGCAATATTCGTCCTAATTACTTCTACAAATCCCTCTCTTGGCCCCCTTATTACAACTTCAGATTGAGGTTCACCAACTTGTCGAAAGGATTTCTTGGAATAACATACTAAACCTGCTTTACTACTATCCGGAAACAAAATTATACAGAATCCGTAAAACAAGTATGACATTATTTCTTGCACATCATCTGAAAAAAATATAGAGGTTGTTGGGAATACATCTTTTAAAATAGATTGGTCAATTTTTTCATTTTTTTTGGGGTAATGTTGAATTATTTTCTCAAATAATGACTCGAATACCATCATCTCATCAATAATATTTTCACAGTACATAAAAATTATTTCATTGCCTTTTTCTTTATAAGGATTTAATATCCTAAACTCTACATCCTCACAATGGTTGAGCCTTTGTTGAAAAAATTTAAAGTTCTTTTCCAAAGAAGTGCTAAGTTTTTCCATTTATTACACCTGCTTCTGTGTGATTCATAATTATTTCTTATTTGTCCATTTTGCCACTGGAGGTTCATTTAACCAGTCTTTTTTAACAAGCAGCTTAAAAACATCTTTAGAAAAGTCCTCAACATCTTCAATCAATTTTTTCAAAGTTTTTACATGTTCCTTTTTATAGCTTGAGGTCACAGCACTTTGTAGATTATTAATACCAATAGGATTTAAAAACATTATTAAATTTGTCACTAGTCGATCTGATAAAGGCGCTTCATTTGATTGATAAACTAGGGACTCTAACCCTGTTGAAACTATTACGCCATTTTGTTTAAAGAGATCAGATAAAACTGAAACCTGATTAAATGCAAGTTTTTTCCCTTTTATTACTATTTGCTTTGTGTCCATATCACTAACAATTCCTGAAAAGCCAGTACATAACGCTAAACCAACATTATTACATTGCAATGAACTAAACATATGAGATATTTCAACAGTGTTTAATGGTCTTTTCTGTGTTGAAGCAACCTTTAATAAGTTGTCCTCTCTTACTTCTGTTTCTGTAAAAGCAAATGATTTATTCTGTAAAAGTCCTTTGTTTTGTAATAATTCGAATAATAATAAGTCAATTTGCGACAATTTATTTAATATTTCCTTATAAAAAACTTTAACTTTATAATCTGTAAGTTCTGAATATTGGATTGCCACCTCGCGCATTCCATTTCCAGTAATGTGCTTTAATATTTCAATTATTAATTGATCAGAGAAAACTCTAGAATTAATATTCAGTATATCTTCTTCACTAAAGAAATTTTTGCAATTGTATTTGATTTCAGACAGTAATCGCTCTGCTTCTTTTTCTTGATATGTAGACAATGAATAAATTTCTTTTAAAATTTTTTTCAAATCCTCATCTTCAATCGTTGATTGAAAATATTTTAAAAGTACATTCACCATATTTGAACTTGATTGTAGGTACCATAGAAAGCCTTGTTCGTTTACATTCATTTTCATATCCCCTTATCATTTTAGTTTCATTTTTAAGTTTGTGACTAATGCGTGAAATTATTCATTACTAGTTAGTTGCATTAATCCTTATTTTTCAATTTTTGTATTTTTAACTTTGCAGTAAGTCCAACAAATTATTTTCCGACAGAATATTTTCAATATTTATATTTCATGGGGATAGCAGCTGTAACAGTTCCTCAGTTTTTTTAGGATGAAGTTAACATAAGAAATGTTAATAGTTTTTCAAATATTGTTCTATGGAAACTGAAAATAATCACTTTATAATTTCCAAGAAGAGGGCTATTTGACAAATTCCTTAAATAAAAGCAGGGCCGGAAAAACAAATAGTTTTTTGGCCCTGCTTTTATGGTGTGCACTTCTCAAGGAAATGAAGCAGACCGATGTATTCCAGTTTTTCATATCTGTAAATCGTATCGGTCTATGAATTACAAACAAAATCGTACTCCGTGACTATTAGTACAGAAGAACACACGCGAAATTCAAAATAGTGAATGATTTAAAGAGAGGGCAAAAGAACACTTGATGCTCTAGATCTGACATATGAAGTAGATGGCCAGAGGGCGACTTACTCATTTTAATTATTGGTTCTCTAATGTCCGAAGTGGATCTAAAACTTGTCCGAGATGGTTCTATTTAAAAACAGTAAACGTTAACAGAGCTTAAAACTAAGAGGAGACCTCTCTAAATTAGGAGATTTAGAGAGGTTTGCTTTATTTGCTACTCTTTCGAAAAGTATTTCCGGGTATCTTCTCGTATTTGTTGGGGTAAGACACGATTAAGCTCTTCATTTAACCATGAAAGTGTTTTAGTACGTAAATAATCACGCATTTTTTCTTCTGCAGAGAGCATAACTAAATTGATGGTGCAAAAGGAGGGAGCTGAACAGCAGTTTTCTCTATATAAATAACCATTATCTTTAATATTTTTACATTGAAAAATAGGCTTAGGACCTTCAATTGCTTCTACAACATCCCAAAAGGAAATATCATCAGGGGACTTGGATAACCTATATCCTCCCTTTACACCGGGGACAGAACTTACAATACCAGCCTTAGATAATTTACCGAAAACCTTTGAAAGAAATGTCTCAGAAAGTCCTTGGAATTCTGCCAATTCCTTTATCCCAACACTTTCCTTAGTAGGAACATCAATTAAATAAACCAGACAATGTAAAGCATATTCAACTCCGACACTATATTGCATAAAACTCACCTACTTTTGATTAATGATTTTCAAAGTGAACCTAAGAAGTTTATAGAATTCTAGTCAAATAAAAGAAATCTCTTTTGGTGAATTTTATTCATTTGACAAAAATAATTATAGCATATATTATGGACAATATTAATCGTCGATTAAAATGATCTTTAATTATCGCCTAAAATTCATTTTAAAGGAGAAATACAAATGAACAAAACACTTATAATTAACGCACATCCAAAAATAGATGATACTTCTTCAGTCAGCTTACAAGTTTTCAACCGCTTTTTGCAAGCTTATAAAGAACTGATTCCTGATAGCGAAGTAATTGAACAGATTAACTTGTACAGTGATGTAGTCCCTATGATAGATAAAACGGTTTTAAGTGCATGGGAAAAACAAGGAAAAGAACAGGAGCTAACTAGCCAAGAAAAAAAAGTAACAGAGCGTATGTCCGAGATCTTACAACAATTTAAAAGTGCAAAAACGTATGTCATCGTTTTACCTTTACATAATTTTAATATTCCATCAAAATTAAAAGATTATATGGATAATATCTTAATCGCACGTGAAACTTTTAAATATATTGAAAATGGTTCAGTGGGGCTGCTTAAAGACGGGAGAAGAATACTTATCATACAAGCAAGTGGATCAATCTATACAAATGATGATTGGTATACAGAAGTTGATTACTCTCAAAAATACCTGAAGTCAATGTTTAATTTCATTGGTATTGAAGATTATCAAGTCATTCGGGCGCAAGGAACTGCTTTAAGGGATACATATGAAGTATTAGGAAATGCATATAAAGAAGCTGAAGAAGCAGCTTCAAGATTGGCTACTAAATAAAAGACATTTCACTAAAGGAAAGGAAATGTCGAAATATCATTGCTTTGACATTTCCTCAATTTAACAAGAGGGGAGAGTTTAGTTTTAATGCTGCTATTTTAAAATTGAAGTTGTCTTAGCATACAAAATTCGCGTTTTTAGTTTCGTTTCTTTATTAAACTCCATACGCTTCTTTAATACAATCCTTCACAATCTCTACCGAAAATTTGAGTATTGACTTTTCAATATTTTGAGAATTAGTTATTATAGTGATAGGTAGCGTTTGATGTTATCGCCGGCTTTTCCTCCACTTCACACCGTACATGCGAGTTTCCCAGCATACGGTGTCCAACTAATCCAATTCATTCAATATATTTCATGATTTATAAAAAATCAGATAGCTTCGTTCAAGCATTGCTTGCGCAATTCATTTACTCCCTTAAATTGCTTTTCATTTAAATGCACTTGTATCTTCTCTTGATCTCTCAAATGTATAATAAGATGAACAGATTTATGCAATATCGTTAAGTTTACATATGAATCGTCTCTTGTGAAACGGTACGGTGTCTTATGATGACAATGCCAATCATTTATTTCTAATTCAATTCCTGTAACAGCACACTTCCCGTATTGAGAGATATATCGACTAATCCAATTTTCATTGTATTCAATGGAACGACTCGGTATGAATTGCTTCATCAAATGAGTGAGCGTTTGATTTTTAATCCCTCTCAAGTTTTGATGGATTTTATTCTACCTTCTCCTCTTCTATATTTATAAGAATGCTGACATTCTCTTTTTAGAATTGAGTATTGATGAGGAAGTTCTGTCTAGCGGGCTAAGCGCACCGTCTATTTAGCCGACTATAAGATCATCTGTTAGTCAAATTCCCTGGTCAAACAAAATTAATCACAAAATAACGCCGCCAAAGGATGACTTTAGCGGCGTTTTATCTTCCCCAGAGATAAGCAGCTTAGTTCATTCCGCTTATATGTTGATACCCAGGTAAGAAAGGGAATCTTTGACGGTGGCCAACATAGGGATCGAAGGCAGATCTATGGGCATACTAATTGCCTTCATAGCAAATTCAGGACGTAAGCCTGTGACGATGGAACGTACACCCAGCATGGATAAAACGCTGGTTAGCTTAAAAAGATGATCAACGACGATATCATCAAAGGTATAAACGCCAGAGAAATCAATGATTAAATGATTAATATTTTGGTCCTTTACCTTGACGGGTATAATCTCTAAAAATAATCTTGCTTTCTCTTCATCTATTTTGCCCGATAAAGGAAGTACGGCTATTTCGTTCATTAAAGGAACCAAAGTTGCCGACAGTTCATTTATTTCTTCCATCATGTCATTCTGCTTCTTCTGGGCTTCCTTTCGTTTCGTAATGTCCCTTACATAGGTCTGAATTGCCTTTTTATCCCCAATCATAACTGGATGACAATATAATTCCACATCCACGGCTGTCCCGTCTGTTCGGTAGACCGTTTCTTCAATCACCTCTGCTGGCTTTCCGTAAGCGGATTTTATTCTTTGTCTTATGGAGGCCTTTGACGTTTCCTTGAAGATATCAAGAGGGCTTCCGCCCACCACTTCCTCTTTTGTGGTTCTAAAGAATGTTTCAGCCGCCTGATTTAAATAAATAATCCGGTAATCGGTATGGATAATGAGTGGATCAAGTGAATATTCCATAACCTCAAGATAATCTATTTCTGAAATTGTTTCCCTCAAAATCTTCACTCCTTTCCACCTACGATACAGGTTATTTATTTTGTTAGCAAGGGAGTAGTTCCTTCGGGTAGGAAGAGCATGATTCTGTTCCTGAACTCCTGGATTTGCAACTAAAAATCGTGTTAACGTTCATTTTTTCTCATTAAAGGAAAAGACGTTTCTTCTGTACAATAAGTTAGAAGAAACGTCTTTAGTATTGATTTCAGTCATTCAATATATACTCATTTAAGTACTTTCCAACCTTCACCGTCATCTCAATGCCTGCTGTATTATCTTCTAATTCATCTATTAAAACCGCGGCATAAATCGTTTGATGTTTATAGCGGATAATGGCACAGTCATGTTCGACTCCGGGAAGTTCACCCGTTTTATTTGCCGTATATACCAAATTACGTTCCATACTGCCGGGGAGTTTCTGGCAGAATTGCTGATTATGCAGAATCCGGAGCATTGACTCCCTGCTGTTTAATTGAAACAGATCCTCGTTGTCTATAGCCTTTAAGCATTTAACAACATCGGCTGCGGAGATATGATTATCTATCCCTGATTTCAAGGCATTAAAATCCATCAGTTTGCGATTTAATTTTGTTTCGTGCAGGTTAAGCAAACTGCACATTCCATTGATAGAATCCATCCCGAGCCGTTTGATGAGTAGATTGGATGCCGTGTTGTCAGAAACGATAATCATTAAGGTCAGCAGGTCATGAACAGTCATTTTTGCATGAGAAGACAAATGGCTGAGTACCCCCGCCCCTCCCACTTTATCCTCCTGAGTGACGGGAATGATCTCATGTGAATCCATCTTGCCTTCCTGAATCTGCCGAAACCCCTCCAGTAAAACCGGGAGTTTGATTAGGCTAGCGGCTGAATATGCAACGTCGGAATGCACCTTGATGGAGTGTGCAGGCAGTTCAATGTGCAAGCTGATTCTGCCTGCACCACACTCAATCAGTTCATGTATCTGAGCTTCCAGGACCTTGTACTTTTCTTTCATTCCACCCATTACTTCGTTGCAGCCACTTCATTGTGATCTTTCCGGAGCGTTTCATCATAAAGATGACAAGCTACGAAATGATCCTTCTCAGCTTCATGCCATTTCGGCACGACTGACGCACATTCGTCCATGGCTGCAGGGCATCTGGTGCGGAACACACAGCCGCTCGGCGGATTCATGGCACTTGGGATCTCACCTTTCAGGATCATCCTCTCCCGCTCGTCCTCTACGTCCGGGTCAGGGATGGGAATGGCCGAAAGCAAGGCTTGCGAATAAGGATGAAGAGGCTTTTTATATAATTCACTGCTTTCGGTCAACTCGACGATGTGTCCGAGGTACATGACACCAATCCGGTTACTGATATGCTTAACCATCGAAAGATCATGCGCGATGAAGAGGAATGTAAGTCCTTTTTCCTCCTGAAGTTTCTTCAGCAGATTAACGATCTGTGCCTGTACGGACACATCGAGGGCGGAAATCGGTTCATCTGCAATGATAAATTCGGGGTTGAGAGCGAGTGCCCGCGCAATCCCGATCCGCTGGCGCTGCCCGCCGCTGAATTCATGCGGATAGCGGTTCGCGTGATCTCGATTAAGTCCAACGTCTTCCAGCAATTGATAAATGCGTTCAAGCTGTTCTTTTTTGTTTTTATAAAGTCCATGTGCTTCCATCGGTTCTGCTATAATTTCACGTACGGTCGACCTCGGATTAAGTGAGGCATATGGGTCCTGAAAAATCATCTGCAATTTGCTGGAAAAGGAACGCTTTTCTTTGTCAGTCAATTTATGAACATTTTCGCCGTTATATGAGACTTCTCCCTCTGTTGCATCATATAGTCCGATGATCGTCCGGCCGGTAGTGGATTTCCCGCACCCTGATTCTCCGACGAGTCCAAACGTCTCACCCTTATGGATTTCGAATGAAACATCATCGACAGCTTTCAGTACTTTTCCTTTTTCAAGAGAAAAGTATTTTTTCAGATTCTTGACTTCTAAGATTGTTTCCAGTTTCATGAAACTTCCCCCGTCTCCTGCCAGTAACGTCTTGCTGCACAAAGCTCCTTTTCATAATAGGTGCCCTCAATACTGATGATTTCGATTGTCTTGCCGGTATTCGGTGAGTGAATCATTTTTCCATCTCCGTAGTAGATCGCCACATGATGGATGCTCCCTTTTCCTTCTTCATATGCAAAAAACAGGAGGTCCCCAGGTTTTAAGTCTTCCAGCGCTACTCGTTTCCCCTCCTTTGCCTGGTCCCCGGCATCGCGTGGTATGACATAACCATTGGTTTTACACATCGAATAACTGAATCCTGAGCAATCAAAACCATAACTGCTCATGCCCCCCCACAAATAAGGGAGGTCAAGGAATGCTTCTCCTGCACGCACGATGTCATGGCCGCTCCCATTTTGATCCCTGACGGCTGCAGATGAAATATACACATCCTCTCTCTTAAGGTAGCGTGTTCCAAGTGGAGTGGACACTGCCAACCGGTTACCTTCTTCTTTTTCGATAGAAAGAGAGGTTAGAAAACTTAATTCTAATTCTTTGTTATCATCTTCTGTTACTAAATCCGTGAATTCAGCTTTTACAATGGCAAAAGAATCTCCTTCTGTCCTATCAATATTTTTGCTGATCTGAGTGGAAGGGATCCATCCCGGGTAGCCCCGCTCATCCTTAGAAGATGGCTGGTCAATCACGATGACGTGAGACCATCCTTCCTCTTCTTCTATGACCAGTACCTCCTGCCCGAATAAAGCCTGTGACTGGATACGGTTTTCATCACAGAGAGCAAGCCTTGTTTCATGCGTTAATGAACCCAGCCATTCCTTGATCAGTACAGGATTCGATACAGCTGGCGCATCAAGGTCCCTTGCTGAATCTGGTGATGTCCAAATCGTTGCCACCGGAACGTTCACTGCTGCTTTTTCACTCATATGTATTCCTCCCCTTACATCAATGGATTTGTACTGTTTTGACCCCCAGACCCGGAGAGTCCGGGAAGGTGATGGTTTTCCCTCGATATTGAATGCCACCTGCTATGATGTCGTTTGACAGCATCAACGGGGCATCGAAATCAAATCTAGTGATATTTTTCTTGCTTGCAGCAAAATGTGCTGCAGCGGTTATGCCGAGGCGGGTTTCGATCATACTGCCCACCATGCACTCAACTCCGCATACTTCTGCAAGATTGTTGATTTTCTGAGCCTGATAGATTCCCCCGGCCTTCATCAGCTTGATATTGATGAGGTCAGCACTTCTTGTTTTCAGGACCTGAAAGGCCTGCTGCGGTGAGAACACACTTTCATCAGCCATGATGAGGGTGTCGACATTGTCCGATACCTTTTTCAACCCTTCAAGGTCATGTGCGGGTACCGGCTGCTCCACCAACTCGATATTGAGATCCAGGTCTTCCATTTTCCGAATCGCACGAACAGCCGCTTTTGCTTCCCAGCCCTGATTTGCATCTAGCCGGATCTTTACTGAATCCCCGATTACCTGCCGGATTGCCTGAATGCGTTTAATATCCTTCACGATTTCATCTTTCCCCACTTTGATCTTCAGAACATCGAATCCCCTCATGCTGTACAGCAGGGCGTCCTCCGCCATTTCTGCAGGACTGTTCACACTGACGGTATAATCGGTTTCGAGCTTGTTCCTGTATCCGCCCAAGTATTGATAGAGCGGAAGTCCGCTATACTGTGCAAGGCAATCATGGACGGCCATGTCGACTGCTGCTTTTGCACTGTTATTACCTACGAGAAGCTTATGCATATCCTGGAAAATAGATTCATAATTCAATATGGATCTCCCAACCAGTGCGGGCTTCAAAACATCCAGAATGGCAGATTCGATGCTCTTTAGACTTTCGCCCGTGATGACCACAGTGGACGGTGCTTCTCCCCAGCCGTTGATACCATTATCACAAATAACCTTAACCCCGATGGCTTCTGCGGTATGTACCGTTCGAAGAGCCGTCTTGAATGGGGTATGTAAGGGGACAGCTACATGAAACGTTTCAATCTGTACAATTTCCATCAGACTTCAACCTCTTCCTTTATGCCGCTTTCGACAATGAGTGTTAGGTCATCTGTATCCATATTCGCATGCGCCCCTATTGGAATTCCGAGGCAGGGAGAAGAGTGACCAATTAAGAAACCCTTCATGGTGGGTTTATTCGCAGGCTTGATGTGGTCTTCAAACAATTGATCCAGTGTCAACGACTCTTTCCTCTTATCGGCTACACAGTTTTTGAAATCTCCGATGATGATTCCTGCCGCATCGTTAAATTTCCCCGCCATCTTCAGCTGATTCAGCATGCGGTCAACTTTATACGGCTCCTCATCAATATCTTCGATGAACAGGATCCTGCCTTTTGTATCAACCTCATAATCAGTCCCCAGGGTACTTACTAACAGTGTCAGGTTTCCCCCTATAACAGGACCGCTTGCCTTGCCTTCGACAAGAGTACGAAGGGGCGAATGAGCAGCTGTAAACTCAACAGATTCATGATTGAAAAGCTGATGAAATGACTGCTTGGTCAATTCATGAACATTCTCTAAACCCATGTCTGAACTCAACATCGGTCCATGAAATGTCACCAGACCCGTTTTTTGATGTATCGCCGTATGCAGAAAGGTAATATCACTGTATCCCCAAAGAATCTTCGGGTTATCCTTAATCAGTTCATAATTCAGCCTGGATACAATTCGTCCTGTTCCGAAACCTCCGCAGGCGCATATAATCGCTTTTATGTTTTCATCGCGAAACATCCTATGTATATCCTCTATCCGCTCTTCATCCGTTCCGGCCAAATAACCATGTTTGCGTTGAATGCCCGGCCCGATTTCCACCGATAATCCCAATTCTTCCAGGAACGATATTGCTTTACCCAGAGTTTCCTGTTTCGGAGGGCTTGCCGGAGCAACAATCCCGACGGTGTCGCCGCGTTTCAGCATAGAAGCTTTCACTGCCATATAAATACACCCCTTTAGTAGAAAAAGAGGGAGGAGACCCTAAGATTAGAATCTTCTCCACTCCGTTACCTGGTTTATTTTTTATCTGCCCATTTTAACTCCATGTACCCTACTGGGTGACGGACGATACCGGATACATCTTCGTTCTGTAAATACACATAATTATAGAAGTGGATCGGGATGATCGGCATATCTTCCATCAAGATCTTTTCAGCTTTATACATCAATTCGAAGCGTTTTGCTTCATCTGCTTCATTCTTAGCCTGCTTGATTAAGCTGTCATATTCTTCATTACTCCATGCGGTACGATTCATTGAATGACCCGTTTGGAAATTTTCAAGGAAGTTGATCGGATCTCCGTAGTCAGCAAGGAAAGAGCTTCGTGATAATTGGAATTTCAATGCCTTTTGCTCGTCCTGGAATACATTCCATTCCATATTGGCTAATTTCACATCAACATCGAGATTCTCTTTGAACATTTGCTGAAGTGCTTCAGCAATCTTTTGATGAGTATCACTTGTGCTGTACGTTAAAGTGACTTCCGGGAGTTTATCGTAACCTTCTTCTTCCATGCCTTTTTCCAACAACGCTTTAGCTTCTTCGATATTTGTTTGTACCAGATCACCGCTTGTTTCACGGAAATCGTTCCCGGATGGATCTTTAAAACCGCTTGAAACAAATCCATACGCAGGCTTTTCTTTGTTTTTAGTTACGAAATCTACCATTTGCTGCTGATCGACTGCCATCGCGAATGCTTTACGGATGTTCTTGTTCTGGAACGGTTCCTTTTCTAAATTAAAGCGGTAGAAATAGGTGCCCGCCTGGTCTTCTACATTTACTTTACCTTCTTCAAACAGTTGTTTACTTAAGTCTGCTGGAACATCGGCTGTATCCAGTTCCCCGGTTTTATACAACTGATAATCTGTATTCGAATCATTCACCATTGCCCAGTGCACTTTGTCCAGCTTCACGTTATCTGCATCCCAGTATTGATCATTTTTCTCCATCACGAAGTGGCTGTCATGCTCCCATTCAGCTAACTTGAATGGTCCATTCGCTACGAATGTATCTGCCTCTGCAAACCATTCCGGGTTTTCTGTTGCCACTTTTTCATTGATCGGGAAGAAGGCAGGGTTTGAAATGACACTTAAGAAATAAGCTTGCGGGCTTGTCAGTGTCACTTCAAATGTTTTCTCATCGACAGCCTTGACCTTCACTTCATCAGCTGATCCTTCTCCATTATTGAATGCTTCACCGCCTTCAATGAAGTAACCAAGGAATGCTGCTGGCGATCCGGTTTCAGGATCCAGCAATCGTTTCCAGGCATACACGAAATCACCTGCTTTTACATCATCCCCGTTTGACCATTTCGCATTATCCCGAATATGGAACGTATACACTTTGCCATCTTCAGACACATCCCACTTCTCTGCCATGGCACCTTCAGGCTCATGGTCGGCGTTTAAGCGGGTCAGCCCTTCCATTAAATTGTTCAGGGCCGTCCAGGAGTAAGAATCGAATCCAATGGGAGGGTCAAACGATGTCGGTTCGGCACCATTGTTCAAGTACAGTACCTTTTCCCCGCTGTCTTTCCCATCTTTGCTGCTTGACTCATTGCCTGCGTCTTTTGTTGCAGTACAGGCTGCCAGTACAAATAAAAGTAAACTTGTTAAAAATACTGATAATACCTTTCTCATGATTCTCCCCCTCTTTGTTTTTTCTATCAGACTATCAACTTATGGTTAAAGTGATAGGTGAAAGCATCGATTTCGCACGCGGGTCCTGCAGCCAGCAATCCACGTGATGGTCATTTGTAAGCTTTGTCTTCACCGGGTAGACACGGTCGCATACTTCCATTGCCTTCTCGCATCGGGCAGCAAACGGGCAAGCGGCCGGAGGCGAGAATAAATCAGGCGGTGACCCGGCAATCGGTATCAAATCAGAACCAACAAGATCAAGTCTCGGAACCGACTTCAAAAGCCCCTGGGTATAAGGGTGTTGAGGTGTATAGAAGATTTCTCTTCTCGTTCCTTCTTCCACGATTTTGCCCGCATACATGACAGCGATACGGTCTGCCACTTGGGCAACGACACCTAAGTCATGTGTAATCAAAATAATGGAAACACCCGTTTTAAGCTGGACTTCTTTGAAAAGTTCCAGGATTTGCGCTTGAATCGTTACGTCAAGCGCAGTCGTCGGTTCGTCTGCAATAAGGACATCAGGCTGACAGACGAGAGCCATGGCAATCACGATCCGCTGCCTCATCCCCCCGCTGAATTGGTGGGGGTACTGTTTCAACCGTTCCACCGGATGCGGGATCCCAACGAGGGTAAGCATTTCAACTGCTTTCACCGATGCTTCCTTCTTTGATATATTTTCATGCTGCAGGATGCCTTCCATGATCTGTTCCCCAATAGTCAGCGTCGGATTCAAGGCCGTCATCGGATCCTGAAAGATCATGGAGATATCCGCCCCCCGCACTCCCCTCATTTCCTTTTCTGTTAATTTCAGCAAATCCTTACCGTTAAACATGATGGATCCATTTGTAATCCTGCCTGGAGGATCAGGTATGAGCCTCATGATACTTTGGGAGGTAACGCTCTTACCGCAGCCGGATTCGCCGACAATGGCGAGTGTTTCCCCCTTCTGTAAATGAAAACTCACACCGCGTACAGCTTGAACCTCTCCACCGTAAGTGGTAAAGGATACATGGAGATCCTGAACGGATAATACATTGTCTTTCATGATGATTACCTCCTAAGCTTAGGGTCAAGAGCATCCTGCAGCCCGTCACCTAATACGTTAAACGAAAACATCGTCAATGATATAAATAAAGCTGGGAAGAACAATCGCCACCAGTAGCCCGATAGAATCGTAGATAACCCATCATTGGCCATGACGCCCCAGCTTGCATACGGTGCCTGGATCCCCAGACCGAGGAAGCTCAAGAATGCTTCTGCGAAAATGGCACTTGGTACTGTCAGCGTCATCTGGACTATGATCGGTCCCATTGTATTGGGCAGCAGGTTTTTGCGGATGATCCTTGCCGTTTTCGTTCCAAACGTTTTAGACGCCAGAATAAATTCGTAATTTTTAATTTGGAGAACCTGTCCCCGTACAATCCTTGCCATCCCGATCCATCCTGTAACGGTCAAAGCTACAATGATGGTGGATAATCCCGGTCCCATTACGACCATTAGTAAAATGACTACCAATAAATAGGGAAGTCCGTATAAAATTTCAACGATACGCATCATCGCATTATCCGTTTTACCGCCTTTGTAGCCGGCGATGCCGCCATAGATGATCCCGATGACAAAGTCGATCAACGCTGCCATGAATCCTACAAACAGTGAGATGCGTGCGCCGTACCAAGTACGGGTGAACACGTCCCTGCCCAAGTCATCCGTGCCAAACCAATGCTGACTGGAAGGAGGCAGATTCTGGCTGGAAAGTGTTTGTTTCGTAACATCGTGAGGAGAGATAATGGGCCCGATGACAGCCATGGTGATCAATAGTGCCAGAAATACGAATCCCATCATTGCCAGTTTGTTTTTGAGGAGACGCAGCCATGCATCCTGCCAGTAGGAGAGGCTCGGCCTCACTACTGCTTCAGCATCTTCCCTGTTTTTCTGCTTCGGAGTAAACCATTCATCTAAGACATCAGGAGAACTGTTCGGTTCATGATGTTTCGGAGCACCCATTATTTCACCTCTTTCTTATGGAGCTTAATTCTTGGATCCAGGAATCCGTATGCCAGATCCACCAGAAACAGCATCACAATCAAAAACGCACTATAGAAGACGGTCGTTCCCATGATAACCGGATAGTCTCGCTGGTTGATGCTCTCAACGAAATACTTGCCCATTCCCGGAATGGCGAATATTTGTTCGATTACGAACGTACCAGTCAGGATCCCTGCTGCAAGAGTACCCAGCACAGTGACCACAGGAAGCAGTGCATTCCGCAACGCATGTTTCACGACAATCTTGACCGGAGACAGTCCCTTCGCTCTAGCCGTCCGTATATAATCCTGGGTCAGGACTTCCAGCATACTTGACCGGGTCAAGCGTGCAATGATCGCCATCGGACCTGTTGCCAGTGCAAGCGTCGGCAGGATCATATGCTTCCAGCTTGTCCAGGTCGCCACGGGCAGTATCTCCCAATTCACAGCAACCTGCTGAATCAACATTGTTGCCATGACAAAGTTCGGGATAGAGATACCCAATACCGCAAATGTCATCGCCATATAATCGATCATGCGGTTATGCTTCAGGGCAGCCAATATACCCAACAGAATCCCTGACAGCACCGCGATGAAGAGGGTGATCATTCCTAATTCGAAAGAAATCGGGAATCCTCTTCCCAACAAATCATTCACGGTTTGGGAAGGCTGTGTAATCGAAGGACCGAAATCCAATGTAACAAGTGATTTTAAATAAAGAGCGTATTGAACCAATAATGGTTCATCAAGATGGTAATGAGCTTCCAGATTTTTCTGTACCATTTCACTTGTGTTTCTCTCTTCGTTGAATGGAGATCCCGGAATGGCATGCATCAGGAAAAAGGTCAATGTGACGATCAGCCACAACGTGATGACCATGGCCAGAATCCGTTTGAATAAATATGTACCCATCAGTCCTCACACTTTCTAACAGAATGTTGTTTTCATCGCAAGTTCAGTCATGACTACCATCGCCCTGTATGCCTCTAAAATGTCCCTTGCCTGAAACCTGACAGTCGTTGTGCCTGGTTCAAGAACAGTACCGGGCATGATACTTGCCCACTCTGCCTGACCATAATTGGCAAATTCAATTCTCAGTTCAGGGTTCTCGGGCGGTATGAGCGGGTTTACATTATTACGGTTAAGCAGGGCTTGTTCAGTTTTCAGCTTTAATAACGTGTGCGATTTTGCCGGTGTCAGACTCTTTGCAACTGAACGTGAAATGGTCTCCTTTACAATGGCAGTCGTCACATTGGGAATAAGACTTTCTGCTTCGAGTGCTGCCTGATCATCACCTGCAACCAGCAGGACAGGAACACCGTAATAGCCTGCAACGTAAGCGTTGAATCCCATTTCGCCTACCGCTATATCGTTTATGTACATATTCCGGACACCGAAGATCATCGAATGCGACATCACCCCCTTCATGGAGGCCCTTGCGTGATAACCAACAAAAAATGCACCTTGGAACGTATCATCCAGTCCCTGAACCATTGAATATGGTTTTACTCCACCGGATATCAATCTCGTTTCAGGGTGCAGCATTTCAATCAACAAATTGTTCATTTGTGAATGACTATCATTGACCAAAACCTCCCGGCAGCCATTTTCAAACGCTGACTCTACTACTGCGTTTGCTTCTGCCGTCATGATGGCTCTCCCTCGTTCATAATTATGTTTTCTGTAATCCACATGGGTATGGTCCACTAAACCTGTAATCCCTTCCATATCCACTGACATGTAAATATTCATATGATACACCCCCTTTCATAGGAAAAATTGTTTAATTTTTCTTAATATTATAAATTTAATTCATGTATATTACAATAACAATTGGATGAAAAAGGGATATTTTCCTATTATTAAACAGACCGAACAACATATCCACGAAGAAAAATGAGTATTTATGCACTCATTCATGAAGATATTGTCATGGTAAAGATTACGAACTGGATAAATCATCCATTCTGTAAAGTGTCCTAAAGAACCATTCTTTTTTCGTTTTTCGAATTTAACAATATAAAAAGACCCAAAAGAATTTAATCCTTTGGGCTTTCAACTTATCTTACTATGTGGATGAATGCGTCATATGATTCAGTTTAGTTATCATAGAGGATTCAAGACGCCTTTTGCTCTTTTAAGACCACGCGTGTTTCCCGTTTTCTTGCGACATTAAAGAATACGTTCAACAGTATGGCTATCATGCTTCCTGCAACGATCCCATTATCCGTTAAAATTTGAATGCCGGATGGCATCTGGGAGAATAGTTCGGGAACTGCCGTTACGCCCAATCCCATACCAACAGAACAGGCGATGATCAATAGATTTTCCTGAGACGAAAAGTCCACGCTGCTTAACATCTTGATTCCATATGCAATGACCATCCCGAACATAGCAACCATGGCACCCCCAAGAACAGGAGCAGGAATGATTGTGGTTAATGCCCCGATTTTTGGTACCATTCCCAGAATGATAAGGAATATCCCCGTCAAGTAGATGATGTGATTCTTTTTCACACCGGACAATTGAATCAAGCCTACATTTTGTGAATACGTCGTGTAAGGGAATGCATTGAAAATCCCTCCAAGAACAATGGCAAGTCCTTCAGCGCGATAACCTCTCGCCAAATCTTTTTCAGATACTTCTTTTTTACAAATATCCGATAGTGCAAAATAAACACCTGTTGATTCAACCAGACTTACCATAGCAACCAGGATCATCGTCAAGATCGCGGAAATCTCGAAAGTCGGCATTCCGAAGTAAAACGGCTGGGCCATATGGAACCATGCAGCATCACCTACTGCATTGAAGCTGACCATTCCCATCATATAGGCGATGACGGTACCGATTACAAGGCCCGCCAGTATCGAGACAGAACGAATGAAGCCTGTGAAAAACTTATAAAGAAAGAGGATAATGAACAAAGTTCCAAAAGCAAGCGAGAGATTGGTCATAGAACCAAAATCCGCACTTCCTTGGCCGCCAGCCATATTATTCATTGCGACCGGAATCAGGGTGATCCCTATAATCGTTACAACGGACCCCGTTACAACGGGAGGGAAAAACCGAACCAGCTTACCGAAGTATTTACTGATTATCATGACAAACACACCGGATACCAGAATCGAACCATAAATAGCCGAAATCCCGTATTGACCGCCGATGGCAATCATGGGACCGACTGCAGTGAAAGTACAACCCAATACAACCGGAAGCCCGATACCGAAAAATCTGTTCTTCCAGATCTGCAGGATGGTCGCGATCCCGCACATGAAAATATCAATCGAAACTAGATACGTAAGCTGTTGACCGGTTAAACCAAGAGCCCCTCCTACAATCAGCGGAACAATGACCGCTCCGGCATACATAGCCAAAACATGCTGGATACCTAATGATGCATTTTTCATTTGCTGTGAACCTCCTCTTTGTCTTCATCCTTAAATGTGATATTTTTATCACCTAAAGACATAATTTCTGCCAATGATTCCACATGATACCCTTTCCGGCGGAGAGTTTTTCCTCCATCCTGGAATGCTTTCTCGATGACGATCCCGATGCCTGCAACATGGGCACAAGCTTTATGAACAAGTTCAATGAGCCCCAAAGCTGCCTGGCCATTTGCCAGGAAGTCGTCAATGATCAATACGTTGTCTCCTTCTACTATATATTTATCTGATATTGAAATCGTATTTTCCTCCTGCTTTGTAAACGAATAAACCTTCGAACTGAGAATGCCTTCCGATAACGTCAAAGATTGCCGCTTACGTGCGTATATCAATGGAACATGCAATTCTAAAGCAGCCATGACTCCCGGTGCGATTCCTGAAGATTCGATCGTCAACACTTTCGAAATAGACTTATGACGAAATCTCTCCGCAAACTCTTCTCCGATTTCCTTCATCAATTGGGGATCAACCTGATGATTAAGGAATGAATCAACCTTTAACACCGAGTCCGAGAGTACTAATCCTTCTTTATTAATTTTTTGTTTTAATGCGTCCATCTTTTCACTCCTCCAGTTCGTCCCCATTATCCTTACTAAACAAAAAAGCCTAATGGAGATTGCACTCTGCTCAATGAATTGAGTGAGACAATGTCCTTTAGACTGATTGATAAAGGCAAAGAAAGTACGCATCGTTTACTGATACGAACGTCCCATTGCTCACTCATAGTCGGAAGATTTACGGTCATCCGGTAGAAACTTGCGGGCCATATCCCCGCGATTATATGAGTGAATGCATATTGAATTAATTAACGTAAGTATAATGTGTAACCATTCACTTGTAAAGCTAATTTCTTAACATTAAGTATAAATTCAATAAAATCGTTCGTGATTCCAGACTTCCCCATACAGCAAAAAGAGGCATAGATCCCTCTCTATACCTCTTCTGCCATCTGTTTCAGCAGCATGACCTTTTCCTCTCTGCTTACAGCAGATCGGTTAATTTCCTGTCTTTTCTGCGCCATCAAGGATAACTCCCCGATAAATGACTCATTGATTTGCTCCATGAACTGCCGGCATAATTTTTTTCCCAAAATAGGGCTGGCACCATGGGTGGAGACAGAGACTGATAAATGACCTCTTTGCATAAAAGAAGTCATGTGAAAATCGCTGAGACTTCCCTGATCAATTAAGCTTACAAGCTGATGCTGTGCAGCCTGGTCCTTTATCCATTCATTAATCTCCCGCTTGTCTGTTGCGGCCAGTATGATAAAGGCATCCTCTAAATCGGTTTTTTCGACCGTTTTTTGTTTCCACTGAATTTCACTGCTGCCGGCAAGCTTTCTGATTCCATCTACTGCTTGCGGGCTCACAACCGTTACATCGGCACCGTGTTCCATAAATACACGGAGCTTCCTTAACGCAATATTTCCTCCGCCTGCCACAGTTACCTTTCTCCCTTTCATATCAATCATAAGAGGGAGCATCAGTTTGTCCTCCTTTTATAGTTTCTCTGATTCGATCGATAAACGCCTCTGCAACCAAAGGTTCTTTTCCTAAGTAACCACACAGCTTTATTCGGCTGTTTATGTTATGCAGGTCTTTTTCGATACCTTTCATCAATAATCCGGTAAACAGCAGATAAGGGATGAATACAACCTGCCTTCCCGTTTGCATTGCTTTTTGAAGCGTATCCTTAAAACTCGGGGCGGCGGCTGTTAGAAAACAGGTCCAAACATCTTCAAATCCCGTTTTTTTCTGCACAATACCAGCAATCTCTCCCAACTCTCTTTTCACGTCAGTATCAGAGCTCCCTCTCCCAATGAGTACAGCAATTGCAGAAGAATCAACATCCGTGCATTCACCGATGTTGTTAATCACAGAATCAGCCATTTTTTCGTGTACCCCGATCGGATTTCCATAATTGATCACAATGGATGGATGCTTAGCTGAACATGCTTTCAACACCTTTGGAATGTCTATTTTTGAATGGGCTGCTGTCAGTAATAAAAGAGGAACAACCGAAACTTGATCAGCCCCGGCATTCACACATTTATCAAATCCTTCTTCAATGGAAGGGGCAGCAAGCTCAAGAAAACTGATTTCCTGAACTTCCGCATCTATATGAGGTTTGCAGCGATTTATAAAGCCGACTGCTTCTTCGCGTGCCTGCCTGAGTCTGCTTCCATGGCATACATATAATACAGCATGGCTCATTTATAATGCCTCACTCATCTGCCGCTTTAAAGTCATCTCTTCAAACCACTGAATTTTTTCACGGTAACGGACGACTTCCCCGACAATGATCATACTCGGATTTTCAATTTTTGATTCCTTCACAATGTCCACGATGGTTTCAAGCGTGCCCGTGACGGTTCTCTGGACTTCTGTTGTACCCCAATGAACGAGAGCGACGGGCGTGTCCTTACTCTTTCCATATTGGATAAGCTTTCCTTTGATATACGGGAGGTTGCTGACCCCCATATAAATGGCAAGAGTATCAATCCCTTTCGAAAGACCCTCCCATTTCTCTTCTTCTGATTGATCGTTCTTGCGATAACCTGTCACGAAAGCAACCGACGAACTCGCATCCCGGTGCGTTACCGGTATCCCGGCGTAGGCAGCTGCAGCGATTCCCGAAGTGATTCCGGGAATGATTTCGAACGGAATATTCTTGCTTGCCAGAGCTTCAGCTTCCTCTCCGCCCCTCCCGAAGACGAAAGGATCGCCGCCTTTCAATCGGACGACTTCCTTTCCGCTGGCTGCATATCTCGAAAGAAAATGATTGATCGTCTCTTGTTTCATTGTGTGATAGTTTGGGAGTTTTCCGCAGTATATCAGGTCTGCCCCTTTCTTCGCATATGTCAACAGCGTCTTATTCACGAGTCGGTCATACAAGATCACATCTGCCCTCTCGATCGCCTTCACTGCCTTAAGCGTAATCAATTCAGGATCTCCAGGACCCGCTCCCACCAAGTAAACCTTACCCATCACTGATTTCCCCCTAAAGTGTTTGATCGTGTTTCCTGTTCGTGCAGCACATACCCTGCCCCGCTTCCTCTGATTCTTCGTTTCTCATAAAGAGAGATATCCTGGATATCAGGTTTTTTCAAGAAGTACTTCTCAAGCTCTATTTCCACCAGATCAAATGCTTTTTCATCTTGTTCTGCAGCAATTATCACACTTGTCACAAGTACAGACGTGGTTACTTCAAATCGGTACAGATTCATGAAGTCCCTCCTTTTATGCTTCTTGCAGCATTTCATCCAGCGAACGCTGCAGTGATGAGCTCCCTGTGCGGCTGATATAATCAAAGAATGATTCACCAGGTTGTTTTGTGCGTTTAAAATGCAGCAATAACTCCTTCACCACATTAGTCAAATCCTCCGCGTTCACTTTTCCCTTTAGTTTTTCATTCAGTTTTCCACCATCTTGAAGGGTACCGCCCACATATATTTCAAAGGCTTCAATCATTTTCTTATCTTTTGTCCTCATTTTGATACCCTGCAATCCAATATCTGCAATTTGCCGCTGTCCGCATGAATTTGGACAACCGACCATGTGGATACGAACTGGAACGTCCAGCGACAAGTCTCTGTCCAGCTCGTTCGCAATCACTCTCATCCGTTCCTTTGTTTCGACCAGCGCCAGATTGCAATATTCGATTCCCGTACAGGAGACGGAGTAACCGATAAAGGATAGTGGACTGGTAGAAATTCGGTCGAAGATCTTTTCTCCAAGCAAAGCCTCCACATGTTCATCCGGTATATTCGGAATTATAAGGTTTTGAGAATTGCAGTTTCTTAGTTCACCATTCCCGTATTTTTTTGAAATTCCGGCGAGTTCTAATACTTCGTCAGAATTCAAGCGGCCTACCGGAACGTTCAGACCGACATAATTCAGCCCTTCCTGTTTTTGGCGGTGAACACCATAGAAATACCCGGCATTCCATCCTTTCACCGCATCTTCACCTGCAGGTAGAAGTTCTATATACTCCGACAGTTTTTCCCGGAATTTTTCAGGACCCCAGTCAGCCATAAGGAACTTCAGACGGGCCAAATGACGCTTCTCCCGGTAACCGAAGTCCCTGAAGATCGTTGTTACCGCAATGGCCGTATCTTTCACCTGCTGAGGGAGGAGGAATACATCAAGCTCCTCTGCAAGAAACGGACGTGCAGACAATCCTCCGCCGATCTTCAAATGAAAACCGACTTTCGATTCCCCATCGATCACTTTTGTTGCAGGAGTGAAGGATACACAATTGATCTCCGCATTGGCTGCATTATGGACATTTGAACTGATTGACATTTTATACTTCCTTGGAAGGTTCGAAAAATCTTCATTATGCTGAAAAAAATCATAAATTTCTTTAACAAGTGCTCTTGTATCAAATAATTCATCTGGATCAATACCGGCCAGAGGGTTTCCTACGATATTCCGTGTAATATCGCCGCATGCCCCTGCTGAGGACAATCCTACTTTCTCTAAACGGTCAAAGATATCAGGAATTTGTTCAATCTTTAACCAGTGGAATTGAATGGCCTGCCTCGTCGTAATATCATAAACATCACGCCCGTACTCCTTGGCAATGAAAGCCAGCTCTCTTGCTTGTTCATAAGTAAGTACTCCTGAAGGGACATTGACCCTCATCATAAAATATCCGTCTTCCTTCGGGCGCTGCAAATATAGTCCAGCCCATTTGAATTTATCCCATTCCTCTTTGGGAATAGAGGAAAATCCATGCTCGGCATAATATGGGATATCCCTGAAAATAGCCAACCCGTCTTTCTCCAGCTTCCATTTTTCCGTTTTATTCAGCTTTTCATTTTCAGACCATGATTTTATATAAGCCATTTCATTCACTCCTTAAATAAGACGTTTTTGCTTTAATTCTTTCAGGATTTTCTCTACACATAAACCAATCGAATCCTTTTCAGTATCTAAAACAATTTCCGGATTCAACGGTTCTTCATAAGGAGCGCTGATTCCCGTGAAATTTGTGATTTCATTTCTTCTGGCTTTTCGATAAAGTCCCTTTGGATCTCTTTTCTCACATTCTTCCAGGGAGCATTTCACATGAACTTCGATGAATTCGTCCGGTTCCACTAATTCCCTGACTAGACCCCGGTCACCCCGGTAAGGTGAAATGAAGGCGGTAATCACGATTTGTCCGCTCTCGATAAATAATTTGGATACTTCTCCGATCCTTCTGATGTTTTCTTTGCGATCCCCCTCTATGAAACCCAGATCGCTGTTTAGACCATGCCGGATATTGTCACCGTCAAGGACCACTGCCTGCTTTCCGCTTTCGAAAAGGGAATGCGCCAGCTTATTGGCGACGGAAGACTTTCCGGATGCAGACAATCCGGTGAACCATAATATAAAGCTTCCGTGACCATTCTTTTTCCGTCTTGAATCCTTTTTTACTGCCGCCTCATGCCAGACGATATTCTCTGTTCCGCTGCTCATCTAAACTCCTCCTTTCTTATGATTGGACTTCCTGAGCCAATCCGCTGATTAATACATCAATTACTTCACGCCTGCTGAATGTGGAAGGCGGAATTTCTCCGTTTCGTAACATCCCTCTCACTTTCGTCCCGGATAAGATGACATGATGTTTCCGATCATGCGGACAAGTTTTGGCTGTCGCCATCCCTTCACACTTTTCACAATAGAAGCTGTGTTCGAACCGGAGAGGTATGATACCGATATCATCCGGACTGAACCGATCAAAGATTTTTTGAGCATCATACGTGCCATAGTAATCTCCAACTCCTGCATGATCACGTCCAACAATGAAATGAGTGCATCCGTAATTTTTGCGCACCAGTGCATGAAAGACCGCTTCCCTGGGACCTGCATACCTCATGGCAGCGGGGAAAACACCAAGTGTCACGTTATCCCCCGGATAATAGTTCTTCAACAGCACCTCATAGCTCTGCATTCTGATTGGCGCAGGGATGTCATCCGTTTTGGTTTCACCGACCAGAGGATTTAAGAATAATCCGTCAACCGTTTCCAGTGCCGTTTTCTGAATATATTCGTGAGCCCTGTGAACAGGATTTCGAGTTTGGAAGCCGACAATGGTCTTCCAACCTTTTTGTTGAAATTTCCTCCTAGTTTCATACGGGTCAAATGAGTAGGCAGGGAATGGTCTCGACAGGCGTTTATGAAGTGTGATTTTGCCGCCTGCATAGACATCACCGCGTTGGAATAGTTTTTTCACTCCTGGATGATTCCGGTCACCAGTACCATAAACGTGAAGTGCCTCCTTCTCCTTATCGGGTTCAAATATGTCGCTTATTTCAATGGTTCCGTATGAAATCCCCTTATATACGAGTCTGCTTTTCAACCCTTTTTTTAAATCATTGGATTTATTGACGGGTAGTGTAATCGGTATGCTCCAGACGATTCCACTTTTCAGTCGCATTGTTTCTACTACACTGTTATAGTCTTCTTCTGATAAAAATCCCTGTAAAGGACTGTATGCACCAATTGCAATCAATTCCAAGTCACTCAAGGCTATGTCATCCAATTCAATTTCATGGGTGATTCCTTGTAAGGATTCTTCAGGGTTATATGCTTGTATCAATGTTCCTCCATGCGGTTGTAGACTCAATTCATATCCTCCTTAAAATTATCGATTTAGTCGGTATTAAGATTAAATGCCTCCGCCTTCTTCCTGCAGTGATCTTCTTTCTTCGTTAATAATCTTCATTAAAGAAAGTGCTCCGATAGTGGCGATGATTACGCTGATCGGAACGACGACTGAATAAATATCACTTTGTATCACGAGCTTGATCAGGAAATAAGACATACTAAGTGAAATGAGGGGCGACACCACCCAAATCTTTATGATTTTAGCAACGATTTTTTTCTTCAGCATCATTCTTCCTCCTTTTGCTGCACCGAGACCGATGATGGAGGAAGATGTTACTTGAGTGAGTGGCATTGGCAGCCCATATAAGGAACTGATCATCACCAGGATGGCTCCTGTACTTGATATAATGATGCCTTCCTCTTTTGTAAACCGGGTGATTTTTTTACCATTCGTTTCAACCACTCTTCTACCAAGCAACATGGCACCGAGAGCCACAAAAAATCCTCCAAGCCAAATCCCGCTCCCTATGGACATAATGCCAGCTCCTACCAACGGGCCGACAGCATTGGCTGCATTATTCATCCCTGCAGAAATAGCCTCTAAGAATCCTGCCCCAATGAGCACCGGTCCCAGCCACTTCTTCTCAAATGTATATCCCTTTTTCTTCAGGAGATATAAGCTTTTTCCACTAAGCCAAGTAATAAGAAATGCTATAAGGGGGATCACTACCCAAAAAGTCATGATGACGAAAAGGGATTTCACATACAATACCTGATATGCAACACCTGCGCCCACTACCGCCCCCACTGTTACCTCACTTGTAGAAAGAGGAATACCGATCAGGTTGGCGAGAAACAATGACAGGGTTGAAGATAGCAGGATAATAACTACAATCTTAATCGTCAGTATGTCCTGTGGGATGATCCCCGAACTGATTGTTTTAACTACTTCCCCGCCTCCCACTACCGCCCCCAGCAATACTCCGGAAGCACAGATCAACAATGCTGTTCTCATGTTCTGCACGGCACCTGCTCCATAAGCCACTCCCATCGATGCAGCCGCTCCACTTGCACCGATGTTAATGGCAAAAAACAGACTTACGCAAATTGCAATGATTTCAAGCAATGAATTGCACCATTCTTAATGAAGTCCACATTCGGTCTTCCCTTTACCTTTCCATCTGCCGGAGCGGAAGTCGTTCCTGTCAAAGGCAGGGGCTGTGCAATGGACGCAGCCTATACTGGGATATCCTTCATCATGGAGAGGATTATAAGGAAGCTGATGTTTGTGAACGTACCTCCAGATTTCTTTCCATGACCAATGAATGAGCGGACATATTTTTATCGATTCAAATTTTTCATCCCGATTGATGAAGTTTACGTTCCTTCTCGTTTCGGACTGTTCCCTGCGCAACCCCGAAATCCACGCATGGCCTTCCGCCAATGCTTCTTTTAGTGGGCGCAGCTTTCTTATATCGCAACATTGATTGGGATTGTTTTCCCACAACTTGTCACCATGGGCTTCAGCCTGTTCTTCTAATGTCAACGCTGCCTTTTTCAGGATGATCGTTAAATCAGGGTATGATTTCCTGACGCTCTCGATCGTTTCATATGTCTCTTTGAAATGGACATCTGTATCAAGGAAGATGATTTTTGCTGAAGGCTTGACCTTTGAAATCAAATCAATCAGTACAATTCCTTCTATACCAAAGCTGCAAGCATAAAGAATATCTTCCCCATAATGTTCGTATGCCCACTCCAAGACATTCAGGGCCCCCTTGTAGGTTTCATCTACTTCAAAAGGGCAGGTTGGTTGAGTCCAAGTTTGATAAGTTAACAAAGTCTGACCCCCTTCTTTCGCTCGAATAGAAAAAGAGGCATTTACACAAAAGGGGAGTATCACCCTGAACGTGTAAATGCCTCTAGTTTGTCTAGTCAGCATTTTTACTTATTTAATTCTTACTTTTTCATTTTTCTCAAGCTGGACGACCTTGCCATCCTGGACCACCAGTGTGATGGAACCGAACTTCATCTTGTTTAACATTGACTTTACACTTTCAACCACTTCATCAAACTCTTCTCCTTTATTCTGTTCTGCCACAAGATTCCCCCAGACTTCGACTTATCCAGTTAGAACGTTAAAAAACAACCTTCCAGATTGGAAGGTTGTTCAGGTAAAGGTTACCTTATCTTCCAAAATGACGTTACATTTTGCTGGAATTAGCACCTTACTCTTTAAAAAAGTAGGTTGCCGGGCTTCAAAGGGCCAGTTCCCTCCACCTCTCTGGATAAGAAATATTAAATTTAATATTCTAAATAATATCACGTTTTCCGAGGATGTCAAGCCGAGTTTTACAATCGGATTAATAAACTTTATTTTTAGTATGCTCCTTTTTCGTTTTTCCTAAAGTTTAATGTCAGTCTTCTGCAGACTGCACCCCATTATAAGTCCCTGCATCGAGTTCACCGGTCACTTTACTGGTTATAACCCCGGAAGTCATCGCCCCGCTTACATTGACAGCCGTACGGCCCATATCAATCAACGGTTCTACTGATATCAACAGACCGGCAAGCGCAATCGGCAAGTCCATAGCAGATAATACCAGGATGGCGGCAAATGTAGCTCCGCCTCCGACCCCAGCGACTCCGAAAGACGAAATTGCAACGATCAAAATTAACGTCAAGATGAAAGAAGGGGTCAATGGGTCGATGCCGACAGTAGGTGCAATCATCACCGCCAGCATGGCAGGGTACACCCCTGCACATCCGTTTTGACCGATTGATAATCCGAATGAGCCAGAGAAGTTAGCGATTCCTTCTGAAACACCAAGTTTCTTCGTCTGGGTATGAATATTCAACGGAAGGGTTCCGGCACTGGATCTCGAAGTAAATGCAAATGTTAATACCGGCAATACCTTCCTCACATACGTAAGCGGGTTCAATCCTGCAAGTGTCAGCATAATCAAATGAATGGCAAACATGATAATCAGAGCGATATATGATGCTCCAACAAATTCACCAAGCTTTATGATGGCATCGAAATCACTCAACGCCACCGTTTTAGCCATGATCGCCAATACACCGAATGGAGTAAGTCTCAACACCAATGTTACGATTCTCATGACGACTGCATATACGGAATCCACAATCCTTTTGAAAGCGGCAGCGGCTTCCTGTTCCTTTCTCTGGACCCCGAGATAGGCAACGCCTATGAAAGCGGCAAAAATGACGACAGCAATCGTGGAAGTCGCCCGCTGACCCGTAAAATCAAAGAACGGATTGGCAGGGAGAAGCTCCAATATTTTTTGCGGATAACTCTGGCCATCCATCGCCGCTGCCCTTTCTTCCAGCTGTTCCCCTCTCGCCGTTTCTGCATCACCTTGTTCAATCTGAATTGCTTCAAGATCGAATGCAGCGGTAGTGGCGATCCCGACAGCAGCAGCTACCGCCGTCGTACCGACAAGCAGACCCAGTATCAGCACAGCGATCTTTCCAAGATTGTGAGATTGTTTCAACTTAGTAAAAGCCGAAATGATCGATACGAACACGAGTGGCATGACAATCATTTGCAAGAGCTTGATATACCCGCTGCCGACAATGTTGTACCACTCAATCGACTGCAGTAAGTTTTCATCTCCCGCCTCATACAACCACTGCAGGAAGAATCCAAAAAGTATACCAAGACCAAGGGCAGTGAATACCCTTTTTGAAAACGAAGCCTTCTTTTTTTGCAAATAAATTAATACACCGATAAGAACGATAAACATCAGAAGATTCAACAGTACCATCCAAACATTCATGGTAAAACCTCCTTTTCTAAGATGTATAGACTTGCCGGCCGATAGACTGCGGCCTACTGTATTTTATGTTGAGGTTTATCCAGATATGATGAACCAAGGCCCGTCCTCCTCCGATTTAATGCAGTGAGGGACGGGCCTTGGATATCAATTAATCACGCTCTTTTCGCAAGATATGTAACTTTACTCATTAGAAAATACCTTTTTAATGAACTTAAGCAACAATCCTTATAAAAATAGCCATCAATTAAAATATCGATGATAAAGGGATTTCGCTTCCTTGATATCATTGGTGCCATGGATGAGTGCGCGGCCGTCTCTGAATAAAACAATCCGGTGTTTTCCAGTTTTACAAGCAAGAAGATATGGATTCACTTCAACTTTCTCCACCACATGTTCAAGCTGTGACCCCACCCTCTCCAGTTCAACAGGTTTCAAGACGCTGGGGCGGATCTGAACGGCATCCCTGCCGCATAAAACGGCTGATTTCATCTGGTTTTCATATTTAAGAAATGGATATTGCGGCTTTTCCCCGCAGGATGGACAGGCTGCCTTCTTCAATCCCCGGACATCCACAGAGCTGAACTCATTGCTCCAGACATCAAATGAAGTAAGTCTTTGACGGACAGCATCCCAATCTTCTACCAATATCTTCAACGCATCAGCCACTTGATATGAGACGACCATTGATACTGCAGGCGAGATTATTCCTGCTGCATCGCACGTTAAAGCTTTGGAAGGTAAGGTCTGGAGCAGGCAGTGCATACATGGTGTCCTGCCTGGAGTGAATGTATATGTTATTCCGTAGCTTCCGGCACAGCCACCGTAGATCCAGGGAATATTTTTCTGCATTGATACATCATTTATCATCATTCTACTCTCAAAATTATCGGTGCCATCGATGATCAGGTCGACACCTTCAGAAAGGCGCAGCAAGTCACCGGGGCCGGCATCCATGATGTGTGCTGCGGCTTCTGATCCGGAATTGATTTCTTTCAGGTGTTTTTTTGCTGCAACGGCCTTTGGAAGTCTTTCGAATGCGTCTTTCTCGGTATAAAGCTGCTGTCTTTGAAGATTGCTTATTTCCACATAATCACGGTCAACAATTGTGAGTTTACCTACTCCCGCACGTACTAGTGCCTCTGCATTACCTGTACCAAGTGCCCCCGCTCCAACCAGAAGCACATGTTTTCCGGTAATTTTTTTTTGTCCTGCTTCCCCGATGGGTGTGAATATTACTTGTCTGGAATACCGTTCATTCATGAGTTGACGATTCCCTCCATCGGGCTGCTTGCTGTAGCATAACGTTTAATCGGTATCCTGCCTGCTTTAAATCCCACTCTTCCTGCCTGCACTGCAAGCTTCATCGCTTCTGCCATTTTTACGGGATTTCCGGCTGCTGAGACAGCGGTGTTGACGAGTACACCATCCGCTCCAAGCTCCATTGCATAAGCGGCATCCGCAGGGGATCCTATTCCTGCATCTACGATCACCGGGACATTCGACTGCTCGATAATGAAACGTAAATGAGCAGGATTAATGATTCCCTGCCCGGACCCGATCGGTGCTGCTCCGGGCATGATTGCATGTGCGCCCAATTCTTCCAGTCTTTTGGCAAGGACCACATCATCAGATGTATAGGGGAGGACTGTGAATCCTTCCTTAACAAGTTCTTCTGTTGCTTTCAATGTCTCAACGGGATCGGGAAGGAGCGTCCTGCTGCACCCTATGACCTCTACCTTGATCATGTCACATAATCCGGAAGCCCTTGCAAGCTTCGCATGCCTTACAGCTTCCCTTGCAGTTTTCGCACCTGCCGTATTAGGGAGGAGTTTATACTTTTTAAGGTCAAGCTGCTCGAGAAGATTGGGCTGTTCTTTTTCAAATATATTCATTCTTCTCACAGTGAACGTCAATATTTCCGTTTCTGATGCGGTCACAGCCTTTTTCTGTGTATCATAATCCGGATATTTGCCGGTACCTAGTAATAATCGGGAGTGAAACTCATATTTACCCAGTTTTAGCATATTTAACCGCCTCCTACAAAATGGACAACTTCAATAGAATCCAATTCTTTGATTGTCGTTGAATCATATTCCTGTTTTTCTGCAATTACACCGTTTACTTCAACAATAAGGATGCGGTCACTCAACGAAAAGTGGTTCACCATATCGGTTAGCGTCGCAAGTGTATCAGGGACTTCAACTAACTGGCCATTAATCCTTACCTTCACGAATCATCATCCTTTCGTCCATTTCACCAGGTTCAAACGTATGTTCTATTTCTTTTCCTTCCAAAACATCTGCCATCAAGACTCCGGTAAGGGGTGCCAGCAATATCCCATTTCGGTAATGACCGGTAGCAATCGAAAGACCGCTGCAGCCTTTCACTCTTCCGATATGGGGATGACCTCCCGCAGTTCTCGGCCTGACACCAGTCCATGCCTTTTCCCATCTTCCATTTGCAAGGTCCGGAAGTATTTTAATGGCTTTATTCAATAATATGTTTATCCCTTCAACTGAAGTCGATTCATCAAACGTGTGAGGGTGTTCGGTCGCCCCCACCAAAAGCCGGTCTCCTCGCTTTGGAACAAGATAGCAGCCATTAGTGAAAATCGTCCGATTGATAATCGGACGTTCAAGCATGACGGAGAAACATTCACCCTTCACCGGATAATCGGCGGTGCTGAATCCTGCATGTTTCAATATTTGTCCGCTCCAGGCACCTCCTGCGACGATGACCTCATTTGCGTAATACGTTCCTTCATGCGTTCTTATTCCTTTGCACACGCCGTGTTCAAGTATGAAACTCAATAGCGGGGTGTATTCCTTAAGTTCGGAGCCGAGTCTTATTGCGGATTTTGCCAATGCGAGAGTAAACTTCCCGGCGTGCACATTGCCGTCTTTATTTGCATACAGGCCCCCAATATTCCTTGACACGCTCGGTTCCAACAAGGAAACCTCTCTCTCTGTCAGCCACTCTACATCTTTACTTAGGGATAACAAACGCTGTGATGCAAGTACATCTGATTCTGAGAATGCAAGTTTGATCATTCCGTTTTGGCTCAACTCGAAGTCAATTCCGGTTATTTCTTTTACTTCATCCGATAGTGCCGGAAACATATCCCGGCTCTTCAAGCAAGCCTGCAGCAATCCTGCGTCCTCACCCAATTCCGTATGAACGCCAAGCATCCCCGCTGCAGCAGTCGAAGCTTTATTTCCTATTTTGCTCCTTTCAACAATGAGTACTTTCTTATTTCGTTTGGCAAGTTGATAAGCTATCGAACAGCCTATCACTCCTGCACCAATAATGATCGCATCATAATGTACGTTCAACTTTCTTCACCTCCTATCGAGCTCCTGTCGGTACCTTTTCGCGGCGCATGCCGGTTCCTGCGAAAGGAAAATCCCCGATAAAACAGCAATTCCGGCAGCCCCGGTCGAGTTGATTTCCTGCACATTTACGGGCTTGATGCCACCGATGGCGATGACCGGCAGATCAACTGCTTTCACCAGATCCTTCACCCTAGGCGATCCGATCCCGGGCTTACCTTCCTTGGAAGATGTAGCAAACACATTTCCATACAGAAGAAAATCTGCTCCTTTCTCCCTCAGGGGGACTGCTTCTTCCCTCGAATGAACAGAAGCCCCAATCATCAGAGTCGGAAAATGTCTCTTAACCTCTGATACACCTATACTATGATGTGCCAGCTGAACCCCTCCAGCCCCCGCCACTGCGGCAATATCGACTCTGTCATTCACAAGAATTTTTTCCGCCGGCATCCCGGCTTTCACTAAATCCAGTATGAATGATTTGATTTGAAAAGCGCTCCACCTTTTCTCTCTGATGTGGAAGTAATCGATGTATGGTTGAATAGCCAAAGCAATACGGAATGTCTCATCCCTGCTTTGTTTCCCGCTTGTAACAGCGTGAAGCTGCCTTTGCATATAAATGACCTCCTTTTACTTCATATAACGCACATCACGGATTGGGAAAATCGGGAATGAATCTGCAGCAGTGTAACTGATCATCGCGATTGCGATCATGACGATCAAAAACACACTGTCATACTTTGAGAATCCGATTCGATAATAATAGGTCCTCTTCCCGTTGCCTGAAAAACCCTTAGCTTCCATCGCAACAGCTACTCGATGAGCTCTCCTGATGCTTTGTGCCAGAAGCGGGAGTGCGTAATTCCTGAATGTAAAAAACAAACCTCTGATCCCCTTCTTGTTTCCCCCCCCCCTTATTTTCAGTGCAAATCGTATAGTCACGAATTCTTCGGCAATAATCGGAAGCATACGGAAACCTGCCATGAAGCTGTATGCATATTTAGGTTTCAGCCTAAGCTGCTGCATCAGAGAATAAAAAAGCAGTACCGGCCTGGTAGAAAGTGTGAATAACAACCCAAGCACTCCAAAAATAAACGCCCTGAATCCGATGTGTACTCCTCGATAAAAGCTTTCCTCCGAGATTTGAATGATGCCCCACTTCACCCAGATGACATCTCCCTTCCCAAAGAGAATCATTGAAACCGCAGTCGATGCAAACACGAGGATAAAGGGGAGCAAAAGCAGGGTTTTCACTTTCACGCTATGTCCAGAGCTAAGCCAGAACAGCAAAAGGGAGAAAGCGGTCAAGTACACTAACAGATTCAATTGATGGATGGTCAGGATTACGATAAACAGGAGAACCATGATGATCAATTTGAAGCTCGGATTAATGTAATGCATCCAGGTCTGCTTTGACACAACTTCCATCCTCAAATAATCCCCTCCCTCTCATCAATCATTTCCTCACACAACTCATCTTTCAGTAAATGACCATCTTGAATCGTCCATATTCTGTTTGAAAAAGTACGGGCAATGTGTTGATCATGGGTCACCAGCAAAATGGCAGAACCTTGAAGCTGCAGTTCCTTCAGCATCTCGAGTAAACGGAACGTATTCGAAGCATCTTGTCCGAATGTAGGCTCATCCAGTAATATGATATCCTGACTCTTCATGATCGAAGCTGCCACACTCAGCCGCCTTTTTTGTCCCATGGATAATTGATAAGGATGCTGATGTTGATGATCGACGAGGTTAAACCGTTTTAACACTTCGTTGACTTTCAAGCTCACCGTTTCTCCGCTTATTTCTTTCCTCTTCAAGCTGTAAGCTACTTCTTCATAGACGGAATGAGTGACAAATTGAAACTCAGGATTCTGAAAAACGAACGTGCATCCTTCAGGCGTTTTCTTTCTGTCAATCCTCCTCCCGAAAAGTTCGTATCTTCCCGTCGTGTTGATAAATTGCATCAAACCATGAAGCAGGGTGGACTTTCCGGCACCATTTTTGCCAAGGATCGTGATCCATTCACCTTTCCTCACTGAAGCGTTATCAACGGTTATTTTGGGTCTTTTCTGCAGATATCCTTTAAATTCTTCGATTTCGAGAATCTTTTCACCATGTGACTCATCTTGTTGCGATGAACGTGAAGCAATGTACTCACGCCAAGCACCCGGATACCACACTCCGTGGTCCTTTAGAGTTTGTTTGTAGGATCGCAATATCTCTTCTTTTCGACCATCTGCAATGATTTCACCATACTTATCGAATAGGATGATCCGGTCTACCAGATCCAGTACGTGATCTAACTTGTGCTCGACGATTACCACTGTTTTATCCGTACCGACAGCCTTGAGCGTTTCCCATATATCCATTGATCCATTCTCATCCACCAATGCAGTCGGCTCATCAAGAAAAAGTACATCGGGTTCAAGAGCAAGAACAGCAGCAATGGCGAGTCTTTGTTTCATCCCTCCTGACAGCTGCTGTATGCTCGTATGTACTTCCTTCAGTTCTAACCCGACTTTCTTCAGCAGTTCCTGAATTCTTTCATTCATCTGTTCTCTGGGAACATTCAGGTTTTCAAGTACAAATGCAATCTCTTCATCCACATACGGCATACAGAACTGGGCATCAGGATCTTGAAAAACATATCCCCAGGAAGATGGCCGTGAAATGGAGGATACTTTCATCGGAACTTCATATGCATTCGGTATCAGTCCCGCCATTACATTGAGCAGTGTAGACTTCCCGCACCCTGAAGGACCAAGCAGCAAAACCTTTTCACCTTTATCGATCGAAAGTGAAAGATCCTTGAATATGAATTCCGATTCACCTGGAAATTTCAATCTCAGCTTATCAATCTTCATTCCATTCACACCTGTCTATCTAGAGCTTCATAGTCTTCTTGGGCTGCCGGTCTGACAAGGTTAGTCACTCCAGTCCGTTCCAACGCTTTCACCAGATAGAATGCCCCTGCTCCTGCAATCAGTACTGAACCAAGTAATCTCGCGCCCAGAAACAGGAGCAGATTCCAAGTGGCGAGGTCGCCAATGTATCCTTTGAACATATCCATCATGATCGAACCAAATGCAGACATAATGGCGGCAAGACTTACAATTGGGAGGCTGTATCGTTTGTATCTTGTCGCAAAGAATATCGCTTCCGCAAATAGTCCCTGCACAATACCAAACAGAAGGACCTCAAGCCCCCATTCCGAGCCCATCAGAAACTCTCCCGATGAAGCTGCGATCTCGGCCAGCAGCGCAGCACCAGGCTTGCGGATGATCAGGAAAGCCACCGTAGCCGCCATAAACCACATACCGTAAATAAGCTGATCAGCATGAAGTCCGAACGGTTTCATCATGCTGTATACCGGACCCCAAACCTTATAAATGACTCCAAACCCGATTGAAATGACGACAGTGACCAGAATGTCAGTCAGTTTTAACTTCATCATTCATCTCACCGGCTTTCCTGTGATTTTTTTAAATAAATGATTCTCAAAAGGCCATTTTTCAAGGGAATATGCCATCTCCCAAAATTGAAGCTCATATATGCTGCTTAATGTAAAAAGCTCTTTCATCCTTGCCTTCTCATCGTCGCCTGCTTTCTCTGCGATCTCATCCAATCGATTAATTTGTTCTTTCACCAATTCCCCGAACCACTCTCCGCCGTAAGCGCTGATCCATTCACGGTAAATCGGTTCATCCGGCGAACACAACTTCAAGTGCTCACCGACTTCATGGTAGAGCCAATAGCATGGTAAAATGGCTGCTATAATATCTCCGAATCCCCCGAATTGAGCTGCACGGTACATATGGGAGGTGTAGGCATAAGCGGTTGGAGACGGCTGAAACAGATCCTTTTCTTCTTCTGTGATACCGAGCCGGATTGAAAAGCTTTCATGCAGCGATAATTCGGCTTCATTCGTACCTTGTGCGTGGGCAGCCATTCTGGACGTCGTATGTAAGTCTGGTGCAACAGCTGCACCAAACGCCTGCATCCTCGAAAAATGCGATAAATAGTAGGCATCCTGGAGCACGTAATAACGAAATTTCTCGAGCGGGAGTGTACCGTCACCTATCCCTTTAACAAACGGATGATTAAAGCTCGCTTCCCAAATTTCGTTCACATCTTCCCGCAACTTCTTTGAAAATGTCATCATTTCTCTCTCCTTTTCCCGACGACCCAACAACGGGGAATAGAAAAAGCCACTTTCCATTACGCAAATAGCGAACAGAAAGTGGCTTGAAAAGGCAATACATGAAAAAGTGTATATGGTCTCTTCAAACACCACTTCCCTACGCTGGTCCCAACCAGATCAGGTTCAAAGGGTCTTAAAGTTACACTTTAATCTCAGCCTTTTCAAAAGGCACCCCTAGTGGATCGTCATTTATAATTTTTGATTTCGTTGTTATCGTATCATGTAATTTTATCTTGTCAAGCTTTATTTGAACCAGCCTTTTTCTTTTGAGTGAGTGATCGCTTCGATCCGATTCTTCACTTCAAGTTTGTCCAGAATCGTTGAAATATAGTTTCGGACAGTACCTGTTTTGAGCTGGAGTTCATCTGCGATTTCTTTTGTGTTTTTTCCATCTGCGACTAGTTCAAGAACTTCTTTTTCCCGATCTGTCAAAGGATTTTCTTCACTGTACATATCATCCATCAGTTCAGGGGCATAGATTCTTTTCCCTTCCATCACAAGCCGGATTGAGCTTGCCAGCTCTTCACTCGGGCTGTCCTTTAACAAATAGCCTTTGACCCCCGCTTTTAAAGCCCGTTGAAAATAACCTGAACGCGCAAAGGTAGTAAGGATAATGACTTTGCATCCTTCCCCTTTCAATTCTTCAGCCGCCTCGAGACCTGTCTTCTCGGGCATTTCGATATCCATTATACAAATATCGGGATGGAGACTGCGGACTAATGAGATGGCTTCTTCCCCATTACCTGCCTTTCCGACGACCTCCAGATCATCCTCTAAATCAAGCAGGGAGCCTAATGCTCCCAACATCATTCTTTGATCCTCTGCAATCACAATGCGAATCACTTCATTCCCTCCCTGTCGATCTGTTTGATAACCTTAGGAACTCTCATGATCAAAGAGGTACCATGATCAGATATGATTTCAAGCGTCCCATTGACAAAATCAAGGCGTTCTTCCATGCCTCGCAGTCCGCTTCCTTTAGATAAATCTTGATCTTTCTGAACACCTATGCCATCATCCTTCACTTTGATTGTTAACTCGTTATCATGTTCCTCAACGGTAATCTCACATGTAGTGGCCCCGCTGTGCTTTACGACGTTTGTGACCGCTTCTTTTAAGCACATGCTTAATATGTTTTCAAGAAAGAGTGAGGTATCCGGTATATTGGACGTGTCATCTATTATCAGTTCGATTTCTGCTGCTGCAAGAATTTGCTTGATCCTTACAATTTCGTCTTCTAAACGGATTCCCCTCATTTGGGAGACCATCGTCCGCACCTCTGACAATGCGGTTCTGGCAGTTTGCTGCACATCTTTCAACTCCGTTTTAGCTTGTTCCGGGTCTTTATAGACCAACTTTCTCGCCAAGTCACTTTTCAACCCGATAAGAGACAGCTTTTGACCTAATGTATCATGCAAGTCACGTGCGATACGCTGTCTTTCTTCTTGTTTGACAAGTTCTGAGATTCTTTTATTCGCATCTTCCAGCTTTTCTTCCAGCCAACCTTGTTTGTTCCGATTGTAAATATTAAATGGAAGCAGGATGACACTGATCCAAATGATCAAGATAAACGGTATTTGAGAAAGGAATAAATCTTCCTGCTCTACAAACTTATAATTGATCGAGGCGGTTGTGAGCACCAGGTGGATGATATACAGCGTCAAGAACGCAATCCGGTTTTTTATATTACCGTTGTAGTAAGCAATGTAAAAAGCGAAATAAATAAAATTAAACTGAATTGTCATCGTGATGGATATGGCGATTAAAATGGATGTCCATAAATAAACCGGCCACTCTCTGGAAAGGAAGGCAAGCCTCAAAAAGATGAAAAACAAAATGGTCAGCGTGATCCCTACAATAATTTCAATCGTTGATGAAGATTGAAAGATAAAGTAAAAAGGGAGAATGCTGATGATACTCCATATATAAGGCGAAATGCCAGAGCTTTTTTGAATTTTAATGAATTTATTAGGCAATTGCACGATCAAACCCTCTTTTTATGTAAAAAGTTTTGATATTTTATCAGTTACTAAACTTATGATAAAAAGCGTATACCGTACACTATCATGTCACAGTTTACACATTTTATTGAATTTATCCGATTAGTACTTCCTGTTCTGGATGGCGATTTGTTTCAACATCAGTTCATGGGATTTTTTGATGATATCTGTCAAAACATCACCCTTGTATATTCTGCCTATTTTCGTCTTTTCCTGATAATATTCTACAATTTCATCTAATTGCTGAGCTGTTTCTTTTTCAATCCTCACATTCAACTGAATCCTATTGCCGGTACTCATATACTGTTACACCCTCCAAGTTTCAAGTGCTAGCGCATGCTAGCATTATTCTATCTCGATTATATCACGCTCTATCAATATGGTATATACCTTTAAGGACAAGAGTTTAGTTCAGAAATACAGACTTAAAAAGCATCCTGTCTATATGAGGATGCTTACAATGGCTTAGCTGATAATGTATTCCTTACAATACTGCAGGATAAGGGATTCTTCATCCTCTTCCAATTCAAAATCAAGAATCGATTCCGTATTCCTTTCGATGATCTGATGCTGTACAACTCGTGAATCACTCTGATCCTGAACGTAAATTGCCTTAATATACAGTCCATTTTCCGAGTAAAGTTCATCCTCTTCAGGGACTTCTATCGAGAGCAGGACTTCATAGCGGTTTCCGCTCAAAATACCTGTGGGATCTTTAAGTTCTTCAACTGTATGACTAGTAATAATCATGTATCTGATAACTTCCTTTCGCTTTACCTATCACTCAATTATACACAGGATCATACCAAATGAAAACTGCCATCGTCTTTCCCCATCTCTTCTTAATTAATGGGCAACTCCCCTGAAATTCGATATAATGTGGGGATAGAAAAGTTAAGGAGCGACTACAATGAATAATAAAGAAATAGAAGACAAGATCATTTCCAACTACCAGAAAGATGAGAATATGATGATTCTCGTTTTTGCACAATGGTGTGTGAACAAGGACCTTGACCCTGCCGAAATCTATAAAAAGGCATACCCTCAACAAGGGACCAATCCAGCTCTTCAACAGGGAATCGATTTGACCGTACCAAAAGAAGAATCAGAAGAAATCCCCGACTCCACCTTATTAGGGGTACTCTCCCTATTCGGCAATACGGACCTTGCGATTGTCGTATCTGAAGCAATAAAGAAAGAAGCAAATAAAAAACGATGACCTGCCGGCAAAAGAGGCTGGGACAAAACAAAAAAACAACTGCCTAAAGGTGAACATTATCAGTGTTGACCCTGAATACCCCTAATGATCTCCGTGCAAGACTTCGCTTTCCGCGGGTAGCCCGTGAGCCTCCTTTAAATTCGAGAAGTAATTGTCCAGCTGCAGGGCTTAGAGGCACATGTCATAAGTCGAACCGGCCAAGAAGGCAAAGAGCGCCTTTCAGGCCAGTTCGTCTTATGCCACACGCCTCTGAGCAAAGCCCTTCCGCTTTTCTAATAAGCTACTTTTCCCGCAGGAGTCTTCGTCTTGCACTCCAATCAACCGCTCGAACAAGCTATATACTAAATAGACATTTGTACAAAGCTAATAAAAACCCGAACTTACTTGAACTTAGAGTTCAAATTAGTTCGGGTTTTATTCAGACTAAAACACTTTTGTCCCAGCCTCTTCACTTATTTTTTCTCTGTCACTTTTTCTATCATCCCAAATAGATACACATAAATAATCATAATGACATCCTTGAGAGTTAGATCCTCGCTGAATGATGGAATGTCATTGATGGCAATGTTCACATCCCACAAACCATCATCGCCGTTAAACAGAAGATTATACCCTTTATCACCCTGCAGCGTATGTTCAAGATAAATGTCCATCTCACTTCGGAATTTCTTTTGCAGCTTCAATCCGAACATTGCCTCGTAATGACCGAATACATCATCAATTTCAATCGAAAGTCCATCGATCCCGATCGTACCGAACCATTCTGCATCGAGAAATAGAAATTCGTCTTTATGTGATTTCAAAAATGATAACGGATTTTCTAAAAAAGAGGCAGATTCCATTTTTACAGTTTCATCACTCTCTTTAATGCACCGCTCAATGACTACTTCCTCAAAACGGGATCGAATGTCTTCGTTCAATATTTCACCTTCCAGCAGACCGTGGGTCGATGCAAATTCCTGTTCAATATTGAAAAGTGCCACTCCGCCTTCCTCTTCATTTTTCTTCTTTATGAAATCTGATAACTTGCCTTTTATCATATTAACACTCCTATTCTGCATCCTTATCCAACTCCAAGTATACAGGACAATGATCACTGCCCAAAATGTTACAATGTATATCTGCTTCCTTGATAAGAGAAGCCAGCCGGCTGGAAAGAATGAAGTAATCGATTCTCCAGCCGATATTTCTCTCCCGGACTTTACTCATATAAGACCACCACGTATAGGATTCATCTTTATCAGGGTATAAATACCTGAAAGAGTCAACAAAGCCTGAATCCAGAAAAAGAGTCATTTTTCCCCGCTCTTCGTCAGTAAATCCTGAATTCCCTCGATTGGAGCGATCATTTTTGAGATCGATTCCTTTATGGGCTACATTTAAATCTCCACAAAGGATCACTGGTTTTGTTCGATCGAGCACTATGAGGAATGATCTAAGCTTATCCTCCCACTGAAGCCTTTCTCCGAGCCTGGATAAGTCCCTTTTTGAATTAGGAGTATACACATTGACGAGGAAAAAGTCAGCAAACTCCAAAGTGATGATCCTGCCCTCCTGCTCCCGTTCACTCTCGGTAAAGCCATATGTCACAGAAAGTGGCTTTATCCTGGTGAAAACGGCCGTTCCTGAATACCCTTTTCTTTCAGCGTAATTCCAGTACTGTTCATATTGTGGAAGATCCAGTTTAATCTGCCCTTCCTGAAGTTTTGATTCCTGAATACAAAATATATCTGCATTCACCTCATTAAAGTAATCAAGAAAACCTTTTTTCACACAAGCCCGTATACCATTTACATTCCAAGAAATCAATTTCATTATTATTCACGTATCTCCTTTTTCTATTAAAATTCCATTTAATATAGTAACATAACAGCGTCCCATTCTATTGTTTTCTTAGTATAATAGTCTATTTTAAATATATTATACTGAGATAATAATGATGTTTTTTACATATAAAAAGACATGTAAGGACTCTCTCTTACATGTCTTTCCTGTTTATTTATCGAATTTAGTTGAACGATAACCTGCCTTTTTTTTATTTGGTTTCGCAGGTTTTCCTTCATCTTGTTTCAATACTCTTTCAGTTTTTAAATATGGATAAGATGTATCTTTGGAAGTTCGATCCTTATCTTTCTTTCTTGGACGCTTCTTGTAAAACCCTTCGCTCTTTTCATGTTGTTCTTTTTCAGGTTTGCTTTTCGGTTCGTTTGAATGAGATGGTCTTTTTCTTTTATTCTTCTTCTTTTTTGAAGAGGTTGTACCTTTCTCCTTTAGAGAAATTGTATTTCCTAAATTTTGTTTTTGAATTCTTGTCTGTAAATCGCCTTCGATTTTGTCTAAAACAGGTCTGTCTTCAGATGTATAGAGAGTATACGATACGCCTTCAGCCCCAGCTCTCCCTGTCCGGCCGATGCGGTGAGTATAGGTTTCTGTGTTTTCCGGTATATCATAATTGAAGACATGAGAGACACCTTCAATATCCAGCCCTCTGGATGCAACATCTGTTGCGATCAGCAAGGGGATTTCCCCTTTTCTGAAAGCTTCCATGACTTCTTCACGTTTTTCCTGCGGGATATCACCATGGAGTTCGCCAGCCTTGATTCCTTTTGATCTTAATACCTGGTTGAGCTTTGAAACCCTGCGCTTAGTGCGGCAGAAAATGACAGATTTTTCAGGATTGAAAGCTTCTATTAATTGTAGAATCGTTTCCTGCTTCGCTTTATCTATTGTGAAGATGGCAAATTGATTAATCGTAGAGGGCGCAGCATCTTCATCTACTTCAATTGTCATGGGCCCCTTCATATATTTTTGTGCCAGTTTTTTGATCGGTGCCGGCAGTGTAGCAGAAAGCAGCATCATTTGTCTGTCATCAGGGGTGGCTCTGATGATTTCCTCCACCTTATTCAAAAATCCAACTTGAAGCATCTCATCCGCTTCATCCAACACAAAGAATTTCACATTGGAGAGATCCAGATTCCCCCGTTTGATTTGATCAAGAATCCTTCCCGGTGTCCCTACAACATAGCTGATTTTTTTCTTTAATTCTTTAATTTCTTCATCATGACTTTGACCGCCGTACATCGCAAGGACTCCACCATGCTGTTTTTTCTTCGTTAACTGTTTCAATACCCCGGCAATCTGAATGCTTAATTCTCTAGTTGGAGTTACGATGATTCCTTGAATGTCCGAGCTTGTCTCATCACTTTTATCAATCATCGGCAGGGCAAAGGCATGCGTTTTACCTGAACCCGTTTGTGCCTTGGCCATTACATCTTTCTCTTTTAATAACACTGGAATGACTTTAGCCTGTATAGGAGTCGGTACGGTAATTCCGAGTTTAGCTAATACATTCTCCATTTCAGCTGAAATCCCCAGGGACGTAAATTTACTCAAATCTATTTCCTACTTTCTTTCAATCGATTAGTTTACCCGTTTATTAATATTGAAGGTTTCACTACAAAAAAGCAAACTATTATTCATGATTCAACTTGTCCGTGCAGAAGGCAGCCTAAAATGATTCTAAGCGACGGGTAAATACGCTGTCAGTAAAAAAATCACGCGGTCAAAAGTCCGCGTGATTCCATTCTAATTCGATTCAACAATGTCATTTAGTTCATTAAATATCTTTTCTTTGATCTCATTGACTTTGTCGAAATCCATCGAATCTATATAAATAGCCTCAAGTCGTTCACGCAATACCTTTGCTTCACTCAAATAGGAGATTGCCTCTTTCATTTTATCTTTATATCCCTTCGTCGTCCTTGCAATATCCTCTTCAAATTTCTCATCAGTCCCGGTGGTGATGCAGCGTTCATACATATCTACGATCTCATCGCTGTTGCGGTCAGGAAAATATTCATGCGGGGCCGTACTGTCGAATATGGCAATGCCCAGTTCGCGAATGATGACCATATCCAAACTGTTTGGATCGAAACCGCAATGATAAATTTCAACATCAAATCCCTTCTCCTCACCTGCAGCAGCGATTTTCTTTAGCATGGTGGATTTCCCTGAACCTGCACGGCCCTTAATGAAATATCTCTTATCTATATCCTCAGTCAAATTTTGTATATGATCAACAGCACCAGCCGGGGTAGCTGCACCTAAAAAGCGGTGAACCACATTTGCTTCTTTATCCAGGGATGTTTCATTGTAAAATAATGCAATCAACTCTTCTGTCAATCGATCCGCTTCGGCAAAGTCCATATTTGAAATATAGATCTCTTCAATCTCATCATGGGCTTTAAGAGCCTCAGCAAAAGTAGCATATGCCTCTTGAAATTTACGGGATATACAGGAATTCAATTCCAGGATTTCTTCCTTATGCCCAGCCAATTCATCGGAATCCCAGGCAGCCCCTAAATTTACATATTCCTCAATCACACCTGGCGCTTTTGGTTCAATGATATGAGGTGCAGTCCCATCCACGATTCCAAGTCCCCATCGAGGCAATATGACTCCATCGATCGAATTGTTATCTGATGCGCAGTGTAAGTACTCAACTTCAACTTCTTTTTCCTCAAACCTCTTTCCAATATCTTTCATTAAAGAGGATTTCCCCGTGCCAGGTCCACCCTTTAAGATAAACAATCGGTTCAAACCATCCAATACTGAATCGTATAAACTGTAAAAACCTTTCGCCGTATTACCTCCAGCATAATAATGACGTACCAGCCTAGACATAAAACCACCCTTTCATTCCATCTACTACTACATATGATGAAAAGAATAAATGGGTGAATGACCAGAAGAGCGGAGGGGCTTGCCGGCTGATCCGGACTATAGAAAAGCGCATACAGCTTGCTCAGTGGTGAAAAGCAATGGAGATATACAACTATAAAAAAACAGACAGCAGAAAAACTGCTGTCCACTACCTTTAGTCATCACCGTTCAATAAATCACCGATCCCGCCAAGGAGGCTTCCTTCACCTGTAGATTTCCCCCCACCTGGTGCATTTGCATAAATCCTTTCCGCCAGCCGGCTGAATGGAAGGGATTGCACCCATACCGTACCCGGCCCTCGGACAGTGGCAAAGAACAGTCCTTCCCCACCAAGGAAAGCAGATTTAACTTTTCCGACGTACTCTATGTTATAATCTACGTTTTTTGTCATTGCAACCAGACATCCAGTATCCACTCTTAGCATTTCACCGGACTTTAGTTCCCTTTTATGTATCGTCCCTCCGGCATGCAGAAAGGCTAAACCGTCACCTTCAAGTTTTTGCATAATAAATCCTTCTCCGCCAAAGAAACCTGTACCCAACTTCTTCTGAAAATCGATGCCAACAGCAACACCCTTCGCTGCACATAGAAATGCATCTTTCTGACAGATGACTTTCCCTCCTAATTCACTTAAATCGACAGGAATGATTTTGCCAGGATAAGGAGCTGCAAATGACACCCGCTTTTTCCCGCTTCCTTCATTTGTAAACACAGTCATAAATAAACTTTCCCCTGTTAGAATCCTCTTACCGGCGCCAACAAGCTTTCCAAGAAATCCTCCTCCTCCTTGTCCACCTTGAGAACCGTCTCCAAAAATCGTTTCCATTGTTATTCCATCATCCATCATCATCATGCCGCCCGCTTCTGCCACGGCACTCTCCCCCGGATCAAGTTCGATTTCCACAAATTGCATATCATCCCCATGCAATTCAAAATCAATTTCGTGTGAATTCATCTCTATTCCTCCCGTATGTATCGTTTCCAACATCATTATACAGTTTTCTATTCTTTAACGGGGGAAAATATCCCTTCCAGAATGAAAAAAATACTCCATTGGATATGATTCCAACAGAGTATTGGGCTAATTTGGGTTGTCGATGTTTTTACCATAGAAGATCTCATCCATCTCCATTTTTAATTTCTTCGTGATCTCTTTTGCTTCTTTATCTTCAAGCTTTTCCTTCGAATAGCCGAAGAGGTAGTTGTTTAAATCAAAGTCTTTCAATTTACATTTCGTGTGAAAGATATTTTGAGGATAAACATTGACATCAATCATGTCGTACTCTTCTTTAATCTCTTCGGGTATATAGTTTTGTATGGAATTAATATCATGATCAATGAATAATTTGCGCCCGTTGATATCACGTGTGAAACCTCGTACACGGTAATCCATCGTCATGATATCGGTATCGAATGAATGGATGAGATAGTTCAAAGCTTTAAGAGGAGATATCTCACCGCATGTTGATACATCAATATCTGCCCTGAATGTACTAATCCCTTCATGCGGATGATATTCAGGATAGGTGTGTACAGTGATGTGGCTTTTATCTAAATGCATCGTGACAGATGAAGGAAGTGGTCCGGGTGATTCATCAAAATGTTCTGTAGGAACCTCCACAATCGGACCTTCTGATACAAGAATCGTGACACTTGCCCCTTGTGGGACGTAATCCTGTTTGGCGACATTCAATACATGAGCGCCTATGATATCCGAGACATGGGTAAGGATATTAGTCAAACGTTCAGCGTTATATTGTTCATCTATATATTCTATGTAAGCTTCCCGCTCTTCTCTCGTTTTTGTGTAGCAAATATCATACATATTGAAACTTAAAGATTTTGTCAAATTATTGAATTCATGCAGTTGGATTCTTTCTTCGTGAGATAGTTTCATGCACTATTTCCCCTTTATGTTTATTGTTTATTTCCCAAGAGTACAATGGAATCTACTTTTTATGTTACCCAGTCAAATCCATACTAAAACAGGTAAATGGGATTGAAAGGATCTCATTTAGGGTAAATATCACCTAAAAAGTTTTCTTTTCGTTTTTCATTATGAATTTTTTTGGGTAAAATGAAGGGTAGAATGGAGTGTTAGCATGAAGCGATTACTGATGCTTATATTGGTTATCATTATTGCATACGGTTCAAAGCCGGTTTGGGAAGAGAAGGTCGAGGCAACCGGATTAGACTCTATGCTTTCAAAAATAGAAGAAATGAAGAACAATGAAAAAGTGCAGGACGCATTCGATCAGCTTTATAACGAGGTGAGCCTCCTGTTGATCAAGCTCGATGAATCTTTCCGGGACTTGGAGAAAGATGAAGACGCACCAGAATCAAAAGATATAGAAAAACCAGCTTTATCCGCACCTGAACACCAAGAGTTTTCGATCCATAATATAGAACTGGGGGAATCCAAGTCAACCGTAGAGGAAGATCTTGGTGCACCAGAAAGAAAAACACTGAATGAGTACGGGGTCCATTGGTATTCCTATCATGAAAATTATCAAAATTTCTTTATGGTTTCTTATAACAGTGAACAAAAAGTCAATGGTATATACACTAATCAAGACTTATTGACGTCTTCTTCAGGAATAGAGATGGGTACGCCTAAACAGGATGTCCAAAAACATCTCGGGGACCCATTGGAGAATATCCGCAAAGGACTAACGGTATTTCAACTTCAAAACAATGGAGAACACGACGTTTTTAAGATTGATGACAGCTATGTCACCATCTTTTATGATAAATATGAACAGGAGACAGTCACAGCAGTGCAAGTGATTTCAGAAAAACTGGAACAGGACAAATCCGGATTTTACACTGAACCGAGTCCGCAGCTTAAAAAAGGGTTTGAACTGCAGTTATTCGATCTTACCAATTCAAGCCGGGTGAACCATGGATTATCGACCCTTTCATGGAATGATCAAGTGAAGGAAACTGCACGGAAGCACAGTTTGGATATGGCAGACAATCATTATTTCAGTCATACCAATCGTGAAGGTGAGTCGCCTTTCGACCGCATGGAAGAAGATCAGGTAGCTTTCAGGACCGCCGGGGAAAATTTAGCCTACGGTCAAATGAGTTCCATCTTTGCACATGAAGGCTTGATGAACTCAAAAGGCCACAGGGAGAATATCCTGCAGACACACTACGAATATCTTGGAGTAGGCGTTGCCTTTAATGGGGATTCACAGCCATACTACACTGAAAACTTCTTCAGCCAATGATGGTTTCTAATAAAGCAAGTGGGAGAAAGAGCTCCCACTTGCTTTTCTTTATCTGCAGACTATCTTACTTTTCTTACTTTTCTTCCTTCTCAACTTCACATCCATTGTCACTGCACATCAGATCGGAGTTTCCCGAAACCGATTGTAAAGGAAGTGCCCCATGCTCTTCTTCCCATATTTTTTTCAAAGTGCTTTCAAATACTTCTGCAGGCTGAGCACCTGAAATTGCATATTTACGATTAATGACAAAGAAAGGGACCCCCTGAATGCCCAACTGCCTGGCTTCATTCTCATCCATTCGAACTTCATCTGAAAAACGGGTACCTTCCAATACTTCCTTTGCTTCTTTGATATCCATACCAATATCTTCAGCGATGAAAAGGAGAGATTCTTTATCGCCGATATGTCTGCCATCAACAAAATGAGCATTTAGAAGATTTTCGGTAAGTTTCAGGTCTAACCCATTAAGAGCTGCAAATTTCGCTAATCTATGAGCATCGAACGTATTAGTCGGAATGCTGTTGTCGAAATCAAATTCGATTCCGGCTTGTTCACCATGCTCCTTGATACCTTTAGTCATATTTTCAGCTTGTGCGATTGACGTACCATATTTTTTGGCAAGCATTTCGTATACATTCATATCCACTTCCACTTCTGCGGCCGGATCTAGTTCAAAGCTCTTGAATTCAACTTCCACACTAAGTTGCAATTTCTCCAAGGCTTCTTCCAGACGTCGCTTCCCCACATAACAAAAGGGACATACAAAGTCAGACCATACCTCTATTTTCATACTTGTCACCCCTATTAGTTTCATTTCTGTATTATCTTAGCAAATAGTAACAGGAGAAGCTTATTTTTTGATCACGTTACTTGTCGTTTCTTCGTCTTATGCGCCTTTTTCGATTTAATGCATGACATCTGTCACAGATCGGAAATCCGAAGTTGGAAGGCAGTTTCTTTCTACAATGCTTGCATGTTTTTGAAATCCCCTTTACTTCCGTTCGTAAGCTTTCATGTACCCCGTCTGCAATGTCCTCTCTAATTCGTTCCCAGTAATAAGCTTCCGTCTGTCTGCCTAATCGATAAAGGAATAATAAGTGGAGCCCTACAGCTTTATATGACGTTTCTTTTTGTTCCAGATTCTTGCTTTTGATATCAGGTTCTGGAAGCTCTTCATTGTGAACGATTGCTTGCATGGAATCGATCCATTGCCGGGTCAAACTGCTTTCTTTTTTAGAAAATGGAAGATGAAGAAATCCGTATAAATCATCAAGAGATAGTTTCGCTTCTATTTGGGTACCACGGATAAGCTCGTATAGTTCTTTTTCTTCTGATAAAGACGCTTTTTCTGTACCATAAGGGCTTGTGAACTTTTCCCATAACTGAAAAAAGGTATCCATTTCATGATAATATCGTTGAAACCGTTCAAAGACATTGCTCGTAGGTGCGATCGCAAATGTACGAAGAGAAAGGTCTTCTTGCTCAAGCAGACGGGACATTTTCTTTATATCCTTGGTGAAGGCAACTCGTCCTATATCATAGATTCCTTTACGGCCTGCTCTGCCAGCGATTTGTTTCACTTCTTGTGAAGTGAGCAACCTCCTTCTCGTCCCATCAAATTTATCGTTTTCGAGAAAGACGATTCTTCTGATCGGCAGGTTCAACCCCATCCCGATCGCATCTGTGGCGACGATTACCCTCGTCTTGCCATTGATGAATTGCATCATTTGTTTCTTCCTTGTCTCAGGCGGCATACTTCCATATATCATACTGACTTTATGGCCGTTATTTTGCAGCCTCGATGCAGTATCAAGTACTTTCTTTCTTGAAAAACAGACCAGTGCATCCCCCTGCCGTGCATGCTTTAATTTAAATTCTTTCTCCTCTACTTGTAAAGGTATCTCTCTTTGATAATTGTGTATTTCAACCCCATCATCGCCCACCAGTTCCAAAAGGAGACCGCGGACATTTTCGCTCCCGATGATATGAACTTCCTTTGCCCGCGCTTTCGTAATCGCCTTATACCATGAGAATCCCCTGTCTTGATCTGCAAGCATCTGGGCTTCATCAATCACGACAACCTCATATTCCTCTTTTTCATGGAACATTTCAACAGTGCAGGCAAGGTGACGCGCTTGGTCGACTTCCTTTTCTTCCTCTCCCGTTTTCAAATTGCATGGCACACCTTCATTATTCAACTTATCAAATACTTCAAGTGCCAATAACCGCAGTGGAGCAAGATAAATCCCGCTGTCTGCATCTTTCATCCTGGAAATAGCACGATGGGTTTTGCCTGTATTGGTTTCCCCGATATGCAGGACATATTTGACCCCGCCCCTGAAGGATGGGCTGTACTCCCTGCCGAATATATCTTCGAGCATTCGTGCTTCTTCTTCCTGCTTCCGTCTCTGTGCAGCTTCTTCTTCCTCTTTTCGTTCCTCTCTCTTGATGAGTGACTCCTTATATAAGACCAGGTGGGAATCCACATCAAAAGGCACGTCCAACACGATTGCCAAATCAATGATGTACTCTTCCCGGATCCACTTGAAAAATAAGCGCTTTTCATTCAGGAGAACAGGCTGGATCCATTTGACCAACTGCTCCTGAGACAGTTCCTCGCCAAATATATTCTTATAGGAAACAAGGATATCTGCAGGAAGGCTTCCGGAGACAAATGAGCAAATGATATGTTCTGTAGCAGATGAAATGAACCTTTCATACGGAGAGTAATATGTTTCATATTCCCAAAGGTTGTGTTCCCATTGTTCGCTCTTCTTGTGAATGGATCCTGTATATTCCTTCAAGAAATCGGAGACTGTTTTGAACTCATGGTTACTGAGGATGCCCTCTTCTTCTAACTTATCTTCAAGTGCATATGGTTCTATTTGCTTAAATTTCGGCCTTGTATCCATATCATTAAACAACTTTCCAGCAAATGAATATCTAAGTTCAACATACCAATTAAGTTCATTGACCGCGACATTTTTTTCCAGAAAATAAAGGATTTTTTTCTGGATATCTTTTTTTCGTGAAGCTGTCTCTTTATCTGCCAAGTCTGTTATATAGCGCTCTCTAGTCCGACGGTAGCGGACTTCCCATTGTTGTTGATCAGGGGTGTTGGCCATGACCCATTCTTTTACATGAAAGGGATGTTCATTCTGTATTTCATTTCGAAACATTTTGTTTAGGAGCTTTTTATCCGCTCCTTCAACCTCGTATCCTTTTTTTCTCAAGAAGGCTTTTTTATTGCTCCTAAGGATATTATTAGTTACATTACTCAGCCATGTATTCATCCATATTTGTTGAAAGAACCTGCTTCTTTCAGAAAGGTAGTCCTGAAAAGAAGGGCATGTCTCATGCGCTTCCAGATAATGAGTGATATCTTCTTCTACTTTTATTTTGGTTTCTTCAATCGCTTTCTCGCGAATAGTTTCCAGGTTTTGCATGTAATGACCCCTTTTTAAATCTCACTGCTCATAGTGTATGTACTGTTCAAGGAAATTTTCATCCTACTCAAAGAATTTCGTAAGTCAAAGTATATATTAGCATATCTAGGGATTGTTATACGGTCATCTTTTATGTTAAAAAGAAAGAACCAACGGACTTTACTCCATTAGTTCTTTTTTAACCCCTTATCTGCGGCAGGAAAATCGTTTTTCAATTTCTCTTGCAACGTTTGTTGTCAGTTCCGCTGTCATGTCAGGAACTGTCTTATCGAGTATAGGGGTGATGATTTTTTCTATAGGGCTATAAGTATTGATCGCAAGTCTTCCCTTGACTGTGGTTTGAAATTCAGATGATTTTTCCGCTTCAAAGGAACCTCCGCCTGTGAATTTTTCATTCAGCCCTGTAATACTGAACGTCACTCTTGAAGGCTTGATCCACTCTGTAATATTCACCCTGGCTTGAATCTTTTTTCTCATCAGTCCAATATCGATCTTGAACTTCCATTCCGAGACTTTATCACTTATGATTTTATGTTCGATATAGCCTGGTACTAGTGGTGCCCAATATCCCAGGTTGCTGATATATTGCCACACATCCCCAATTGATGCATCTACCACCATTTCATGAAGTCCATTCCCCATCCGGAGTGCCTCCTTGTATGTGAACATTTTTTTAAATCTTTTTTTGGCAGTGATCATTTTATGAAAGAGGGACATCAAATATGTAGGAAAGCTAAAGCTGATTCAGAATATCAAGAAGCTCGGATAATTTCTTTATTTCATAATCAGGCGTGATATCTCCCTGATCCCGGTCATGACGATTAATCCAAACATTTCTTATACCCGTTCTGTTTGCACCCAGGATATCTGTCGTTAAGTTATCCCCGACCATGATGACTTCTTCTTTTTTTAATGAAAGTCTATCAAGCGCATGAAGGAACATAGCGGTATCCGGTTTTCCTTTTCCGATTGCACCAGAAATGATGATCTCCTCAAAATATGGAACCAGCTCCTCTGTCATCTGCAGTTTGATGTGCTGTAATTGAGGTGAGCCATTCGTTAACAGCACCAAAACATAATTGTCTCTTAATAGATTCAATACGTGAAAAGTATCGGGATAAACAAAGGGATGATTCTTCCGTTCAATCCTGAAACGTTCAGCCAATTCCTTTCCCAACGCTTTGTTGTTTACCCCGAGGCTTTTTAAACCGCTGGTCCAGGCGTCCTCCCGATACGCAGGAACGATTTCCTTCATCTTCGAAAACTGTTCATGGTGGTCATCTTGAAAATCACCCCAAAGTCCTTCAAAGGGATTGATTCCGATCATTCGAGTGAATTCAAACGTCTCGTATGAAGAATACAATTCCCTTGCCGACGTTCTTACCTCCTCCTCCAATTTGTCTCCATCGATATTTACCCTTGTGCAGGCATACTTGCAGGTTTCTTCAAATGCACTTTGTATACTTTTCGAATCCCATAACAGTGTGTCGTCCAAATCAAAGAATACAGCTTTAATCATTCTTAGCCCTCCGCTCTCCTTTAGCTTACCAATAGATTACTAGCTCCGTTCTTTTTAGTAAAGGGATCCTTTTAGAAATTAAGAATAAATGATCAGTTAATTTTCAGGAAAATAGGGAAAATAATAAATATCAAATTTAATCATACAGAGGTGAATGAGCTATGTGGATCGTGTACATCAGTATTGCACTTGTGGCTGCAGCCATTATCATGTTAACAATGAGCGTTGTGAAAACGATGAAAACGACACGTCCGATCATCAATTCAATCAATCAGAGCGTAAACAATATACAGTCGGGTATTGATCATGTCACTGAAGAGACTGACCAGCTGCAAACCATACAAGGAGAAATCCAGGAGGACATCCAACATAAAAAAAGCTCTATTATGTTTACAGTGGAAGAAGCAAAAAGAACACCGGAAGTTGCGAAGGAATTTGCCGGAAGTATGAAGCGGTAGTGAGTAGCATCCTGATCCTTGGTCAGGATGTTACTTATTCGTTATTAATTTACATAACATAATTATAATAATCTTTCATTTTAGTCCGGAATGTTTTTTTTGCTTTGTTTCACATTTCTACCCTTTCAATTGAGATTTTTCTCCAACAGCCTTACACTTACAATAGACAATTAAATTGGAAAGGATGATTCATGATGGCACAATCGATTGAAGGAAAAATTGCTTATATCACAGGTGCAGGGCGAGGAATCGGTAAAGCCACGGCACTGGAACTTGCGCGTCAAGGAGTCCACGTCGGCTTGATTGCCAGGACTGAGAGCGCATTGAAGCAGGTTGCCAAGGATGCGGAGTCTCTCGGTGTGAAGGCAAGTATCGCAGTTGCGGATATTTCGGATATGGAGCAGGTCAAGAAGGCAGTTTCTGTCTTGCAGGACGAACTTGGACCTGCAGATATACTGATTAATAATGCAGGGATCGGTACATACGGCAAGTTTCTCGAAATCTCCCCTGAAGATTGGAAAAGAACGTTTGAAGTAAATGTATTTGGAACGTATCATGTGACTCACGCTGTTCTTCCACAACTTATCGAGAAAAACCGGGGGGATATCATCAACATTTCATCCAGCAGCGGATTGAAGGGCACAGCAAACAGCACGGCTTACAGCGGATCGAAGTTTGCTGTTCAAGGTATGACGGAAGCATTAATGCAGGAAGTCCGCAAACATAACATACGTGTGATGACCCTTAATCCGAGTCTTGTCGCGACGGATTTGACCTTTGGCGATAAGCTGGATGAAGCCGATAAGGAGAAATATATGCAGCCCGAAGATTTGGCGGAGCACATAGTCTCACAGTTGAAATTGCACCCGAGGATTTTCATCAAGCAGTCGCTGCAGTGGGCGACGAACCCGTTTTAAGCGGCAGGAATGTAAAACGACTCGTCACTTGGACGAGTCGCTTGTATCCTTTTGGTACTTTTCACTTTAAGATCCGGTGAATATTTTCCGCCAGCAGATATGTGCCGCTTTGCTTAATGATTTCGGAAAAAAGTTCTTTCAATCTTCCAGCCGCCTCCACTAACGTCTCTTCGTTTATTTCAGCCGGATAGGTTTGAAGGAACCTGCTGATGAATTCCGGCGAAAGTGTTTCGTAAGCCTTGAACTGATGAAGTTTCTTGTTTTCATTGAGAGCTTCTATTTGGAGGGTCTGGTCCCTCATTGTTTCAAGCATTTTCATGGCGTAGATGAGATTATGACGCTTTAGTTCTGTCTGGAATTTTCTCATACAATAATAAAACTCAAAGGCAGGATCTTCACTGTATGCATAATTTTTTCGATTAAACTGTTCATGTGCGGTTTTCATCTTCTCAGAAACTTCACCTGTTTTATCCACAACCACCTTCCATAAAGGCGATTTTACGTTTAAATACCCTCTGGAGAGGATGGATACATTGAACTCGAGTCCATTTTCCATAAATGCAATGATGAGGTATATATGCTCACTTAGTTTTATTTCTTTTATGTAAACGGATTGAAGTTCAAGGAAGCATTGGTGAATATATGCCTTTGCTTCCTCTACTTCTCTCAATGCAGATGCTGCCACCATTAAGTCAATATCCGAATACTCATCCTTATATCCATTCACCCCTGAACCCAATTGAACGATTCCCTCAATAAATTCTGATTCAGATAATCGATTGATGATGCTTGTAAAATATTGTTCTCTTTCTTTGGAAGTATACATGTACTCACCCTATCCATTTATAATAAATATTTATTTCACTTCCCTAATCAGAACAACATGCGAATTATATTGGTTCACCACTCTTTTGATCTATATTTGAAACACAATCGCGTAAACCAATTATTTCAAAATATGGTGATCTACTCAATCTTTTATTTTGTGTTTATCTGTTTAAAGTGATTGCCCGCCTGGCCAGTAATATTGAGGGCTGGACGGGCCGGCTGAATGTAAGAAGGGTCTTTTTTCCGTTAATCACAATCACGTTCAATGGACAACCCTTCTACGTAACGTTTGCTCATAAGTTTATCTTTCTTCCGGTTTTCTTTCGTTTCAAAGATAATGTCAAAGTCGTAATCAGCTGGATATAATTCAGCCGCAGAGATATAGAGGGAAAGCCGTTTGTGCGGTAAAATCCTCCTTTCTTCCTGTACTTGTACGGAATATCGTCCCATGCCATCCGGTCCTTCAAAGACTATGCCGTGTTCACCGGTTGGGGAGATTTTGACGTTATCTCCTTTGGCGAATAATGTAACGACTGGTTTTAACCCTGCTTTTTTACTGTGTTCTCTTCTTTTGTATTTACTGGCGATGACTTGCTTTTCCATTTCTTTTTTTGCATGGAAGTCTTGTTCATCCGCGTAATATCTTTTTGTTTCCCGATATGTGATTTTATGTGCTTTTTCAATGATTGACGGGTGCATCCCCAACTTAAGTGCAATGGAAAATGCCTGACTTTCTCCGCCTTCCCCAACAATCAACTTGTAAGTGGGCTGCAGGGTCTCAATATTGAATTCCATGCTTCCATTCATGAAACCTTCATGTTCTTCTGCAAAATGCTTGATTTCACTGTAGTGAGTCGTCGCAAGCATGGTCGCCCCTTTTTCGTAAAGCTGATCGAGGATGGCAGTTGCAAGTCCCATGCCTTCAAGCGGATCTGTTCCGGAGCCGAGCTCATCAAGAAGTACCAGGGTCCGGTCGTTTGTCTCCTTCAGAATCTCAATAATGTTTTTGACGTGAGAGCTGAACGTGCTCAGGCTTTGTTCAAGGCTTTGACCGTCGCCAATATCCAGCAAAATCTGTTCGAATATGCTGATTTCACTGCCTCGGTCTGCTGGTATGTGCAGCCCGCATTGCGTCATGAGGACCAGGAGACCGACCGTCTTGATGGTGACGGTTTTCCCGCCGGTATTCGGCCCTGTTATGACCAATGCATGAAACGTATCCCCCATCTCGATAGATAACGGGATGGCACCTTTTCCTAATAACGGATGTACGGCATTTTTCAAATTGATTCGATGGCTTTCATTTACGACTGCGCTCACTCCATCAATCGCACGGCTGTATTTTGCTTTTGCAAAAAGGACATCGTAGTGAACCATTGTTTCAATCGCCAGCTTGAACTGCGGTTCGTAAGTTTGAATAAGCCCAGTCAATGCCCATAAGATGTTCTCTATTTCCTGATCTTCCTGCAGTTTATACATCAGCAGCTGATCCTGCTGTATGCTGAGTTCATCCGGTTCGATGTAGAGTGTAGAACCTGATGCGGATGAATCAAGCATGGCCCCTTTTACTTTCCCTTTGTATTCTTTTTTGATTGGCAGCACATATCGTCCGTTCCGCTGGCTAACGATTGCTTCTTGAAGATAGGATTTGTATTTTGCTGATTTCACAATCGATTGAATTTTGTCCTTCAATCTGTCCTCCTGAATGCTTACCTGCTTTCGGATTCGAAGCAGCTCTTTGCTTGCATAATCATCGACCCGGCCATTCCGGATGCAGCGGTTGATTTCGTCTGCCACTTCCGGAATTTCATCAATCGAGTACACGTATGCTGATACCCTTGGTGCAAGCCATTGCTTATCCTCCATATATTTCTTCAGCTTGTTACAGGCGTCCAGGAATGAGTGAATGTTGCTCAACTGGTCCGGTCTCAACGGGACTCCCTTATTTAGATTGGCGATGACCTTCTCAACGCCATCCAACCCGTGAATCGGTACGCTGCTGCTTTTTTCAAGTATCCTGACTGCCTCCGTCACTTCATCAAGGCGCATTTCGATCTGGCGCTTGATGGTGGATGGCATCATATTCAGTAATTCAGCCTTCCCTTCTTCTGTGAGAGCGAAGTTCGTCAATTCTTCCTTTACGCGCTGAAATTCAAGTGTTTGAAATGTCTTTTCGTTCAATGGTTTCTCCTCCAATAAAATAAAAATAGACCACAACAGAACAATGTCCATTGTGGTCTTCTTGACTTGTATACAAGGGTCCCTTTGAAAGATGCAAGCCGTTTCGTACACAAAAAGAGCTGTGCACAAAAGACACAGCTCTCCTAAAGTAAAGGGTGTATAGGCTATGACCATTGTTCTTAACTACATTCTGCAGGCACAGTTAAATAAGCATTTCATTCGCCCAATTCAAATAGATAGACGAATGCCGGCAAAATGTCCGTATTCATTTCACGGTTAGTTAAGAACGACACCTAACATATAACATACTCCCTTTGATACATAGTTTAATTTCACCCTTATTGTATGCTGAAGGCCAGAAAATGTCAAACACAGAATTCGTTGACCATTCACTTGATAGGTACCTGTCTGTTCCGGGACGGTCATTAAGCGGATTAAAGGAGATTCTCTCCTCTAGTGATGTATTCTTTCATAATGAATGACGGAACCAGGTTACCTCCCGTTGCCCACACAAGGTGAATTGCTTGGTTGAGCCTGCCGCTTGATTCTGGCATAGATTCAAGATGGTTTTGGACTTGCGGCAGTGCAGGGCCGTACATACCCGCTAAAGCAGACGGCTCCAGAGTTATATTTTCTGAGTCATGTAAGAGAGCCAGCATTTTAAACAGATTTTCATCGCTGACCGTGTACACTCCGTTCAGGAATTCACCCACCATTTTCCCTGCAAGGGCTGATGGGCGGCCAACCGCTAATCCGTCCGTTTCTGTTTGATTGCTTAACCCAATGTCCCCTACAGAAATATTTTCGTGTCTTCCTGTGGAAAGTCCGAGCAGCATACATGGGGAATTAACAGGTTCCGCAAGATAACAATGAACATGCTCTCCGAATACATGTTTCAATCCGTATGTCACGCCACCTGGACCGCCGCCGACACCGCACGGCAAATAAACGATGAGTGGATGTTCTTGATCGACTTTGATGCCCTCTTTTTCGAACTGTTTTTGCAGTCTTAGTGCTGAAACTGCATATCCCATGAATAAATCTTTTGAATTTTCGTCATCGATGAAGAAGCAATTCGGATTCGATGTGCATTGCTTCCTCCCTTCCTCCACAGCATAGGAAAAGTCTTTTTCATGTTCCACGACCAGTACGCCTTTTTTCCTGAGGAGGTCCTTCTTCCATTGCTTGGCTTCTCTAGACATATGGACGGTTACCTTAAAACCGAGGGCAGCTCCCATTGTTCCGATACTTAAGGCAAGGTTTCCGGTTGAGCCTACTGCGATGGAGAATTGTGAGAAGAAATCGATGAATTTTTTGTCTGCCATTACTGAGTAGTCATCTGTCTTCCGGATCATATTGTGTTTCATTGCCAGTGATTCTGCTATTTTCAGCACTTCATAAATGCCTCCGCGGGCTTTGATCGAGCCTGCGATCGGCAGCTCGTTGTCACATTTCAACATCAACTTTCCCGGTATGGTCGTTCCATAATAATCTTGAAGAGATATTTGCATATTTGGCAGGTTCTGGACAGATGATTCAATGATTCCATTCGTTTTCCGGGTCTCCGGAAATACCTCTTTCAAATAGGAGGCAAATCGTGATAGTAGCTGTTCGGCTTCTATCATCTCCTGTGATTCCAATGGACTGAACGGTTTCAGCTTGTCGTTCGCCCAATAGGTTTCCCTCCCGCTTTTTAAATCTGAAAGCAAAACCGGATCTAAATGATATGTATTCTCCATCACAATGACTCCTCCATGACTAAATGATATAGTACGTATAAGGTAACAGATTTCGATTAAGGAATGGGTCTCATTTTAGAGCTATACTCTGCGATGCGGATGATTTTACTTTGTGGAGAAATGGGTCTGCTCCTATAATTCCTTGTTCATAAATATACTATTGGGGTCTTCCCCGTAGTTACCAAACGGTTCACAATATGTGAATCCAAAGCTTTCATATAGCTTTCTCGCAGGCAAAAATGCGTCCATTGATCCTGTTTCGAGGCTCAGACGCAGGTAGCCCCGCTCTCTTGCAACTTCTATGATGTGGTGAAGGATTTTCTTCGATATGCCTTTTCTGAGATGGTCTGCAGATGTTTTCATGGACTTGATTTCCCCCTGCTCCCTGTCGAGTTCCTTCAATGCGCCACAGCCGACCAGTTCGCCGTCTTCCCACGCCCCCCAGAACGTAATATCCGGCTGCCTCAGCCCATCAAGATTCAGTGCATGCCTGCTTTCCGGCGGTGAATGGATGGACATGTTTCTGAGATGATCCATTATCAGTTCAGACGCTTCTTTCCCTATAATAAAATCCTGTTTGATTTCCATTGCCATTACTCCTTTATACAGGTTGTCATCTATGGTTTATGAAAAGATTTTACCATATCGATTACCAGACAGAAAATAGAATGTAAGAAACCCTTCCAACGATGCGTTCGCTTCACGTCACGTCGTTGGAAGGGTAACAATATTATACTCATTCTACTTTATTCCCTTCTGCGGGGATAGGCTTTTCTTTAAGGAGTCTTGCGAAATGAATGAGGTTATAAGCCATGATTCTTGCATGCTGCTGTGTGAATTCATTTTCTTTCCCTTTTGCTTCAATATAGGAAGCACCAGGGCCTGCTTCCCCTACCCAATAAGTATCCGAGTTCGGAGGGATTGTAAATCCGATATGGGCGAGTCCGTAAAGAATGGATGCAGAAGCATGCTTAGCACCGTCTTCGTTACCTGTAACGATTGCTCCGCCAACTTTGTTGTAATAAAGATATTGACCTTTATTGTTTGTCAGGCTGCTTCCACCATACAGTCTCTCAATCGCAAGCGTAGCAATGCTGCTTTTTTCACCGAGCCAGAGTGGTGTCCCGACGATCACGATATCTGCCAGTTTTACTTTTTCAAAAATTTCCGGCCATTGATCGCCATCTCCGGCGTCCGGTGTTATACCGTAGGAAATCGAGTAATCTGCCAGCCTGATAACTTCGGATTCTATCCCTTCCTTTTTAAATATTTCAACTGCCTCATCCATTAAGGCTGCCGTATTCGACTGCTCTTCTCCGCTTTTTAACGAACAGTTTAATAATAATGCGTTAATCATCAGCTCATCCTTCCTAAATGCATTCTCCTAAACTGATACCCTTTTAAAGTATCAGTAAACGGTGAGGTTAGTTGAAACCATTCTCATCTGAGGAAACACGGGAATGGTTTGCTGAATTAACGGAGTGAATCCCATTAAAGTCCTTCCGCCGATACGTTCACGCCTTAAACCTCACTGGGATGGGCTTTAAATTTGGACACAGAGATAATAATTTGAGATAGTAAAATAAAGATTAAAGTACTATTTTAAAGGGGATCCCCATATGTTAACTGTTCTTTTCGCCTTATGTGTAATCGTCCTTTCAGTTTATTTACTGATAAAGTTCAATCCTGCTTTTGGCCAAAAGCCAGTCAGGGAAAGGGTGCAGAGTTCTCGAAACTATTCAAACGGATCATTCAAGAACCAAATTCCCACCTCCACGAGCACGGATTTGACGACTTCCATTACGATGATCAGGGATATGCTGAAGAGAAATTCAGATCGAAAGCCTGAACGTTCACTACCGGTAACCAGATTTCCTTCTCTCCATCATCACCACCAGCAAACGAATATCACCTGGTTCGGTCATTCTGCCTGCATGATCGAAATCGACGGAAAACATCTCTTCTTCGACCCGATGTTGGGAGATGCCCCTTCACCTTTCCCGCTGATCGGCGGTAAAAGGTTCAGTAAAGAACTGCCTGTATCAATGGAAGAGCTTCCGAGAATAGATGCGGTTGTTCTTTCCCATGACCATTATGACCATCTTGATTACAAAACGATTCTAAAACTTCGCAAAAGAGTAAATCAGTTCTTTGTTCCGATTGGAGTAGGGAGTCACCTGGAACGATGGGGCATACTTCCTGACAAGATCGTAGAACTTGACTGGTGGGAAGAGATAGACTGCCAGGGTCTTACTCTTGCTTCTGCACCTGCGAGGCATTTTTCAGGAAGAAACATACATGACCGGAACAGTACTCTGTGGTGCTCCTGGGTCATCAAAGGACAGGATTCGAAAATCTTTTTCAGCGGGGACAGCGGTTACGGCCCACAAATTCAAGGACATTGGCGAACGATACGGACCGTTCGACCTTACCTTGATGGAATGCGGGCAGTATGATCCGCGATGGGCTCCCATTCACATGCTTCCTGAAGAAACTGTTCAAGCTCATATTGATGTTAAAGGTGATTTATTACTTCCCATTCACTGGGGAGCCTTTACGCTGTCCTTTCATGAATGGACAGATCCGATTAAGCGTGTGACGAAAGCTGGAGAAGATAATGGTATCAAGGTTCTCACTCCCACAATCGGCGAGACGTTTTTATTGCATGAAGGTCCCTATCCTTCTTCTAGATGGTGGGAAGGATTGTAGCAGCCAACGGGTGAATAAATCGAAAAAGACCCTTATCGATTTAATTAAGGGTCTTTTTGACGATACGTCGTTGTGGTTATTTAACGGGACAAGGAACCTGTCCCTTTGTTCCGCTTGGTGAGCGTGAAGAAGGCGGCAGCACCAAGCAGCGCTGTGGAGAATAGGACAGCACCCATCGGAACGGCGGTGGTTTCGTCGATGCCGACAAGTGGTGCTACGAGTGAACCTACAACGAGGGGAAGCATGCCCAGCATGGCGCTGGCGCTGCCGGCACGGTGCCCCTGCTTTTCCATTGCGAGTGTAAATGTGCTGGTCAGGATCATCCCCATCGATGTCATGTAAATGAAGATCGGGATGACGAGTGTCGCGAGCGGACCTTGGATGATGGTTGCAATGAGCAGGACTGAGGTGGCACTCACTGCTGTTATAACGGCGATCCGAAGCAGATTTCTTTCCGGTATGATGTCGCTGAAACGGCCGATCATGAAGCTGCCCGATATGATCGCCAGCCCGTTGATGCCGAATAAGAAACTGAACGCCTGCGGCGATACATCGTAAATCCCCTGGTACACAAACGGAGTGCCTGCTACATAAGCAAAGCTCCCTCCATGAATAAGTCCGATAGTCAGGACATAGCCGACAAACGAACGATCCGTCATCAGACTTCCCATCGTTCTGAGCGAGGCGCCGATTGAACTTGGAATCCTCTTTTCAGGGGGAAGTGTTTCCTTCAACTTCACAGCAATCGTAAGCACTATCACAAAACCTACTAATCCAAGAAAATAGAAAATCGTATGCCACGAAGCGAAAGGCATCAGAAGGATAACCCCGCCAGTAATCGGAGCAACCATTGGCGCAGTTGCATTGATCACCATTAACAAGGCGAAGAATTTCGTCAGCTCCCTCCCGCTGAATACGTCACGTACTACTGCACGTGAAAGGACGATCCCCGCTGAAGCAGTGAACCCCTGGATAAAACGCGCTGCAATCAGCACGGAGATATTCGGTGCAAGCGCACATAGAATGGAAGATACGCCAAATAGAAAAATAGAGATTAACAGTGGCTTCCTTCTCCCTTGAGCATCACTGATCGGTCCGATTACCACCTGGCCGGCAGCAAGCCCGATCAAGCATGCCGTCAAACTAAGCTGCACCATTGAGGCACTGGCATTCAAATCGGACGCTATACCCGGGAAACTCGGCAGATACATATCAATGTTAAGGGGACCGAGGATTCCGAGCATTCCCAGAAGAAACGCGAATCCGACCCGTTCTTTACCGGTTGGTTGATGGTTCATTTGAGTAAACACCTTTCTGAAGATGAAGTTGCGTCGTAATAAATCTTTGTTGATTCTAGCAGAGGAAAGAGGTGTTTACAATTGTTTTGTCTTGGATTTATTAGTTGATGGCCCGTCCAGTTTTATAAAATGGACAAAATGCAGGGACAAAGCGCCCCTGCATTGTCAAATTTCTATGTTTTCTATAAAAGGAGTTGGTTTTCCTACACTGAATAAGTGGAGTTCATGCATCGCCCTTGTACAAGCGGTGTAAAAAAGGCGGCGCAGGCTTTCATCCCCATACTTATGCGAAGATGCATCATAGATGATGACGGCATCGAACTCGATCCCTTTTGCCAAATAGGACGGGATGACAACCACACCCTGTTCGTATTCCAAAGAGCCGATTTTCATGAGCTTGAGATTTCCCATATCACTTAATTCTGCAAATGCAGATTCGCTTTCAGCAGCTGTTTTGCATATGATTGCAATGGAACCATAAGAACGTTTCCGCAGTTCATCAATTTTAGATATTATCCTGTGATGTAGTTCACGATGGTCCTCTACCTCCGTCAGCTCCGGCTTTTGTCCTTCCCTTTCAAAAGCTGTTATCTTGTGCCCATCCGGTACAAGGTTTTTCGTGAATTCAATGATCGGCCTGGTTGACCTGTAGCTTTGTGTCAGCATGATCGCATCGGTGTCGGAAGGGCCGTACAAGTCTGTCAATATGCTGAAGTTCCCTTGTTCACTGGCATGGGCAAAGATGGCCTGGTTGAAATCTCCGAGCACCGTCATTTTCGCTGCCGGAAACAACCTCTTCAGGAATTCAAATTGAAAAGGGGAATAATCCTGTGCTTCGTCTATTAACACATGCCTGATCGACGTATTCGTCTGAAAGCCGAGAATCAGTTCCTTTAATAGCAGGAATGGAGTCGCATCTTCATAATTCAACTTCCCTTCAGAAAGCATTCGAACAGTCAAACGGCAAATCTGCTCCCATTCTTCAGGTGGTGCGCCTGCCATCAAGGAGTGGATAGCAGTTGGTTCGTCAAAAATTTGAAGGTAGATCCCTTTTATATCTACATGAAGCAGTCTATCTATCTTTTTTCGAAGCCTTTTAAACCTCTTGCGGACAATCAAGCGTGAAAACGCAGCGTACTCTGCTTCATAATTATCAAACAAACCTTCATTAGTTGATTTATTCTTTTGTAAGTGTTTATACACTTTTTCATATTCTTCTTTGCTCAACAGCTCGATTTTTTCCTCAACCCACGGTTTGGTCCTTTCCCGCTTCTCTGCTTCATCAATATGTTTATTCAGCCATTCGTTCAGCATCTCTATTCTATTGTGAAATTTGAGACCTGTATCATGAGTATAAAATTGTTCTGTAATTTGTTCCGCAGTGACAATCGATTCACCTCTGAATTTGATCCCCTTGAACTTCATTCCGAATGATTCAAGTGACTTCCGGTACGCTTTGATCGCTTCAAAGAATCTGGTCGATGCCTTGAACCGGATGCTCTCGGCCTTCGCCCTATATAAAGGGGAATCCATTTCTTTCAACATATATTCCAGCTGGTCATATGGGCCCTCGAGTTGGAATTCTGTGCTTAATCGATGATTCAAATACTCCTGGAAAGTCACTTGTTCCATGTTTTCCTCACCGAGTTCAGGCAGTACATTGGACACATAGCTGTTGAACATGGCATTGGGTGAGAATAGTATGACCTGATCTGCATTCAGAGTGCCTCGATACTTATAAAGCAGATACGCTATGCGCTGCAGTGCGGCAGATGTCTTTCCACTCCCCGCTGCACCCTGGACGATGAGCAGCCGCCCCTTATCGTGTCTGATAATATGATTTTGCTTGCGTTGAATGGTTGCAACGATGCTGTGCATATAATTGTCAGTTCTCTTCCCCAGTACTTGCTGCAGAATTTCGTCCCCGATCGTCAGGCTGGTATCAAACATGGCATCAATACTTCCATCCTTGATGATATATTGCCATTTTTTCTCCAAATTCCCTTTAACTGTGCCCCCCGGAGTTTCATATTCAGCGGGGCCCGGGGAATAATCATAGTACACACTTGAAATAGGTGCCCGCCAGTCATAAATTAGAAAGTCTTCACCAGATTCGTCCGTTATTGTGGCAATGCCGATATACACCTGTTCCGCTGACGATTCACCGTCTTCCAGAAAATCAATGCGCCCAAAATATGGTTTTTCTTTCATGCGCCGGAGAGAGGAAAGTTTTTTCACAGCCTGACTGTGCGTGCTATGACTTACAGTCAATACCTGTGCTTGCTGCCTTAAACTGAGTACCGTCTCCAGAAAGTCATCGAAAGTGTCAGTATTCACTTTGACCTCATCCCAGAAATTTTTGCGGATTTCCCTCACTTCATCTTTCCTACGTCCGGTTTCTTTGGTCAGACTTCCAATTTGATCATTGATTGTTTCTAATACTTGATTCACACGTTCTTGTTCTTGCACAATTTCAGCTTTCATTCAAGCACTCCTTTTCAAAAAAATTGGGGGTTGACTCATTAAATGGTTTTGATATATAATTAATATTGAGGGAATATGTTTTATTTTCCCATTTTATGTGTTTCTGTTCTAATTTATCACACTTCCAACTCTATATCAATAGAATTTTTACGACTTCCAGAAGATTGAACTTCAATATTCCGGAAGTTTTTTATATCCGACCAGGACAAATGCTTCCAACATGCATTCTCCACCGCGCATCCTTTCTGTTCTATCGTCAATTAATGCATTGACAAACATAAGGTGAAATAAATAAAAACACAGACTTCCCCTCCTGGCGAAGAAGGGTTTTCCTGTGTTTTTATTACTTTTAAATGTTGATCTTGACTTCTATGTTACTTTTTATATTGGCCGATGGGCATGTCATCATATCTTCTCATAGCCCAATGCAAATCTGATTTCCTTCAAACCCAACACTGCTTTACCACACTACACTACATCTTCAGATCACGCTTTCTGTAATACCAAAAAGTAGTCACTGCCAAAACGAAGATCATCACGGAGGATAATGCTACAAAAAAGGGTTCGAGACCATCATCGAGCAAATTTTTTGCTTCAAAATATTTAAATGGAGTGAAGTATTTTAACGCTTCTATTTTTTCGCTCAAGTCGATGGCAAATGATAGTATGAATGTAACTAACAGAATACTGGTTGCCCAGACGGATGCTTTACCAGGACGCTTGGTGACTGCTGCAACTGCTGTGCCGATCACAAGGAATAATACCTGCAGGATGAACATACCCGCCATGAGTCTGCCGATACCGCCTGTGATGCTCTCTCCTTCGGCAAAATGTCCCACGATCACAAGGGAGACTCCAAAGGTGACAAAGGTCAGTATCAATGAATTCGTCAATGCGGCCATTATTTTCACTGCCACCACCTTCCTGCGGGTCACCGGCTTAACAAATAAGAATTCAACTGTCTTATCCCGTTCTTCTTTTGATAGAATCGATGCCCCGAGCACGGCCGCATGGATCGTCGCAATAAGGATGATGTACAGGAACAACAACCCGTAGTATCCAACGGCAGTAGACATATCCAGACCACCACCGCCCATAAACGATTGCATCGCTTTCGGCATACTTTTCATCAGGTCATTTATTGACTGTCCAGATGAAGTGAAAGCTCCGTATTCGCTCATGCCTGCACCGATCAGCGCAACCATCCCGATGCACCAAAAAATTAATGATTTACGATGTGCCTTCAATTCTCTCCAATAGATATTCACGGCTGCCCCCTCCTTTTATACCGTGTGAATGTCTTTTTTCTTATAGACAATGAAGCTCACAATGAATGCCAGAACAATAATGATGAATCCAACAACCAGGAATGGCCATTCATATGTCTCTTTCTTCATCACATACGCATAATCCACATATTTGAACGGCGAGAAATAGCGCCCTGATTCCTCGAGGCCCGCCACCATGCCTAGTACGAAGAATCCGAATACCACGCCAAGCGAGACGCTGATGACAGATTTTATTTTCGGAAAAAGAACCGCAAGCATTGTACCCAATGCAAACATGATTAAACTGATAATCAAAAGGCTCAGAGAGATTAATAGAAATGCAGTCAAACTGAATTCCCCGGACGCTACCGCCTTTGCAATAAGAACAGCCGCCCCCAGGTACACAATGTTAGTAAACAGAATACATGTTAATGCAGCAAGTAATTTGGAAGCGAGTACATTCGTACGTGTTACCGGTTTTGTCAAAAGGAAATCCGCCGTCTTCTCCCGGACTTCTTTCGAGGAAATGGAAATCCCGAGCGTCATCGCCTGGATGGCCCCGCATAGAGCAATGTACATAAACGTATAGGAATAGTAACCATTGACAGAGCCGATGGTTTCCACCTGTAACCCCAGTGCTTTCCTCACACCTTCCGGAAAACCTTCCAGTGCCTTTTTGAACTCATCAATTTCTTTTGCAATAGGGGGGAACATTGACATGAATAGCAGTGCGAGCCCTGTGAGGGCAAGTGTCCACATGAGTGTGTTTTTACGATAAGCTCTCAGTTCAAACAAGTACATATTCATGGAGGAATCACACCTCCTTTTCGTAATAATGCATAAATATTTCTTCAAGATCCGGTTCTTCAATCCACAGGTTGGCAATGTCGATCTCAGCGATTTTTTTCATGATTTCATTAATGTCGCCCCTGAATAGGAAGCTGATGTGGTGTTCGTGAACCTCCAGATTATTCACTCCTGTCAAGTCAAAATATCCGGCGCTGATATCGCTTTTCACTTCCAATTTGAATTTCTTGTGATTGTTTTCCTTGAGTATACTGATTTTCTCAACCTGGACGATCTCACCTTCCTTGATGATCGCAACCCGGTCACACATACGCTGCACCTCGCTCAGGATATGCGAGGAAAAGAGGACTGTCGCTCCTTTCCGGTTCTCTTCCTTCAATAGATCAAAAAAAGTCTGCTGCATGAGCGGGTCAAGTCCGGAAGTCGGCTCATCGAGGATGATCAGCTTTGGTTCATGAACGAGACCCTGGATGATGCCGACCTTTTTTTTGTTTCCAAGTGAAAGATCATCGATTTTCTTCGTCAGGTCTAAATCCAGTTTCTCCGCAAGTTCCCTGATTCTTCCACTGCAATCTTTTTTATAAAAGCTTGCAGAGTACTTCAGTAAATCCATGACCTTCATGTTGTCATAGTAGAACACCTCGGATGGAAGATACCCCACATCTTTTGCAATATCAGGAGCAAACTCGACACAGTCCTTCCCAAAGATTTTCGCGCTGCCTCCTGTCGGGTGGATCAAGGAAAGAAGTGTACGAATCGTCGTTGATTTCCCTGCTCCATTCGGTCCGATGAAGCCGAAAATTTCCCCTTCTTCCACGTTGAAGCTGATATTGTTAATGCCCCTTGATGAGCCATATGTTTTTGTCAGTCCGTCTATTTCGATTACATTCATCAACTGCCGCCTCCCTTTTTCAGGTCTATCTTGCCTATATAAATGATTATCATGAACTCTACTGGTGCAGAATTTCAGGTCTGAGCTTTTTTCGCATCAAGTCGAACGAGCTGCCGACGGACAGTCGGATAACCTAATTTTTGTTGCTTACCACAATAGAACCTTATTTATAAAATGATTTCTTTAGAAGATCCGTATAGGAATCAAGCTCTGCAAGGACATCCTCTTTATAGATATCAGCAACCGACATTGATTTTGCTTTTGCCTGCTGCTGGTTGGCAAATCCTTCAAATGTCCAATAAATCACCTGAATGGCCTTCGCCGCATCAATGCCTTCCCGGAATTTGCCTGCATCGATATTGCTGAATAATTTTGTGAAGCTGCTGTCTGTCAATGACTCCCTTATCGTCTCAACCTCTTCCTTCACTTCCGCTTCATCTTCATGAAAAACACTGTTCAGAAAATTGATTAAATCGGGGTATGTCTTAAACAATTCGAGCTTGATGACCGACACCTGCCGGATGATTTCAAAGATGTCCCGTTCTTCCCAATCCAGGCGGGCATATATCTTTTCTGCAAACATATCGGAAAGGTGTTCATACAGAGACAAATACAAATCTTTCTTACTTTTGAAGTAATGAAACAAAATACCCTTCGAAATTCCGGCTTCCTTCACGATTGCGTTCGTCGAAGCTCTCTTATACCCATTCTCCGAGAACACCTTCGTTGCCGCATTGATAATTCTGTCTTCTTTTTCTGAATCTATATTTAATGAATGGAACAAAATGAAAGGATCCCTCCTTCAACGGACAAGTTATTGACCACTATGGTCAATTCCATATTACACCTTTTGACCAGGTTGGTCAATGAAGAATTTGAAGGCACGCCCCAGAGTTAATCACCACATTAACGTGGTCCGGGACGCACCTTCAATTTATGGTGCAGTGCAGTATTGGTCAACGATCTTGAGCAAGCGCCCGCTTCTCTCAGATGAGACGTTTTCTGAGAGTCTTGCCCCAGCAATGATTGGCCCCCAATCGAGTACTTGTTCTTTTTGCAGTCCACTCTTTTGGCAGTAGAGCCGTAAATACAATTCAGCGAGTTTTGATGAAACCTGGGAATATAGAAGATAGGACCTGTAGACATCTGCAGGTATATTGCCGCTGCTTGAATCAACCCAGTCGATAATTGTCACATCATGTTTACTCATGATTAAGTTATTGAGGTGGAAATCTCCGTGGCAGAGTCTATTATTGTTTGACATGGATGCCAATTTCCCTAATAAAAGATATTTTTGTTTTTGCGACAATTCCCCCGAAGCATTAATCTGTCTGGTTAATTTTTCAGACATGGGCTCAAGTGAATCAGCGGAATTTGTATGGATCTTCAACTGAACGTCGACAGAAAGACTCATGAAATACTCTGCACTTGCCCTGTCTGCCTCAGCGAGCTCTCCCAATGTCCTGCCTTTAACATATTCCATGATGATCGCCTGTCTACCGTCTATTTTCGTGACACCTACTATTTCTGGAACCGGAAGACCGCATGAATGTGCAAGGATCTGTTTATTTGCTTCTACGGCAGCTTCTCCTTCAGGTAAGTGACTGTGGAAAACCTTGACCACCCTGTTTTCATGGAGATAGACTTTGGCGGTATTTCCTGCAGCGATTGGATCGGTTAAATTCATTGCTTCTCCCCTCTAATCTTAACTAAGGCTTATGAAATAGCTTTCGCTGTTTCATATAATCGACCGCCTTGGTCTTATTTTTCTGGTTGGCGACATGTGCTGTTTCGTTTTTTTCTCTATAGAAGGCAATAAACCGCTCCTCGTGAAGTACTCCCTCTGCAATAGCTTTTTGGACAGCACATTGAGGCTCAGTTGTATGAGTACAATTTGAGAATTTGCATTGAATGGACAGAGCCTTTATATCTTCGAATCCTGCCTCTGTATTTTCTACGGAATAGACCATGTCAAAATCATCTTTATTAAACTTCATATTATTATTCACCTTTCATTCTTAAGGAAGTTTATGCGAATTTTTCTGGATTTTTCACTTTTAAAGCCAGTATCAACCCGCATTGCAAACAAAAATCAGCCTCCACTTCTGAACTTTTAATTATCGCTCGTTTCTTAAATAGTGAACCATACCCTTTAAATTCTCCCGTTCTCATTTCATTTGAACCACAAGCAGGACAAGTATCTTTTATCATGACATTCCCTCACCTTTAGAATGAATTTGATCATGTACGATGTAATTATTTTCAGCTGAAAATAAAGGGTACTCCCTTTGACCTTCACTTCTGATTCAAAAAAACCCTTGATTTCAATGGATCTCAAATACTTTTTCCCTCTTCTTCATGACATACATATTCCATCTTAAGGAACTCAAAAGTATCACCATTCGTATTCTGATTAAAAGTTTCCACATCCTGAAATCCAATCTTTCTGTAAACCTTTATTGCCCTCTCATTGAATCTGGCGACGGATAAAGTGATTTTCACAGGGCTAAAACGGAATTTCACAAATCCCATCCCAGCCGTCAGAAACTTTGAGCCCCTGCGGTTGCCGGTCAAATCCGGCCTCATGCCAAGTCCGATATCATAGATTCCGGCACCCGTTTTGTTGATGCTGAAAAAGCCGGCCAGTCCTTCGCCTTCATAAACCGAGAACATTGTGTCACCTCGTGATTCGGGGTCTAAAAAGTCGACAAGATCTTCTTTATCCGATTCCATATCGTAAAAGGAATACTCTCCTTCATAGTGCCAATGGTAAGCAATGAATTCTGCTTGAGACTGTGTCATCGGCTTAAATGTATAGGTCACTGTTATCCCCTCACACTTTCTCTAGACATCGTTTAATGCTTTCCTGGATTGATCCATATTTTGACTCCGCACTTATTTTCACATAAAAACTTTTCAAAAAAGCCTTGCAGTTAAATACAAGGAACCAATACTCTTCTTCTGAAAGTTCTTCTTTTTTGGTTTTCAAATCTTCCGGTACGTTCTGTAATAGGCTTTCGATTTCTTCCACGTTCAACCCATTATTCAGCATTTCAATGATTGGGGTTACCATCCGTTCGTCCTCATGATGGATATAGACGGTGTCAGATACAAACATCTTATTCCAGAGCGGTTCGAGTATTTCAGGATACAGGTCATTACTGATTTTTGGATTTTTGACAAGTTCATCGAACGTGTCGGCTGCATGCGCAACACTGTGTGCCCATCCTTTGCCAGGGACATATCCCCTTAAATCCTTCTCTTGATTTAAATATATGATCAACTGATCCTTTACCTTTTCAATTTTCGTATGCGTCAGTAAGTTATCCTTATTATCTTTGTATAAAATAAGCGCCATCAAGAGAGTAGTAAAAGATCTTGTAAACACGGAATCCGTGCCATTTTCACCCAATCCCTTATGTAAGAGCTCATTTAAACATATATCCAACAATTCTATTAAAAGATCAGATTCTATTTGGTTATCCTCAATGATCATTCGGAAAAAAGTGGTGTAAATCAGTTTATCCCTAAGTTCAGCATCCGTTGATCCGATATGCGTTATCATAGATTCTACGGATAATAATTGGTCAACGTCATTCCATGTATTTTCACCTGAATTAATTTCAATCAAAATTTTCTTTAGTTCGTTTTCATTAAGTACCCTTTTATTTAATTGAAGTTTCATAGACATTCTCCTTTTTAGTTATGATTCTGAGAGGACGAAAAAAAGCTCAATACCAATTATTTCAAATATTGTTAATTTTCTCAATGATTAATTCAAAAAAAGAAGCTTACTATTTTATTTTCAGCTAAGCTTCTTTCGTACAGAGGCGATTGCTCCCCCTTATATTTTGCTATTGGCTAATACTTCCGGATTCTGACATGACCGGGCTTTTTACAAATTTCACAAATAGAAACCGGATGAACGGTCCCATGACGATCAGCTGCAGCGGGAGGGAAAAGATAAAATTCTTGAATGCAGTCGATGCGTAATGTTCCAAAATGGACCCTTCAGAAAGTCCGGTAAATATATAAGAAGTTACCAAACCGAATAAGGACATCAAGCAGACCATTCCTATCACCATACAGCAGGACATGGCCAGGATCGCATTCAGCCCATTCGATTTATCAAAACGCAGTAAAGAAGTAACTTTATGTGCTACCGGTCCTACTACGAAAAGCTCCAATAAGAATGCCACCGCAAACCCTAAAACGAATTGCATAAAGATTCCTTTAATTGATATGATTCCAATCAAGTCATTGATGACTAAGTTGTACAATGTCATGACGATTACCATCCCTGTACACATCATTAATCCAAAATAAACGCTCTCTTTCTTCGTTGTAGGCAAATTCCATCATCCCTTCTGTTAAACACTTAGTCATTATAGCTATTTAAGAACGGTCTTCATAAGTGAACGTTGTGTGAACAATTTTTTGCCGGGTGAAATCAATTAATCTATTCTAAACGCACGCAATATGGATTATTTTTTCCATAAAAAAGAAGAGGCTGGGACGAAACAAAAAAACAACTGCCTAAAGGCGAACATTAACAGTGATGACCACTGAATACCGCTAATGATTTCCGTGCAAGACTTCGCTTTCCGCGGGTAGTCCGTGAGTCCCCTAGGCACAAAGCCTGCGGGGTCTCACTTGTCTAGCTGCAGGTCTTTGAGCAAAGCCCTTCCGCTTTTCAATAAGCTACTTTTCCCGCAGGAGTCTTCATCTTGCACTCCAATCAACCGCTCGAACAAGCTATTTACAAAATGGATATTTAAACAAAGCTAATAAAACCCGAACTTACTTAAACTTAGAGTTCAAATTAGTTCGGGTTTTATTCAGACTAAAACACTTTTGTCCCAGCCTCTCCTCCAATCATTCAGATACCGGGAGTTGAATCAAGTTCCGGTCAATAAAGGGGGCAATCGCGATGATTTCCCTGAGCCCTTTTTTCGAAATCGCATCCAGGGCAAGTTCGTTCAAAAATTCTCTTTTAATGAAAGGTGCGATGGATACAAGGGATCCTATTCCATGAGATTCATAACTTAATGCTGCACATGAGCTCAAAACATCTTTCCCGATAAATGGCGCCATCGCTGTTAATCCTGCCAAGCCGTTTGCCTCAAAGTTTTTTCTGGCGCATTCATCAATGACATTCTGACTTATGAATGGCGCGATGGCAGTCAGACCTTCCAAACCGTTTGCTGCAGCTTCCTTTTCCGCACACTCATCAATTACCTTCCGACTGATGAACGGGGCAACCGCCGACAGGACACTTAAATCTTCATTCTCTATGGACTTGATCGCACCAGCATCCAAGATTTCCTGACTGATGTAGGGTGCGATTGGCGCGAGTTCCTTAAGTCCGGTAGATTCAAGTTTATTCTTTGCTAGATCGTCAATTAACTCCTGGTTGATGAATGGAGCAACCGATACAAGATCTTCAGGAGAAAAATCACCTTTGAGCGTCTGATAAACCATGTCTGCCTGATCTTGGGTCAAAATAGGGGCAGCTTCAATAAATTCCTCTTTCCCGATTTGATTTGATTCTATTAACGTGTCATTTTCGACTAGATCCCTCACAAGCCTCGTCCCTTTGCTTTCAGTCAGGATTTCATCAATGCTGACTCCAAAAATCACAGCAAGCTCAGGAAGCTTTGATATATCCGGCATCGTCTGCCCCCGTTCCCAGTTACTGATCGCCTGAAAGCTCACACCCATCAAATCAGCCAGCGCCATCTGGGTAATCTTCTTTTCCTTCCGTAACAGCGCGATTTGTTTTCCAACTTTTTTCATATCAAACAATGCAATCACCTCATTTCAAAGAATAAATCAAGTGTAACGTGCCACGGGACGTATTGGTATCAAGTGATAGTTGAGTTCCTCCATTTGTTTTCAAGTTTGAGTTGATGTAAATGTAACATGTGTACCTGCTGAGTTATTCTAATACTTTTTTATTATTCTATGAGCTTTCGAACATAATCTTTGACTTTTTCCAATAAACCTATGGATTTCAAGGAATAATCTATGAGTTCCAAACAATAATCTCTGGATTTCCCAATTAACCGCATCCATCAATAAAAAATTCAAAGCCAGTCCCTCCTCGCACCCAGGGACTGGCTTGTGTTTTGTTCACTATCTGATTATCTATGCTGGTCAATTAGTATCGGATTCCCATCAGGGTCTTCCAGCGTGATGCTGGCAGGACCTTCAGTTGTTTCGTCAGCTTCTGTCAAGAGGGTGAGCCCCTTTGCTTTGAGCTCTTTTTGGAGATCTCGAATATCTGTGAATGATTCCCGGTTTTCAGCTTCCTGGTTCCAGCCAGGATTGAATGTGAGAATGTTTTTTTCGAACATTCCTTGGAATAATCCGATGATATGTTGATCGTTTTTCAAAATCAGCCAGTTTTGGGAAATGTCTCCTCCAAGCGTTTCAAAGCCCAATTTCTCATAAAATTCTTTGGATTTGTTAATGTCTTTTACACTTAGACTTACTGAGAATGCTCCTAGGTTCATTTGAGGACCTCCTGGAAATTGAAATTATTACCACAATTCAAGTGTACACTATTGCACGGAATAAGACACATGGATTTTCAGGAGATTCATCAGACATTCTATCATTTACGAGCTTATTTAATAAAAAAATTACCTGTAATACTTAAACCGTCATTCTCCAACTGGACAACGACAGCCATCTTTCCTTTTCCCGGTATTCCGGCATGATTTTTCCGACGAGCCTCCAGAAGGATCGGTCATGATTCAGATGGACCATATGGCACATTTCATGGACCACCACGTAATCAATGACTTCCAGCGGGGCCATGGCCAGCTTCCAATTGAATGTCAGCTGCCTTCTTCCGTCGCAAGTGCCCCATGTCGTTTTACTGTCAGAAATGCGAATGGAGCGCGGTTTCGTTTTAAAGTGGTGCTGATGGAAAGTGATGCTCTTTTCAACTAAAACTTTACACTGCTGGTAATAGAAACGTTTTAGAGCTTGCTGGATACTTTTATTTTCAAGCTGTTTCACATGAATATGCAGAGTATCTTTTTCAAACTGGACGTAATCTTTATTAATTGATCTATTTTGATGAACTTGTATAGGATAGGCGTTTCCAATATATAGAAAAGGCTCCCCATGAGCATAAACCTTTTCCTGAGGCCCATTCAACCGGGTCTTCATTTCTTTTGATTTATTCTGAATAATCTCCCATTTATCTTCTAGCATCCTGTAAAGTGCTTCTTCCTGTGTTCCTTTAGGTGCGTGGATTTCTACTGTTCCATAGATGTCCAGATAGATTTCTGTGGTAGACCGGTTTTTGTAGTTGCATTTAAAATGAAGTGTTTCACCTAAGTAGGTATGGAACATGTCCTTCATGCCTTATCCTCTGTATTTCAAAGTCAGGCCTTTTAGGAAATTTCGTGCATAACGGTCCCCGCACACCTTGTAATTCTTATGTCCTTCTCTTCTCAGAAGACCGCTTAATTCCCCTTTTGTAATCTTGACACCAGCTAACTCCAGAGTGTCGATCATGTCCTCGCCTGTCAAGGATAGTGCAATTTTCACTTTCTTTAAGAGAAGATTATTCACATGTTCATAGGACAGTTCCGGTTTATCAGGCTGCCCTGGTTTCGGATCTTGTGTTCCTCTTTTGAACGTAATCAAGCCATTCAAAAAAGACTCGAACATCTCGTCATCACAGGGAATATGACCTTCATCCTCAACGATTTCATGATTTTCAACATCTTGTGACTTTGTCAGCACCTTCAGCACTTCTTCTTTCGTAAGATCGAGGCCTCCAAGATTGAAGATTTCAACCATTTCTATATTTTTTATATCCAATGCATATCGAAGACGAATCAAAATATCATTATTATCTATATTCATTTTTAACCTCCTAATATCCCAAGGCAATCGGCAATCCTATAAGGATTTATCCTGCCCCGATACTTCCCTTTAGCACTTTAGTTCACTGGGAAGAACAGTATTTAAATACAGTGTTGGCTTTAAGTTTTTAGCTTAACACGTTGAGGGGATGTTTGATAGGATTTCTTACAAGGATGGGGACGACTCTATGCTTTTGAAGCAAATGAGCCGTCCCCATGTTTTTTTACTATCAATTTTTTTCGTCCCCAGATCTCTATTTTACAAGATCACTCGTCTTTCAGTCCATTCAAATTATAGCGGCGCATTCTGATGAATTTGACGGTATTGACAACGATGGTCTTGGCAACCGCATAAGTTGGAATGGCCAGGATCATACCGAGTATGCCTGCGAGATTGCCTGCCACCAGTAACAGGATGATGATGGTGGCAGGATGGGTGTCAAGGCTTTTCCCAAGGATAAGCGGTGATAGTACATTACCTTCAATTTGCTGGGCAATCAGGATGACGATCACGACCAGGAGAGCCTTAGTCGGTGAATCGAACAGTGCAATGATGACAGCAGGGGCCGCTCCAAGGAAGGGTCCAAGGTAAGGAATGATATTCGTGACTGCCCCGATCAATGCCATGACCAATGCATATGGAAGACCGATGATCAAGTAACCGATGAATGTCAGGGTACCTACGAATAATGCCACGAGAAGCTGCCCCTGGATGTAGGATGCAAGCGTATTATTGGTATCATGCAGCGTCTCTAATCCTTCTTCGCGGTATGCTTCGGGCATGAACCTCGCGATGGCGTTCGGCAGTTTGTGTCCATCTTTGAACATGAAGAATAGCAGGAATGGAACCGTAACAATGGTAATCGCTATACTTGTCAGAATGCCGAACGCCCCTGTAATGGCCGTAGTGATCGTATCAGGCAGCGTATTTGCATATTCGCCCAGCCGTTTCTCTATATCCTCAAGCGGGACATAGTCCTGATTCATCATCCACTTGAACTGTTCAGTCTCGGACAGATACATGATGAAATCGCGCGTCTGCCTTACATAGTCAGGTACATCATTGATAAGACCTGTAACCTGACGGCTGATGACAGGTGCGATATTACCGATGATCAAACTGATCGCACCGATAATCAGCCCGTATAAGACGAGGATGGCCACTGTCCTTGGCAGTCTTGCTTTTTCCAATAAATTCACCAAAGGATTCAACAAAAAATAGAAGAATCCGGCGATGATGATCGGAAAGAAGATCGTTGAAAACAGGACTCCGATCGGTTGGAATAAAAATGGTACTTTCGTTGCTACATAAATAATGGTCAATATTATCAGAATTTGCAGGCTCCATTTGTAAAGTTTGTCCTTCTTTGCCAATCGTTTCACCCCTTCTTATGTATGAAATAAGCAACCGGTCTTATACCAGTTGCTGTCTTCGATCTTTATTGCTTCGTTACTTCTAAATAGCGAAGCTGGATACCATCTTTCTCAATGACTTTGAAACGGTACCCCTCTTCTTCAATGAAGCTCCCGATCTTAGCGTTCAGTTTATGTGTCATGAACCAGCCGCCAATCGTGTCGATGTCGAGTTCTCCAATGTCGATCGATGTATTCAGAAGAGCGTTGACCTCACTGATAAGAACTTTTGAATCCAGCAGGTAGTGACCATCTTTCAACTTCCTGATTTCTGCCACTTCATCCTCATCAAACTCATCGCGGATCTCACCGACAATTTCTTCCAGGATGTCTTCTACTGTCACAATTCCTGACGTTCCTCCGTATTCATCGACAAGAACAGCGATATGGACACGCTCTTTTTGCATTTTCACCAGCAGGTCATGAATCGGAATCGTTTCTATAACCGTTATGATCGGATTGATGAAGGAACGCAAAGTAAAATCCCCCTGGTCCGGATCATTGACCATGGTCTCTGTCAGGAGTTCCTTCATATTAACGAATCCTTTAATATTATCTTTATCCCCGTCAACGACAGGGTAACGGGTAAAGTTCTCTTTTCTTATTATATCCATGATTTCCTGGAGATTAACCTCAATGGAAAGGGAAACGATTTCTTTGCGCGGTACCATAATTTCCTTGGCGATCCGCTCGTCAAATTCAAAAATATTATTGACGTACTTCAACTCGTTCTTATTGATTTCCCCGCTTTTGTAGCTCTCAGACAGAAGGATCCTGATTTCCTCTTCGGTATGGACCTCTTCATGCTCAGATGCAGGCTTCAGTCCGAAGACACCGACGAAGATACGCGCAGAGCCGTTCAGGAACCATATGAATGGGTACATGATCTTGTAAAACCAAATAATCGGACCTGCGAATAACAGTGTGACGGCTTCGGCTTTCTGGATCGCTACTGTTTTCGGAGCAAGTTCCCCTACTACTACGTGCAGGAATGTCACAAGGGCAAAAGCGATCCCGAAGGACAGGATTTGAGTGACCGCTTCATTTAGCTCAAAATAAGCAAATAGCGGGTGGAGTATCTTCTCCACTGTCGGTTCCCCCAGCCATCCCAGGCCAAGTGCCGTGATTGTGATACCAAGCTGGCACGCTGATAAATACTCATCAAGATGAGACACGACTTTCTTAGCGGCGATCGACCCTTTTTTACCTTCGGCGATGAGCTGATCAATCTTGGATGAGCGCACCTTTACAATAGCAAATTCAGTGGCCACGAAAAATGCGGTTAAAGCAATCAATAATACAATTAAGATTAAATTTACAGACGTTGTCAATTAGCAGCCTTATACAAAGATAAGGCTTACACCTCCATCATGATTAGTTTCATTCACAAAGTGAACGGCTGGATTGATGAAAGCGTGCATGACTCTCTTGAAGGGATTCCATAGAACCTGACCTGAGAAGCAATACGTACAGCTTTCAACAGTCCGGATTGATCCATTGAACCATTTGTTACACAACATATATTTACTGATTCGCTTCTCAGCTTCTCTGTCCCATTTTCATCCCCCCAAGCAGAAAAAAATAATATAAATCGATTTTACTTAATTATAAGTATGGAATCAAATAATCTGAAAATCTTTTTTTCTAGTATGTCACAGTCATTGTATAGGATTCCATTTTTTTCAAAACATAAAAATCAAATATCTGTTAATAGGAATATCTATTAACACTTATTCAATCGTCGTTTGGTGCTTATTCCCCGCCATTCCGGTTTAAAAACATATATGACACCATTCCCAATAAGAGAATCTTGTTCTGTTCAGAAAGACGATCGGACATCTCAATGATATCGTTATAAACACCGCGGAAGATCGTTGTGTATTCATGAGGGAATCTCCCATTATAGAAGTGTGCCCAAAGGTGACCGTTACCATCATGAAGGGTGAAGTCACCTGTGAAGCCGGAGCTTTTGACTTTTAGAAGTAAATCTCCTTCATTACTCCTCAGTTCCCCTTTTATATGAACCAGGCTCTTGAAATCTTCCTGGATGTATGACCCGGCCGGTTCCCCGCCAGGACCGAAGATTTCCACTATACTTTGTTTGAAGCCTTTTCGAACGCATTTAAATACAACATTCCCCTTGCTTGAGGTGAAGACGATTTCAATCGGGAAAAATGTGATCAAAGAAGTCTTATAAAAGATGACCGGGTAAGCCCACCAGGGAACCTTTTTCAAATGGACTGTGCCTATGAAACTACCGGTCTTTTCGAATACAAGCAGTCTTGGCAGCCAGGAAGCGTCCTTTTTTATCACAATATGATTCAGATCCACAATGTCTGCCTTTGATTCAGGAATGGCTGCATCCTTTACTTTGTTGAAATTACGCCGGCTGGCGATTGCCATTCCAAGCATCATAAATGAAGGTAATAACAGCAGAACCGACTCCATCCATTGCTCAGCCGAATCGGGTTTGGTCATCGCAACAAACCCGCCTCCAAACATCAGGAGGGCGATGAATACGATACTGGCAGCCTTTTCCCTTCGTTTGTACATATTTGCAATCATAATAGATCCTCAACATAAAAGATAATCCGGTTCGTAACAGGATCGGTCATTCTTAGCTCAATCAGTGAAATCATGCGATGGCACTCCTTTATTCACTAGTTTCATATGTACAACTTTCTATAAATCTTCTACATACCCCTTGTACTCACTACCCGCCAGTATCTCCCCGGCATCCATATCTGTCCATTCATTTATCGGCATATCTCCATTGTCTTTTAGGTAACTCTGCAAAATAAGAAAGCCCATCCGGTAGTTAGTCCACTTTGGAATGTTCATGGAGGCATATCCACTTTCCCACACATAGTAAATCTCGAACTGAGACGTACTGCCGTAATCTTTTAATAGAGAAAAAGAAACTTCAAGCCCCTTATCATCGCCCTTTTTAGTCCAAGGGACTTCAACTCCCCTCAAAAACGACAAAGTCCAACAAAGAATCATAACCTAAACCGGCCTCCATCAGTACCGAATGGTGGTATTCATGCGCAGTCGTATACGACTGCCTTCCAACTTGATAAGAAGGGGCAAGCATGAGCAAAATCACGTTATCATCCAATGTCCAAGCCGCGAAGCCACCCATGCCCTTCATCGTGGCTTCAGGATTGACCGGCAGGATATAGACGGTTATGTCCCCACCCTCAAAAATCTTGATGATAAACCGTCACTGACCATGATATCCCCATCAAAGTTCTTTAAAATCCCGGACAGAATCTTCATTAATGTCGACTTCCCGGCCCCATTTGGGCCCACCAATCCATAGCAGCTTTTCTTCTTCAATTGTAAATTGAATACCGCTCAGTGCTAAGTTCGATCCATATCGCTTACTGACGTTGACAACTTCAATCAAAGCACGCACTCATTTCATCACTTGGAATTTAATAAAAGTATTACGGTTTACTGGATATACGAATAGTGCATGGCAAAAGTTTCAAGCAAGCAGTATTTTTACTTATTCTTGAGAACAACCATTGATTTTTGCCTTAATTCAAATTTCCAAACACGATTATGTTAAAATTAAGTACACATTCATCAGAATAGGAGAATGACCATGAAAAAAACGTTAGATCACATCGGCGTAGCCGTCAGAAATATAGAAGACACCATTCAATTCTATGAAAATGTACTCGGGGCAACCCTGATCGACAGATACAGAAGTGATGCTAAAGGCGTCGAAAGCGAAATCGCAATTATGGAAGTGGAAGGTGCAAGGACAGAATTGCTTGCCCCGACGAATAATGTGACATCGCCTATTGCCCGCTTTATCAAACAAAAAGGGAAAGGTGTGCATCATATCGCTTACCGTGTAAATAACTTGGATGCTGCGATGAAAGAATTGGAACAGCTGGGAATTCGAGTTCTACAGGACAGTCTCCGAATCAATAAGCACGGAAGGCGATTGATTTATTTAAATCCTGCTGATACGGAAGGCACGATTGTGGAATATTGTGATTATCCGGATTTGTCATGATGTGAAAACAGGTTTAAGGAATGGTTTGCTTGATTTCATTCCGTACCTTGTCTTAATCATAATAACCAATCCCCTAACAGCGTTTCACCATCGTCTCTACCATCAACTTCATGAAGGAAACTGTCCTCTGATCTTCATTCCCTAATTCTCTCTGAATCCATTGAAACTCATCTTTTAAAAGAATCGCAATGCATTGAGCAGCCCTATTGTGTTGAGACGGCGTCATCAATTCGTAAATTTCAAGGATTTTATCCTGTTTCTCATTAGGCAAATCCCTATGGATGGTTTTTAATCCAAGGAGGGCTCGTTCACTTGCATACCCCGCCAACAGGATCGTCGCTACATTCCTCATAGAATGACGCAGCATTTCAGTAGCCCACGTATGATTTCCTCTGTCTGCTGCTTTATTATGTTGAAACAGAAACCAAGAGGCGTCCAGCACACAGTTCCGGAAATCTTCATTGGTAATCGTCAGATGTTGAACTGCATTATATTTTTCCATGAGGTTGTCTGGATCATAGAGGACCTTGAAGAAATCCTTCTGTTGTATCGTTTTTTCCGTCACGGTGAACAAGTCGATATGAAGCCAATCATCATAGATTGCAATAATTTGTGGAGCAATGATGAAAATATCATCGTAGAATATTAAGTCTTTATAAGCTTTGAGGTGATCGAGCCGCCTACCCAGAAAAGCCTTCTCCTCACCTTCTTCTACCAGGCAATAGAGATCTATATCAGAATACTGATCATGCTCACTTCTCCCCATTGATCCCTTCAAGAAGATACTCAGGACACTTGGGTCCCCTTTTAAACTGACAGCCACTTTTTCTACCGCGATTTCCTGCCTCATTTCCCTTCTCCCCTCTGTTCATAATAAATATCATGCCATTATACCAATTATTGGTTACGTTTCATAGATGTGAGAGAAATAGATTAATATAAAAGGATTTATGGATATTTATGTTAAAATTAGAAGGAAAACCAGAAACGAGATGATGGTTCATGCTGAACTTTGATTGTCTGAATGAAATAACAGACATACAAAAATGGCAAGAAGCGTATACAGTGGAAATTGACAAACTCGATCAACTGTACCAAGAAGAAGAGCGTTTATATTATGAGATGTATTCAGAAGGAAAACAGTCTAACAGACTAGGTGAAATTACCACATTAAAGTATGAGTTAATGACAAATGAAAGACTTCTTGCAACATTGTCATCATGGAGAAAGAAGCTTTGGGAGGATGAAATTTGGAATAGGAGACTGGATGTATTTATATCCAAAATGAAACTTGAATCGCTGGATAGTCACCCGGAAGTTATAGAGATCCAGCAAAAATTACAAAAAAACTTAATGGAATACACGGTTGATTTAAATGGGAAAGAATATAATCTTGGTTTGGTTCATTCAAATATTATGGAGAATCCCGACAGGGAGCTTAGGAAGAAGCTGTTCCTTGAAGCGAAGAAAATCGGCAGAAATAATGAATCGTTATTTAGAATATTGATCCAAACCAGAAACAAATTAGCAAGAGCCCAGGGGTATACGGACTACTATCATTTCAGGTGCAGCATAAAGGAAATGAACATGAAAACATTCTTTAAGGAAATGAAAGAGTTAATCAAACATTCAGAAGAAACAATAGCTGAGTGGGATCAAAGAATTATCGAGAAGTTTGGATGGGAAAAGATTCATCATTATGACCAATATTTTTCAGCTTTTCATTTCAATACAATTCATAGCACTGCTTTTACCTCAGATCGTATGGAAGAGGTGCTAAGCGATATAGTGAATGGCCTTGGACTCTCTATGGATCAGTTACCGGTAAAGATTGAGTGCATGGAGATACCCTATGGCGGTTTCTGCATAAATATCAATCCGGACGATCTTCGTCTGATTGTGAATAAACGAGATTCCTATTCAGTTTTCTTGTCAGGAATACATGAATTGGGTCATGTACTTGATGGGCATTTCAGTTCATATCATTATCCTGAACTTTACCGCTTCTATTCATCCATAGCCGCAGAAACAGTCGCAGAATTATTCCAAACCATAATGACGGACCATGATTTTCTAAAAAAGAATTTTGACATACACGATGACGTATTTTCGCAAATAAAAGAAATCAATCAATTAACAGATATCACAATGTTAAAAATGAATTATTATTACAGTCTTGTGGAATTCGAATTATATAATGCTCCCGAGCGACCTATGCAAGATATAGCAAATGAGTCATACCGAACTGTATTCGGGTATGAGGGAGAAACATTCCATCCTGCCAGTGAGATGTTTTATATTGAAAACCCGGCATTTTTCCAAGATTACAATTATGCTTTGGCGATTCGGGACATGATCCGTGACAAATTCCAGGTAACAAGCATCTATAAAGAAACTTACTTATTTCAAGAGCTTATTAAAACGTTCATTAAACCAAACCAGCAATACACTTGGAATCAACGCTTAGAAAAGCTTTGTGGTGAACCTCATACCTTCGCGTATTTGAGGAATTCATTGGGAAGTGTGACAAATCAATAACTGCCAATCTATTTAGCATACTCAGACCAAAACGATATGGACAAATCCAACTCATTGCAGTAATGAATAATAATAGCGTGCATCCTGAAATGCAGCGGTCACATCAATGGATGTGACTATGCTGTTGTAAAATGCGATACCTGCTAATGAAGCAATGATAATGAGATGGCTTCCTTTAAACATTTGTTTATTTTTCTTAAAAATAACGAGTGTCGTAATCAATACGAGCAAGAAGTAGACGGCCGAAATGATTAATTCAAACAGGTGTAAATTGATATCTTCGACAGAATTTCTAAAACGTTCCAGTTCTATTTCATTTCCTTTGGTCTCTTTAATAACCATAAGATGATCTTGATGTCCGACACTCCAGGTAAAAGAGTTATTATCTTTTATTACGGAATATTGGTAGCCTCCAGCTTTTTGTGAGGCTACTACAAATGGGGCAGCCGCAAACGTTTTAGGCATGAGTAAGACAGATGCCATCATGAATAATATTATCATTTTAGTTTTCACATACTTCGGCTCCATCCTTATCTAACTATAATTCATTTGTACACTTTCATGAGAGATTAATGCTAAGCGAGATAAGTCAATTCATCTTAATAATAATACTCCCACTGAATCATTATTGTATCATGATTTTGGATTATAAGTTCTTTGAATCAACAAACTTCCCCACTATTTCGAAAATTGCATATCTAATAATCACAGGGAAGTCCCCCATTTTTTCGGTCATGATGTTTTTGATTAAGCTTTCCTTTTATGAAATAATAAAAACTTATTCAACAAATTTCATTGAAGATATTACTACTATATTAATTCCCCCCGGACGATGGAGGTATCATTTTGTTCGCAAAGCTTACCAGATTAAAATTACAAAAAACGTCAATTAAACAACTTTTCTTCTACATAATCCTCACACTTAGTGCTACCACTTCACTATATTTCGTTTTTCATAATCATGACTTCTATGATCGCCCAATTGCGGAAGTGATCAATACTAAGACAGAGAAGACAACTGAAATGACTGACATGAACGGAAATAATGATCGGCAGTACTTCCAGAAAATCGTTGCCGAGATGAAAAACGGAGAGTATAGCGGTTTCGAAATTCAATTAACTAATGAGTATTCAGACTCCGGTGCATATGATCAAGAGTATCAGCCTGGGGACGAATTATTCGTTTCGGTTGACGATCTAAAGGATGATAACAAAGTTCTGACCGGCTACATAGAAGACGTTAAGCGGGATAAATACCTGATGATCATCGGTTGGGTTTTTATTCTCCTCTTATTGTTTGTAGGTAAGAAACAGGGGTTATTCTCCTTGATCACTCTGGGCGTGAACTCCATCATATTGTCTTATGCATTGGACATTTACCTGAGATCCGAGGGTATCAGCCTAATGATTGTATGCGGTATCGGCGTCATATTTTTTACCGCCATATCTCTGTTATTGGTGAATGGCTTTAATGAAAAGACTTATGCCGCAGTGGCGGCGACGCTGATTGTCACATTCACGACACTATTGATCAGCTTTATCGTTGTGAAGGCAACCTCCGGAAATGGGCTCAAATATGAGGAAATGCAATTTTTAACCCGTCCGTATGAAATGGTGTTCATGGCGGGAATCCTGGTAGGCTGTTTAGGTGCAGTGATGGATGTGGCGATTACACTATCCTCCTCCATCTTCGGTTTGTATGAGAAGGATCCCGCAATTTCCATTAAAGCCTTAAGAAAGTCAGGGTTTGATATAGGCAAGGATATTATGGGGACGATGACGAACATCCTATTTTTCGTTTATATAAGCGGTGCCATCCCCATGCTCATATTATTTTTTAAAAATGCTTCACCACTTGGTTTCACACTATCCATGAACCTTTCACTGGAAATGGCAAGGGCTTTGACCGGCGGTATCGGCATAACACTGGCAATCCCGATCGGCATCTATACTTCCATCTTTTTTGTCAATCGAAAGAGGGCTGGACAATGACTGTACAACTGTGGCTTGCAGCCATTCTTTTCATATTAATGGTAGGAATCGGAGGGAAAAAGGGAGCAAGGTCCTTTGTTGCCTTATTCCTGAACTTCGGGGTGCTCCTTTTAGCCATCATCCTGATGAATGATCCACACATGAATCCAATCATCCTGACGCTATTCGCATGCGTCCTGATCAGTTGTATTTCCCTGTTTTTCATCAGTGAAATCAATATCAAGACGGTGACCGCTTTCATTTCCACAATCATCACTACCGGTGCATTGCTTTTCTTCATTCTGATGTTGACCGACATGGCTATGATCCAGGGCTTCAGCGAGGAAGAAATCGAAGAAATCGGTGCGTTTTCCCTTTTTGTTGGAGTGGATTTTGTGAAAATCGGTGCAGCTATGATCATCATGAGTACGATCGGCGCTATCATTGATTTATCGATTTCCATTTCATCCCCGATGCGCGAAATCTATTTTCACAATCCATCAATCAGCAGAAAAGACCTTTTCATATCTGGACTGAGTATCGGAAGGGATATCCTCGGGACTAGCACCAATACATTGTTCTTTGCCTTCTTCGGAGGATACATGGCCCTTCTGATCTGGTTTAAGGACTTGTCCTATTCCATAGGAGAAATCGTCAATTCCAAGGTATTCAGTTCGGAAATGATCTTTATTGGATCTGCCGGCATCGGGGTAGCATTGGCAATACCGGTCACTTCTTGGATCACGGCTTATTACTTGGTAAAGAAGCGTTCTGGATAGCAGGGACGCCTCTGCAGTAATGGCTGAATGCTGCACTGATCAATACACCCTAAATAATGTCATCTGGACAAGGATAAAAATTAAAAAGTGACGGTTCTCTTCAGCAGAAGAACCGTCTTAACGCCTCATTCCCAAAGACCACCAAAATACTTCCGCCCCTGCTCCGCGTACTCAGCAGTCATCGCATCGGCTTTCGTTTCATGGATAGTACCTTTCGGATGTTGAGGCGGTGCATAGATCGAGTATAGCTTCAGTTGCTCATTACCGGTATTGGTGAGGTTATGCCACGTCCCAGCTGGTATCACAATCGCGAAATCTTCCTCCACGTAACGCTTGTATCTCAAGTTATTCTCGCCATCTCCCATCTGAACAAAACCCTGCCCTTGTTCGATACGAAGGAATTGATCAAGCTCAGGATGCACTTCAAGTCCAATATCTTCGCCGACATTGATGCTCATCAACGTTACTTGCAGATGTTCGCCGGTCCAGATTGCTGTACGAAATGTATTGTTTTGCACTGTCGCGTCGTCTATGTTCACTGTGAACGGCTCAGGTCCGAAATCCAGTCGATTCCCCCCCGTTGTTCCCATGTGGCTTAACTGCTTTGCATGTTCCCATTCCCTCTTGCAGGCTTCCGAAAACACTTCATAAATCTCAGGATGCTGGGTGATCAAGGTGCCCACCCTGTAGTGTTCATAGCTCTCCAATTCTGCTTCATAACCTTTTTCTAAGCCATCCTGATAGCTTTGAAAAGGAATTTGCACAAACTGATACGTAGGCTGCACACCCGTCATTAAAGTGTAAAAATTCGTCAATTGCACCCACTGTTCTCTTTCGTTTTCAGCTATCTGAACAAGCTGATTTCTGTGCTCTTCATCTGGCGCTGCATGGGCTAGCCGGCTGTAAAAATCAACTGCAGAAGCCTTGCCTATGATACCTTGGAGGAGGATCTCCGCTGTCTGCTGATGGCTTCCCTGACCTGCCGCCATAAAGTTCAGGTGGTTTTGATTCAAGTAAGTATGATATGGATCATGCATCTTCACTCATCCCTTTCAAATTTCCACTCGATATCATATGCTGAACTTGGGCAGATGTGCTATTGCTAAAAATCGAAAATCGTCCATCTGTGCAATAAAGACACTGATGGACGGTTTCATTATATGATCTCTTTCTCATTCTTTGCCTCCGACACTGGAAAGGACAAAATAATTGAGGTTCCTTTATGTTTTCTGCTCAAAACTTTCACCACCCCGTTCATTCCATCGACCAATTGAAAGACGGTCATCATTCCAAGACCCGTCCCATTCTTTCCTTTTAGTGAAAAGTAAGGTTCTCCGAGTCTGGTGACTTGTTCCTCGGTCATCCCGATTCCGTTGTCAGTGACAACAATATACAGCCTGCCATCTTCTTCATAGCTGATGATTTTCAACGTCCCTCCTGATTCCATTGCTTCGATTCCGTTTTTCATGACATTGATCAGAACCTGCTGCAGCTTGTTGGGATCGCCTTTAATCAAGCGATGATGTAAGAGTTCTGCTTCCACAATGATGCTTTTCTTGGTTGCAAGCGGCATGATGATTTCTTTTGACCTCTTGATTTCTCCAGTTACATCGACATCGATTTCCATTTCGGGATGAGGTTTGGCGAAGTTCAGGTATTGATTGATGACTTCAGTCGCCCGGTCGATTTCGCTGACCGCTATTTTTGAAAGCTCTGTGTTGGTTGGCGCATCCGATGGATTCTCGTTGATCAATTGCAGAAATCCTTTCACTGTAGTCAACGGATTCCTTACCTCATGGCTCATACTCGCGGCCAAGTGGCTGACAACTTGCATCTTTTCGTATTTAATCGATTCTAATTGAAGAATATAAGTGGTCCGTATCATTTCACACAAGTAAAACACAAAGAACGTGGAAGCTGTCAAAGTGGCTGAATAGATAAAGAATGAAGAGTAATCACTGAACCCAAAGAACAACGAGGGCATCAAGAAACCGAGTATCGAATAACAGAATGAGAAAAACGTAAACCAGTAAACCCTTCTCACCCAAGGTTTTGCAGCCAGTTTGGGGGACAAATAATAAATAGCAAGACATGATACGAATGTGAGCGCCACCGTAATAATGAATCCGGAGCCCATGAACGGCAAACGCACCGCGATCATTGTCACCGCAAGCCACGGAAGCACCTTTCTCCCTCCATATATTCCACCCAATAGAAAAGGGATGAATCGTAAATCATAGATAAATCCGTCGTTGAATTCAACGGACAATAAGAGACTCAAAAATATCAGGAAGGTAGCAATAATAAACACCGGAAACGATTTAATCTGTACTTTATAGACTCTTTTATTTGATAAATGATAGAAGTTTACTAATAATATGATGATTAGTATGACAAGAAGGTTGATCAGTAAACCGTTTAATAACTCTGAATGGCTCATGGGAATGCCTCCGTTATTTCAGGTCAGAATAAATTCGAAATGTAATACAATCAATATCAATTACTATTATAACGGAGATTCAATAGTTTAGTAGCGTAACTTTTGTGAGAAGCCCGTTCCTCTAAACTTTGCGGCATTTTCGCACTGGGATAATCCTTTGATCTAATCTGTTTTTCCTCCTGCCGGCAGCCATAGGCTGACTGATGTGCCCCATCCCGCTTTACTTTTCACGACCATTTCCCCACCGTAGTCTTTAATTAGCTTGAAACAGATAGTGAGACCGATTCCTGTCCCTTTTTCTTTATTAGTAAAATAAGGTTCCCCTATGCGGGAAAGTCGTTCCTTGGTGATCCCTTTCCCATTATCTGTAATACTGATGCGAATCTTCCCATCAACAGCATCCAGCTTAATTTTAATTGCACCTTTTTGTGAGAGTGCTTCGAGGCTGTTCTTAAGGATGTTGATCACCACTTGTTTGAAGTGAGATTTCGACATTGCGGCCAATGCGGTTGATTGCAGTCTGCTGGTGATTATTATTTCTTTATTCTGCTCAAGTGATGCTCCCTGAAATAGTTTGGATACATTCATAACTTCCTGGTAAACATCGGCGTTAAGGTCCTCCTGGTCTATTTCTGTTGATGCCTTGGCTTCAGGTTTTGCCAGGAGGAGGAGTTCTTTCAGTACCTCATTGATGCGGTCGATTTCCTCGAGAACAATTTTTTTATACTCACCATTTGGATTTTTTTCTTTTGAAAGCTGCATGAAGCCTCTTACCGTCGTTAATGGGTTGCGGATTTCGTGGGCGATGCTGGCAGCAAGCTCACCGATGACCTTTGACTTTTCTGAAGAAAGCTGCAGAAGTTCATTTTCTTTTTGATTGGTATAATCGATTCCATAGAAAAGGGTATATTCTTCCTCGTTTTTATAAGCGAGAAACTTGAAACCGAACTGTATGTAATGAACCACCCCATCCATCAAGCTGATTTTCTGAAGTTTGCCTGTTTCGAACTTCTCATCATTCCTTCCCTTCAAAAGGATAGAGAAATCCTGTCCGATCACTTCTTCTCTGGTAATTGACAGGAGCGTGCACATGGATGTATTGACTTTGATGATTTCATTGGCTTTATTCAAGACGACCAGGTAGTTCGGATTGATGTTCATAACTTCTTCCATCAGATCACTTTGCTTTTCAAGATTTTGATTTGCAAGATTCAGCCTTTGTGATTGCATCTGAAAGAAACCAAGGAATAAAATGATGGCAACCAGTATCGAATTGAAGCTGGACACGTACAAAGGAATCACACCGAACCCGCTGATCACCCCATTGATGAATACAAACACGGCTCCAAGCGCAAGCTTCGTGAAGAATAGCTTATAGAAAGCGTTCTTGAGCTTTGAAGTAAGAATTAGGATGAACAATGTATGGATGAAAACAAAGACGATATTAATTAAAAATGTAGAATTCAATTCTCCGTATTCCGGTATAAGATGGGAAGGTGAAAAGGCAGTCTCCGGAATTACAGAATACGAGACGATTCCGATGCTCGTGAAATTGATGACATAAACAATCAAGCTGAATACACATACAACAACAAGCCCTGCTTTGGTGAAAATTTTCCTGAAGGCCCCCAATTCCTTATTTATTTTGATGATAAGGTAAGCAAAATAATACATAAGAGGCATAATCATAATCGGTCCGATCCTGAATAGACGGAATGCTCCATCAATGACTTCTTCCGACATGAAATCATTTGCATAAAGGAATGCAATATCGATTTGCCAAAAGCATAAAAGCACTAGAAAAATGGACAATCCATTGGTTATTTCGCTTTTCGAATAATATAATAATGATCCTGATATAATCACTGGAATCAACGATATCGCAATTAATAGAACAAATTCCATCTATCTCTCTCCCTTATTTACCATCATGCAGCTGTTGATTCCCCCATACCCCTGGGATGTGATCAATACACGCTCGACGTCTTCGTTTCTGGTTTCTTTCACAACCAACAGTCCGTCGATGGATTTCTGCCCGTATCCGATAACAGGAGGTATGAACTGACTTTCTATACTAATAAGGCTTGATATGAGTTGAAACATTCCGGAAGCACCCATTGCATGACCGACCATCCCTTTAATGGAGGTAATCGGGATATTCTCATTCAAAAACTTCTCTTTATATATATCGGATTCGAGCTGATCATTTTGACTGATCCCCAACGCCTGACTGTTTATGTATGTGGGCATTCCCTCCAACAGGCAATGGTCAACGGCTTCCCTTAGCTTTATTCCGGATGAATCTGATTTATATGGAGAAACGGCATCCTGGTTTGTCATAGCCAATCCGATTTCCCCGCGTATTACACCACCGCGCCGCTTGGCGACTTCTTTCCTTTCCATCACCAATACCCCTGCCCCCTCAGACATTGAAAATCCTTTTCCTCCTGAGAAAGGGCCACATGTGCAGGATTCATCCGCACTACCTAAAACGTGTAACCGGGAAAAACCTTCGAAGACAACATCTTCCAAGGTAGAATCCGCTCCACCCGCTAAACAAATATCCAACTGACCGGAATCAATCAGCATCTTCGCAAGATTGACTGCATCCAAAGCCGAAGTACAACTGTTATTCAATGTATAAGATAGACCGTTTATATGAAAAGCCGCGCATATACTTGAAGCAAGGGTATAGGCATTCATGTTCCCTATGGCAAATGGATGATTTTTCCCATTTGCTGAAGTAAGTATATCAGAAATCGCCCCTCCGGAGGAACCGACGACCACACCAACCCGCAATCCCTCCCTGGGAAGCTCTGACATGGCAACAGCTTCACTGGCAGCATGCAGCAGCATCTTCGCTGTCTTCGGCAGCCTTTTGGAAAAAGATAAGAGTCCATCGAAAATAAGATCATTTTCGGACACTCTTCCTATATAAAGCTGCCTTCTATGAATCTCTTCCTTTTTCAGAACATTTCTCTTATGGAGTAAAATATCCTTAAATTGATCTGTATCGGACATCCCCGGGCCAATGATCCCATACCCCGTTATGACAACATTCCCCATCTAACCCCTACTCTCTCCCTGTTTCTACTATTAGTTTACTGCTATTTCCGACAAAACTATATACCTATTTTTCCAGGGAACACAAATACCCCTTCCGGAGAATGTTAACTACCTTGCTGACAATCTCGGGACGGGTATTTGTGTACTGGCAAGTTTCAGACAAAGAAACAGCGGGAATATGATTCTTATTAACAACTATTTAAATATCATTGGCTAGGAGGAACTTCAATGCTTGGAACAACAGGATTCTCTTTATTTCTCATTCTTCCTTTGATCTTGATTTTAATTCTTATTGGGGTAACGATAAAGTTTTTCAAGTATAAATCGAAGAAGGATAAGGACTTTTGATTGGTCCTGCATACTTTAAGAGGACAGGTCAGCATGCAAGTCAGCCGGGTGATCTGTCCTCCTTTTATTATTGAAAAATTGTGTTCTATAAAGATGGGGGTGGGTCAGGCAACGTATTTGCAAGAATTATATAAATCAGTATATTCGCGGGCAAAATAATGAATAAAATTCTGACCATGAAAGAAGAGACACCGAAGTACTCAGCAATCCCTCCACACACACCGGAAATCGACTTATCGGCGGTTGATTTTCTTAGTTTTTTGTTTATATTGATTCCCCCTTAGCTTCTCCTATTTTCAATCTGTTATCGATATACTGACTAAATGTAAAGAGTTCCTTTTTGGTGAATTGAACAGAACCTTTCTCACCACAATAAATGGTCATAACGCTCTTAATGGTCCTTTGTATCTCATCAGGTAATCCTGACAGACCCCACGTACCCGCTTCATGCTTTGATACAATCATTTCGCTTTTAACGTATAGATAAACTCTCATCATATTTAAAACACAATAAATTGGATCCTCTTCAATCTTTTCTAAACATTCTAAGTAATCTCCTTTAATAGAAGAAAGGTAATCCTGTTCTGGAATGAGAGGAAACACGTCAACTATTGGTTTCCCTTCGATACAAATCCCTCGATGATTTGTGATCATGATGTGTGCAGCCAAATCAGAATCGTGCTGTATCTGTTCATTTATATATAAATTTGCACTTTTTGACATATCATTTTTGTATCGTTCTCTCCAAAATTCACTGTAATGAAATTCATAATAGAGAGGGTGAATCCAATTCCCAATATGTTTTTCATTCAGGAAACTTATTTCTACAGGATACGGATTGGCAGAGTAATGTAAAAAGAACTTTGCCAGCTCTCTTTTTGTCTGAACACTAATGGATTCGCTAGTGACAACCAATATGTCTATGTCACTCCGGCTCGGATTATACCCTCCCATGGCTAATGAGCCGTGCAAATAAAAACCTACAAAATCGTCATTTAACAAATTTTTGATACCATTCAGTAAATTCAGAACAAAATCTTTCACTTTAATTGGACAATCTAGCCAATTGTATGGCATTTTGCAAACCTCTTTCTGACCATGCTATATTATCTGATTTAGTTATGGCCGGTTAAACGCTGTGGCAGATATTTTCTGCTAAATCTTTTTCACAAGAATTTTAAATCCTTTCACTGAATATATTAATGCAATGACGTGCCTTTGGAATTATAAATTCTCAATAGGAACCCCTGCTTCGATGTAACTTCTGATCAGCTGCCATTCGTTTTCAACCGATTTCTTGAATGTGTCAAAGAATATATTCGCTGTTTCTAGGGTTTTTCCTTCAATGATGATGGTTGCTGAGAGTATGGCAAGCATTTCATTTTCTCTTAGAGTGATGATGGAGACTTCGTTAATTTCCCATTGTGCTCTGTTTTCCTTTATAAAATTAAACCCTTGTTTCCAGCCATTTATCGATTCTTCATAACCAAAGTCAACTATGTCACCGCCGGTGATCTCCCTGGCTTGATAATCATTGGATATGAACTTTTCCATACTCATTATTGATGACTGTTTCCAGGCATCAATAAATGTATCGAGAAACGGCCTGAATGTGTCGTGGTTCATACTTCCCCCCTTAAAATACTCTATTCCATTCACCCTCATCACATTTTTCTCGCTTTAATAATCATTGTAGTAGGAAATTTCTTTGCCTTGTATAAAGAGTAATAGCGATCAGAGACTTCTGCTTCCATTGCTTGATGGATTTCTGAGACATCGCTTTCTATGACCGATTCAATCGAGAACCCCGCTTGAATCAATTCGTTGATGTATGTGCTCATTTTTCGTTTTGGAATGACTACGGGGGCATCTTCACCTTTGAAGTTGGGGTAGGTTGTCACTCCTTCCTTTTGGTAGGATCCGTCAAGGCGAATTTCACCATTGTCACTTTTCATATGGGGGTACAAGGGATGATCCCAGCTGAAGATGAAATACCCGCCTGGCTTTAAATATGAGTGAATCAGTCGGTATGTACAAGATAAATCGGTTGTCCAGCCTACTGCGTAGATAGAATACACCACGTCGAAATACGACTTTGACAGACCTATGTCCTTTTCCATTGGAGCGCAATACAGTTTGTGACTATGTTCTTTCAGCGTTTCTTTCGCCGCTGCGATTTGATTAGAAGACAAATCGACACCCCATAATTCACCGGCACCCTTCTCTGCCATATACAGCAAAGAGTGTCCGCTCCCGCACCCTATTTCGAGTACTCTCTTTTCTTTTAAATCTTCAAACAGGCCTAATTCGTCTTCCGTTTGCGTAAATGGGCCGTAACTGGGCAGGGCATCAATCCCATTGAAATGATGGGCTACTTTATCCCAGCTCTTTTTGTTTTGATTTAGAATCGTTGTAGTCATATTAACCCCTCCGCCTATCATATCTGAAACTAGTATCCTAATTTTACCACAAACTCAACTAAGAAAAGGGACAGCCTTTTTCTTTTTTTAAAAGACTGTCCCTTTCTCTATTTATATATGCTCAAGAAACATGATCAATCGCTGACCCGCCAATCCCGACTTCTCTTCCAAACAGTCGAGAGTATACACCCTTGGTATTTAATAAAAGATCTGCATGTTTTCCTTGTTCAACGATTTTGCCATCTTCCAAGACCACAATTTTATCCGCAGCCAGGACGGTTGATAAACGGTGGGATACGATGATAATGGTTTGATTTCTCCCTGCTCGGAGCACTGTCTCATTGATCTTAGTTTCAGTGATAGGATCGAGAGCGGAACTTGCTTCGTCAAGGATGAGAATCGGTGAACCTTTAAGGATCGCCCTTGCCAGTGACAGCCGTTGCTTTTGCCCGCCTGAAAAGAGACTTCCCCTTTCACCCACCTCGGTGTCGAGCCCTTTCGGCAGGGTTTCGATCAGGTCACCGAGTCCGCTGTCATTCAATGCTTTCATGCATTCCTCATCGGTTGCATCGCGTTTGCCGATTCTCAAATTATCCGCTAAGGTACCACTTCTCAATAGGACGTCCTGGGTCACAATCGCCATTTGGGAACGCAGCCAAGCAGTGTCCCATTCCCGGATGTCGCGGCCGTCTAATTCAATGGTGCCGGCACCGTTATCATAAAGCCTGAACAACAGGTCGACAATCGTGGATTTCCCTGAGCCGCTCGGGCCGACCAGCGCCAACTTGTCACCAGCATTAATGGAAAAAGAAATTCCCTTTAACACATTTTCATCCTTTCCTGGATAAGCGAACGACACGTCCTCAAGTCGAATGTTCCCATTTGCCCGGTCACCATGGAGTCCTGCTGACACCTCTGCTTCTGAAGCTTTTTCAGACAAGAGGAGTTCACTGCGGTCCAGTGCCGGCCCCGTTCTTCTGACAGACAACCAGTTTCGGAGGAGGCGCTGCATTTCATTCGCAGCGATGGTCACAAGCCCTCCAGCTGTCAGCATCTGTCCGCTTGTCAGGCCTTGATTCCAAATTAAAAGAGTACTGATCAGATAAACAAGTCCGAGTGCAAAACCGTTATAACTTGCAATGACAACAACCGACTGCATCCGTGCCTTCAGTTCCTTGATAGAGTGCTCGACGAATTTGTCGCGGATCGAAATGACACTATCAACCTCACTATCAGAGACCCCCATCACACGTGATAAATGAACACCTGTCACAGATTCTCTCAATCTCTCTAGATATCTCGATGCTTCTTTTCTGGCATCTGCTGAAGCAGACCTCGTTCGTGCTCCTACATAATTAGAAGTCCAGTAAAATAACACACCGAGAACAACGCTGGTAATCATCAGATACGGATGGATCCACAGGAGTACCAGGCTGTAAATGAATACACCTTGCACACTAGCCATGAAGGTAGATCCTTCCCAGGCAAGGAAGTTGTGGAGTGTATCCGGATCATCAGACACCCTCGCAAGCATTTCCCCTGTGGAATTGTTATGGTAAAACGAATACGGCAGAATCTGGAGGTGACGGAAAAGACGCAGCTTCTGCCAATTGGTCACGGTCTTCGCTGTCTGATGACAGAAATATTCATCGATGACCATCATGACCAGATCAAGTACGGCAGATAGAATCAAGAGCCACATTAATCCCCATAGCCAGTTATAATTTTCATTGGGTATGATCGTATCAACAAGCCAGCTAAGAGCGAGCGTCGGGATCAGCGCAGAAAACACCTGGCTGATGGCGATGACGATCGAGTCTGCGATTACCCATTTTTTATATGGTCGCAAAAAGGAAAGTACCCTTCTGCCGTCACGATTGTTCTGTTTGGAGACCGCATTCACATTCATCCGATCATCTCCTTTTCTAGCTCGCTGTATTGTGCTTTATATAGTTCATAGTACTTCCCTCTCTGTAGGAGCAGTTCCTCATGTGTTCCTTTTTCAGCCACTGTTCCCTGATCAAGAAGGATAATCAAATCTGCGTTTCTGACCGTCACTAGCCGGTGCGCGATCGTGATCGTCGTCCTGCCGGGAATCATTTGTTCAAGGGACGCCTGCACCCGTTCTTCCGTTTCACCATCCAGTGATGAGGTCGCTTCATCAAAAATCAATACTGATGGCTGTCTTAGGATCGCGCGGGCAAGTGCCACCCGCTGCCTTTGCCCTCCAGAAAGCTTCAAGCCCCTCTCGCCGACAATCGTTTCATACCCTTCTTCAAGTGAATTGATCAATTCCTTTAACCCAGCCGCATCCACAGCCCGGTCCAGTTCATCAATCGTCGCATCAGATTTTCCATATAAGAGGTTTAGGCGCAGAGTGCTGTTTAATAGAAACGTTTCCTGGGATACAACGCCGACCTGCTTTCTAAAGCTGTTTCGATTATATTCAAATAGATTCTTATCATCGATTAGAACTGAACCTTGCTGAGGTTCATACAATCCGAGTAAAAGCTGGACGAGCGTGCTTTTACCGCCTCCGCTCGTACCTACGATCCCGATGTGGTCACCCTCTTTAAGAGATAAGGAAACACCTTTCAGAATCTGCTTATCAGTTCCCGGATAAGCAAACCAGAGATTCTCAAGTTGGATTTTCCCATTTACTTCATCAATAGAAGGAAGCTTAAGATCATGTTCCTCAGGCAGATCAAAATATTCATAGATTCGCTGCAGCGCAGGAATCGCCTGCTGAATCGTCAAAGCATGCTCTGCCATCGAACGGACGGGCAGGAACATGATGGGAATGAAACTAAGACATGCAACGAGCGTACCGATTGTGATCTTCCCGTCCCAGATGGCCATTCCGCCAATCAGCATCACGACACCGGGAGCAGCAATATTGAATAAGTTTCCAAGGCGCCAATTGACCTTGCCGATCAATGCCGCACGGATCGAGAACGTTTTCCAACCCGTCAACTTCTTTTCCTGGGTTCTCAATTCTTGATCCTGAGTTTGATAGGTCCTCACTAAACGGACGCTCTCTATACTTTCCTGGAGGTGCTGATACATATCTGCACTCATCTCGCGCTGGACCGCACTCATCTTCCGCATCTTTTTACCGAGCGTAAAGGACGGGACGATATAGATGGCAAACACCGCAAACATCACGACCGCCGCCGGCCAGAATAATACAATTACAGTAGAGAACGCGGCAGCCGCTCCAACGACTTGCTGCAGGATACGCGGCACAACCGTATTATTCAAGTTCTGAATCGACTCGACATCATGCGTCAGACGGAATAACATATCCCCCCTCGGTGTCTTCGAAAAAAACGACATTGGCGTCCGGTGCAGCCTGCTGAACGCACGAATCTGCATATCCGTAATCACATCCAGCCCGATTTTCACCTGCACATATTCCTGCATCGTCTCAAACAGGGATTTCCCGAGGTATGCACCAAGGATCCCCCCGACCACCCAGAACAGAAAATTCAAGTCTCCTCCAACGATTACATCATCAACCAGCCGCTTTACAAGAATGGATGGCACAACTGTAAAAAGACCGCCTATAACGGAAAAGACAAGTGCAACAAGCAGCATTCTCCAGTACGGTTTAAAATGGTTTATAGTAGTCTTTAATAAATTCATGTTGATCCCCCTCACAAGATTCAATTTTATACCAATAAATGAAAATATTCACTAAAAACTGAATTAATTATAGTCATGAACAATAATAGTTATTTTCAGTGTGCCTGTGCTAATCAATCCGCTCACTGGCTATATTTTTTATATTATCCAATATGGAAGTGGATCTCTTCATTCTATTGGTCAAAGGTTTTCTACAACTTTTGAGGGAGAAGGTTTGTATAAGTTCAGGCATACAAAAAAGAACGGATCTCCCACTTGTCATAGGCAAGCAAAAGACCCGTTCCTATCCAACCCATTGAGGGGAAGACACTTCATATAAAACTAAAATATACCATGTTCATTCAGCGAGTTCTCCGGGACCGGTTGACCTACATCCCAAAGTTCAGCAATCCTGTCATTTTCAAATCGGAAAATATGAATGACAACCGCTCCAAGATCATCTGGATTCTGCTTCACATGTGAATGAACTGCAACGGTATCTCCCTCTTCGATCGCCCGTTTCACTTCAAAAGTCTTGTCCGGGTTTGCAGCAGCGTTCTCTTCCATCGCCGCCAAAAGTGACTCTGCATCTCCGCGAAAATAGGGATTATGATGAAAAAAGTCAGGACCGGCGTGACTTTGGAAGGCTTCCCGAACGCTCCCTGATGCTGCTAGTTGAAGAAACGACACTGCTCTCTCTTTCTTTGTTAGCGTACGATCAACCTGAACTGTTTCTTTCATTTCAACCATCCTTTCTTTACTATCTATTTTAAAGGAAATATACGGTTTAAGCGAATATTAATTCGGTTGTCACTTAACTAATGCAGCACGAAGGTTCACTCCAAATTCCATATAGCCTTTTAAACAAGTCAACATATATACCCAGCCTTCTTTGTTGTCCAATAATTGATCGATCAGATACTCATCATCCCCATTAAATCCTTCCTCGTTCACTTCTACGATCGTGCCTCCCTTTTCTGCAGGATAAAAATTAATTGTCACCAGACGACTGCCTGCCCATTCACTTTTTCATTCTTATGGATTTCTTTGATATGTATATCTCCCTGCGCATTATATTCCTCGTATTTTAGTGTGATCGTTTTCCCTTCTTCCCACCTTTCAGAACTTGAAGAAAACCAGAAGTTTCCGATTTTCAACGGATCAACAAATGCCTCAAAGATTTCATTTGCCTGTTTTTGAATGTGGATTTTAGTTAGATTGTTCATTTTTTAACAGCTCACTTTCTTACTTATTGGGTTCAAACACTATTCTATACAACTACATATTGGATATATCTAATGCCAGATACATCAGGGATAACGAGTTGCGAAAAATAAATGTTGTGGTTACTTATTCTTCAACATGCAGATATAATCCTACTAGAAAAAGTACCTTCATAAATTTTTCAGGGAAAGGGGTAAGATGTTTAATGGTTTCCTCCTCTGGCCTGCCATCCACTCTGTTATTCAAATTGCATCGTGCGGGACAGGCTCACCTTCACCATTGAGAACATCTTTACCCGTTTTAAAAAACATGACCACAGGACACTTATTCAAGTTTACAATCACTTATTTTCCAAACTAACCTCAAACAAATCAATTATTTCTATGAATCTTTCAGCTTCTCTAAATGTATGATCTGCTAAAAGAGGATGAATATTACTCTTTATACGGCATGCTTCAATTAATTCCCTTGCTGTTTTCTTGAAGTCCCTTAAGGAGGCAACTGAAACTCTATTCTGGTTTAAAAACTGACTTAGGATCGGTTTGGTTTCAGATTGGGGGCGCATAGAACTTAAATCAAGTGCCTGAAACACCAACTGATCGAAATCATGGCTGAATTCCCTTGCTTGTTCTACCAGTTTTCTTTCTGACGGATCTAATAGGTGACCTATAAACTTTGCATGGTCTGCCATTATCTTTAAAAAGAATACATTCTCTTCAATCACGGTATCTGGTTCCGGTACCAGCTTGCCTTCATTGAGTTCTTTTAACCGATTGGCGAAGTATGCCGCTTCTCTGCTAATATGATCCACTAATAATGGGAAATTGTTGGTTCTGATTTGGCAATTAAGAGTTAACCGCAATACCTTCCGTTTGTAACTCCATATTGCCGCTGCAGCTTGATAAACCTCACTATTAAATGCCTGAACTTGGTGCAGATCTGAGTTTACTGAAAATCCAGTCAGCTTTTCTTCGATTCTCTCAAACATTGAGATATACTGCCGGGCCTCTTCTATCAATTGTGACTGTTCATAAGTAAAACCCAAACTCAAAAATAAAGCATGCTCTTTCATAATCCTTGACCAGAAATGTATTTCGTCCAATGATCGTTCAACAATCGGATTAGCCATGCAATACCTCCTTATTATCATCTCCTTTCAACTATATGTTATGATTTATTGTCCTCATTCCTTTTTCTCGTTAATGGAAATAATACACAATCTTTGATCGTATCACTATCCGTCAGAACCATTAATAATCGTTCAATTCCAAATCCCCAACCAGAAATAGGCGGCATTCCATACTCCATAGCTGTTAAATAATCTTCGTCCATCTCCATAGCTTCCAAATCCCCATTACTTTTCAAAAAGGCTTGAGCCTTGAGCCTTTTTCTTTGTTCAATCGGGTCGACCAACTCAGAATATGCGTTTATGATTTCAGCACCATTCACGACAAGTTGGAACCGGTCAGTTAGTGCTGTGTTAGCATCATTTGCTCTAGCGAGAGGTGATAAATCGATAGGATGCTGGATTAAAAATGTTGGTTTAACCAGTTTTGGCCGGCACGTTTTCTTATAAAGATAATCAATGTAGTTACCCCTGCCCAAGGTTTCAATGTCAGGATGATCTAATTCAATTTTTCTCCTTTTCGTTTCTTGATGTAATTCTGCAACAACAGGATAGAGGTCAATATCAATCCCTGTTTCTCGCATGATTAAATCCCTGAAGGAAATGACGTCCCATTCAAGTGAAAAGTCAATTGTGCTCCCTTGGATTGTGATAGTCGTTGCATTGAATGCTCGATCCAGAATGAATAAAACCATATTCCGCATTAGTTTCATTGTATCTTCATAATTCCAGTAGGCTGCATAACCTTCGACCATAGTAAATTCTTGTAAATGTTGAGGACTGACCCCTTCATTCCTAAAACACTTTGCAAATTCAAACACTTTGGTAAAACCGCCTACGATTAACCTTTTCAAGTAAGTCTCGGGTGCAATTCGTAAATTCAACTCCGTATCTAAAGAATGATGATAAGTCATGAAAGGTTTCGCTAATGCACCAGAAGAGGTATGTTGCAATACCGGTGTTTCTACTTCAAGGAATTCTTCATCCTCAAAAAACCTGCGGATCGCACGTACCATTTTACTCCTGGTGAGTAATCGGCTTTGTGTGTCTTTTGTCATCATCAGATCCAAGTAACGCTGTCGATATCGAACATCGATATTGTTTAAGCCGTGCCACTTTTCCGGAAGGCTTCTCAAAGCTTTCCCAAGGAAATCATAACTTTCAATACGTAAGGTTTTTTCGTCCGTCTTCGTCGTGTACATCCGGCCTTCTACACCAATAAAATCACCTATATCAAACAATTCTAGAAATCGCTTAAATAGTAACTCACCAATCTCTTCTTTTTTTAAAAGAAGTTGTAAGCTGCCCTGAATGTTTGAAATAGTTATAAAGGTTAGTTTTTTAAAGTTCCTGATACTCATTATTCTTCCTGCAACTCTTACAGCAGAAGTTCCGTTTTCTAGCCGTGAAGCTTCACTAAGTTCATAATTTGTGGAAAATCTATCAGGAAATACTGGAACCCCCTGTGACTTTAACGATACTAATTTCTCAATTCTACCTACTGATTGTTCATGATTCATGATTTTTCCTCCAATATTAATAAGGTTTTCCGCCTTTGGAATTATTCTTAATCAACAAAAAAACCCTCACCCCCAAGATTATTCATCTTGAGGACGAGAGTTTATAGCTCCGCGGTACCACCTCAGTTTATTGACATGTCGCCATATCAACCTCTTCGGGTACGGCATTTTATTTAACTTTGAATATACCCTATCTCTTTAACGGGAGAAACCGTCGCAGTATCACTAAGTAATATCTTAGATCCGTGCGAAGCTCCAAGCCTTTTTTCGTTAAGATCATTATTACTCCTTTTCAGCAACTGGAGCTCTCTGGAAATAATGCATCAAAATTACTTCTCTCTTCACAGCCTTATATTGGAAAATTAAAAATAGTTTAAACTAGATGACCTGAGTTGTCAAATGCTATTATGGTGATTGATTAGACCCCGCAAGGCATTACAGGCAAATGAACTCTCCTACTTTTGTTTAATATTTTTGAAAAATGTTTGAATATTTAGACAGTAGTTAGTATAATAGAAAAAAGGTCAAGGAGTTGAATTATCATGAAAAAACATTTGCTTCATTCCCCGCAGCCTGAAACCAACAGCATAGACTCTTTACTGGCAGAAATGGTACTGGACGAGGCTCTGATGACATTTCGTAAAGAGCAAATTACACAACAAATTGACATCTCATTACGTAATCGGAACAAAGAAGAATTCCAGCGATTGACAGATGAATTAATACTCATTCGCAATACAAAGCAGCGGTATTAGAAAGTATCAGGTAAACGAAGCCAGTTGGCAATTTAATAGATAGACATTTTGTAAAAAATACAATAAGGGATGGTATCCTTGCTTTATACAGCAGGAGTGCCATCCCTTTCTGCGTGATCCTGATAGGGTTTTTCCTGATTCAGGAAAGGAATAATCTCCATCTCTCCTCGATACCTTATAGAAAGACCTCTAAATACAATGTGAGGAGAATGCACAATGAAGAAAATTATTTTGTTTGCCGACCCGGGCATTGATGATTCGATTGCCATCATGTATGCCCTCCTTAATCCTGAAATAGAAGTCCTTGCCATCGTATCGAGCTATGGCAATGTCGATAAAGAACAAGCTACTGAAAATATCGCTTATTTACTGGAACTGGCGGACAGAACCGACGTCCACATAATCGGAGGAACCAACGCACCATTATCTGGCGAGATCCCCAAGTTTTATCCTGAAATCCACGGACAGGAGGGACTTGGTCCCATCCGCCCGCCCGAAGATCTTTCGTTCGAACTCACCAACTTCTCAAAGATCTATGACATTATCGAAAATAATAAGGATGTTACAATAGTGGATGTAGGACGGAACACATCCCTTGCATCCCTATTTCTCCTGGGGGAAAACCTTACGGATGCCGTACAGGAATTTTATATTATGGGCGGCGCATTTATGGTACCGGGGAATGTGACCCCTTCAGCGGAAGCCAATTTTTACGGCGACCCCACTGCTTCCCATTTGGTCATGACGAACTTTGACAACCTTTATATCGTACCGCTTAATGTTTCCAACAAAGCCATCGTGACAATGGAACATATTCTGGCCATTCTTGAAATGACCAACCACCCGCTTGTGCAGATCATGGATGAAGTCATGAAATACTATATCGACGCTTATAAAAAGCTTGTTCCCGGCATCGAAGGAGCCCCGTTGCATGACGTAGTGACCCTCTCCCTAATGGTGAACCCCGACATGGGCCGTACGATCAGAAGGGAAGTAGAAGTTTTGACCTCGGGAGAAGGAAAAGGCACTTCCATTGCCGATTTCAGGGTCAGCTCAACGCCTTCAGAAAAAAATAGTAATATCTATCTGGAGGTTGACTATGAGATGTTTTTGAAGGATTTTATGAAGGTGATGAGTTCTGCAGGGAAATGATATACTCCCTCACCATGAATCAGAGAACGATAGTTCAGCCTGAAGTCATATATTGAATCATAAATCAAAATCCATGCACAAACATATCCTATAAGGTCAAATTCTTCAAAGGTGGTGGATCATGTGAATCACATTGTAAAACGCGGTGAAACACTAACCCAGATCTCAAGGGACTATCGCATCCCGCTTCAAACCATTATTCGGGCAAACCCGGCCATTAATCCCAATATCATCTACCCCGGCCAGCCAATCGTCATACCCGGTTTCCCCTCACCTGATACCCTACCATATAAAATTGACGTGTCTGTAAATAACCGGACGTTAAAGCTGCTCAGGAAGAATGGCACACTGCAAAAGCAGTATCCGATTGCGGTCGGTAAAATACTGACGGGCACACCGGTAGGTAACTACATCATCATTAATAAGGCGCCGAACCCAGGCGGACCATTCGGCACCATGTGGATGAGTTTATCAAAAGAGCATTATGGCATTCACGGAACCAATGACCCGAGTTCAATCGGGAAAGCCGTTTCGAAAGGATGCATCAGGATGCAAAATAAAGATGTAGAAGAATTGGCTCGGACAATCCCGATTGGTACACCTGTATTCATTCATCCGTGATCATGCATGTAGTGACTTGAACTCTTCGTTAGTAATTTGAAGGCAGAATTTGGGGGATGAAATATTCCTCCATCTATCTTTCTACCATCAGAAATACACCTCTATTACTCTTCTCAAAAGCAGCTGCACCGCTACAGTCTTCCATTTACCAAGCGTTCCCTTCGTAATAACTCAATAAATAAAAGGGATAAGTTTCTTAGTCCCTCTTTCATATTGGCGAAACGGTTCCCCATATTTCCCCCGCATATATCGGTCGTGAACCGGAATATTATAAAAAACAAATAGGCAGAACAAAGCAATTGGTATTATTATTGACCAGCCATTTCTAGTCAATAAAGCAAAGCCGCTCACCCATACCAGATCACCGAAATAATTGATATGGACGGCATATTTGAACAAACCCCCGGTATAAAGCTTTCCCTTGTTCCTCTTATCTTGTTTCCAGACATCCCTTAAAATTTCTGATAAGGAATTGATCCCGGAACCAGCCAGAAATATAAATATAGCAAAAGAGTCGATCGAATCTATCGGTTTATCTACAATTCCGCCCAAAATAGAAAACCCAATGAAATAAAGAGCAAAAGCAAATGGCACATTCAAAGCCTCTCCCCAGGTAATCCCCCTTCTCAATAGAAAAAACACCATGTAGTTCATCCGAAAGAAGGTAATGATACTAAAAGCGAATAATACGATATTTCTGGTCACATCCCCCTTAGGAAGATGAAAGAATTGATTGCCTTCCATGAACAGAAACCAAAAGGCGATAAGCAGAAAAATACACTCCAAAATCAATATGAGAAACCTTTGAGGCATTGATCGGTCTGTTGAACCATACATATTAACCCTCCTATATCAAACAAATATCACTGACATCTTAGCATCCATGATAATGAAGAAGTAGTTATGAATATCATATATTTAGAAGATAAAATGGCAGTAAGAATAAGAACTATCGTGATAATCAGTTTGACCCTGCTATGTAAATGTGGAAATCATCAAGCATGGAGCAAGGAATCAACAATTAAATCGCGTGTTCTCTCAGGAAATTACGAAAGGGGCTGGCGTGACCTGATTTTGACCCATTTAGACGGTTCTTCCTCAAAGAAACCGTCCAGCTTTGGATACCTGTGCTTCCCATCAGGACACAATGGCCAACATTATCGGGACCGTTATGATACTCATTAATGTAGTGATAAGTGTACTGGCAGATACTAAATCAGGTTCCGTATTGAATTGAAGGGAAAACATTGTTGTATTAGCAGCAGTGGGCATGCTTGCCAAAATGATGAGAATCGAACCAAGCATAGGCGATATCGGAAGAAATGAGACTACGACTAGAGCAATGAGAGGTGAAGCCACCATCCTCATGACGACGATAAAAGATAATGCGCTTCTTTCTACCTTTTTCCCTCCAAGCGTAGCAAGCTGCATACCGAGTACCACCATGATCACTGGAATCGTTGCCTGTGATATCAAATCAATGGTTTGATTCATGAACAATGGTACATCCAGTTGAAGCAACTGAAATCCCAGTCCAAGGAATGCACCGTGAAGTATCGGCATCTTGACAATTTTCATCCAGATTTCATTGGGATCCCTTGTTTTGTCACTGCCGCTCACAGCATAATATAGCCCGATGGTATTCATAAGGAACGACTGAATCACCATCATAATGACCGCATAGCGAAAACCAAGTTCACCGAACGCGAACAGGATCACAGGCACCCCGTAGTTACCGCTATTCATAAAGACCCCGGAAAGGATCATGGCTGACTCTTTAGCTTTTGAATAATGTCTGAGGCCCGCCACTATCTTAATCAAAATGATTAGTATTACACAGAGGGCTGCACAAAAGAGAAAAATATAAAAATAATCCATGTTCAGGTCATTCTCGTAAAATGTCTTAAATGCGAGAAAAGGATACATTAAATAGATGGCCATCTTCGATATCGAATTGATTTCGAAGCCCAATTTCTTTTGGCCTATATAACCAACGGCAAAGACTAATAATGCAGGCAGTACAATTAATATGACGTCCATTTATTTCACCACAATCCAATAGAATAAAAGATAGGCTTGACTACTAGAGTCAAGCCTTAGTGTATCACAATTACAAGAGTGGTATAATCAATCCTGCTAGCAGCAAGATCAAGGCACCGCCTAACCGTGAAGAAATTTGTGCGAATGGCATAAGCTCCATTCGCTTTGATGCTGATAAGACAGCAACATCTCCAGTCCCTCCCATATTAGCCATACATAATCCTGCTGTAATCGCTGCTTCAATCGGATAAAAACCAACAAGCTTGCCCAGAATCGCCGCTCCGATGATCGCCCCTACGACCACTCCGAACACAGTTAATATATACTGAAGAGTCAACGCTTCAAGAACCGTATTTAAGTCAGTATAAGCGACACCGATTCCAAATAATAGGGCGAATGTCCAGTTACTTGCTACAAATTGATACCACTGACTCGCCCCTTCTACTACATTTGATGGAATGATATTAGAAACCTTGGCTGCTGCCACGAGAATGATCATGATAGCATATGGATGGAGCGGAAGAACCGACCCCAGCAATGTTCCAACTGTGAAGAATGTAAGGGCAGCTATAAGTCCTACCCCCATCTTTTCGATATTGTATTTTTGTTTCGTTTTTTCATAGGTGAAGCCTTTCATGAGCTGGCCATTTCCGGTCAAGGAAGGGACTTTCCTTCCGATCATATCGAGCACGGATGCTAAAATGATCGCAAAAACATTCCCTAATGCAAGAGCCGGTACAAGCATCGAAATATAGTAGCTCGGATCATTTCCCATCATTTCAGAATAGATTTGACTCATCGGAACCGCACCAGCTCCCATTCCTCCGCCCATAATCGGCATCGTTATGACAAGAATGGCCTCTTGGAGCGTAAAACCTACAAGGGACCCCAGTATTCCGGCGATAATGATGGCGCCTGCAACCGCTCCAAATATCGGAAGGAAATATCGCAGTCCCACTTTAACAAGGACTTTCGAATTCATTCCCAATATACTTCCTGTGATTAAGGCAGCAATATAAAAATTCAAGAATCCGCCTGATTTCATAAAGTCTGTCATTGACGTGACCGTTGCTTCAGGAAGTAAACCCGCGTAGACCATAAATGCAGATCCGAAAATCGCAATGATTGCCCCTCCGCCTAAGAATGTTTTCACGATAGGTGTCCGGTCGCCTGCCCAGCCAAATAATTCACCGAGTACCATCATGACAAGCAGACTCCCGATCATTCCTCCTGGAAGATTTCCTGTATACAAGCTTATGAGGGTAACGCCCGTGAAGATCAGAAACCACAGTATCGGCATATTGAATATTTGAATCGATCGACCTTCTGTAAATGCAGTCCTCTCTTGTGCTTTCTCATTCTTATATGCAATTGTTGATGTTGCTTGTCCCATCTTGTTCATCCCCTTCTCCCCAAAGTAATCGCTTACAATGTAATCATCATATGAAAACGTTTTACAATTTCAAAGATTATGAAATTATTGTTTAACTTTTGAAATTAAAAAAAGCAGTCGAATGGACTGCTTACAAATAATGATTGATACGGGAGAGGTTCAATTTATTGAAGGAATACTGATAGACCGGCCTGCCGATTCCATAAACCAAGGTTTCATCAACAACCCCAATATCTTTTAAAAAAGTAAGATATTTCCTTATTGATACCCGTGAAATGGTCGAAACCTCGGCAATATCATCTGTTGAGAATGACTCATCCTCAAACTTTAATGTTTCTTCGTAAATGACTGATAACGTGCTGGTCGTCAACCCTTTTGGTAAAGGCGTTTTTGTTTCAGACTCTTGTACATCTTTCAATAAAAGCAGATCCAGTTCATTATGATCGATGGTTGTTTGCTTTTGAAGCATCCGATTATTTTCCCGATAAGAAATTAAAGCTTTTTTAAATCGTTCAAATTCGAAAGGTTTAATCAAGTAGTCAACCGCTCCCATACGAAGAGCGTTTTGAATGTTATTCACTTCGGATGCAGCGGTGATGAGAATCACGTCTGTTTTACGCTGTTCATCCCGTATCTGCTTCAATAAATCCATACCGGTTTGATTTCCGGGCATATAAACATCCAATAGAATCAGATCGATCTTGTACTCCTTTAATTTCTTCTTCGCATGTTCGATCGAATTCGATATTCCTATTAAATAAAACCCTTTTATCCCCTCTAAGTAGGTTTGATTAAACTTCGCTACCATGGGATCGTCTTCCACAATCAACACGTTAATCATTCTTATCCCCCTCCTCGTATGCAGTTTGAACATATACTGTCGTACCTGAACCTTTCTTTGATTCTACGTGAAGGTTACCATTCAGTTTTTCCAAACTTTTTTTTACCAGGAAGAGACCGTAGCCTCTTCCTTCTCCCTTTAAAGAATATCCTTTAAGGAAAATATCCTGGATAATGTCTTCGGAGATGCCTTTTCCCGTGTCAGTGAGTATCAGTTCAAACCGGCCATCCTGATAGAATAATTCCATCAGCACCTCTTTATCTTTACAGTCGGTTGTGGCTTCGATGCTGTTGTCCAATAGGTTTCCAATCACAGTGATCAACTCATGAGTAATGGCGGGGTCCCTTGGTTCCGGGATAAAGTCGTGACATTCTATGAATAAGGCGATACCCTTTTCCCTTGCATAGCTCAGTTTCCCCATAATAAAACCGGCCAGGGCAGGATCCTTGATTTTAGAAGTAACGGTGCTCACTTCATCGACTTGGAAAGAAACAAGCTCATTTATATAACGATTTAATCTTATATACTCTTTCATCTTCATTAATCCAAGAATCACATGCATCTTATTCATGAATTCATGTGACTGCGCACGCAGCGCTTCTGCATAAGACTTTGCCCCAGTCAACTCCTCAGCTAAAAGATTCACTTCCGTCTTGTCCCTGAAGGTAGAAATCGCACCAACCACTTCTTTGTTCACAATTAAAGGAACACGGTTTACCAGAATAGATACTCCATTGATCGTTTGCTCTTCATCCAGTTCAGGTTCCCCTGTCTCCATGACTCGCTCAAGCCCGGTCTGAGGCATGTATTCTTTGATAGGCAATCCAATTGGATCGGAATTTAATCCCGCTTCACTGAAAATCTTCAGTGCAGACTTATTTACCAATGAGATGGACGTATCCCTATTAACAGCCACGACTCCTTCATGGACTGATTGAAGCATGGTATTTCGTTCTTCTAATATCTTGGCAATCGTGATTGGCTCTAATCCAAATAATATCTTTTTTATGTATCTTGCAATAATGACCGCTCCGATGATTCCGACAATGATCCCAATGACAGATCCCACCAAAATATTGCGGTGACTTTGCTTTAAGGCTTCCTCCACACGATTCAGGGAAATTCCGACAGCAACGGCTCCAATTTGCTGATTATTTTCATTATAAACTGGAGAAAAGGCTCTGACTGACTTTCCCAGGGTCCCTTTTGAAATAGACATACTTTCCATACCTTGTAGTACGTCCTTCTCATCCCCGCCGACAAAGTGTTTGCCGATCCGTTCAGGATCAGGATGGGATTTACGTATTCCCTCCATATCCATCACAACGACGAATAAAACTTCAGCTGATTTTTGGATATCAAGTGTATATTCTTGTATTTTATTTGTATCGTCTTTATTTTCTAAACCATTCTTTACGATTGTTGAATGGGAAACCGTGCGTGAAACGACCTTTGCCTTTTCTTCAATCGAAGCTTCAATATTATCGTTGATCGTCCTTGAAATAAGCAAATCGGTTATCACAAGGGAAACCAGGACAATGATGCATACGAAGAGAATGATGATGGTGCTTAGTTTAAGCTGTTTCTTTTTCACAGGAGTCACTCCAGTGCATGTTAATATAATTCTCTATTCTACATGATTTATCAAGAATAACCAGAGAGGTGCTCCCTTTACTCTTGCCAGTAATAAGTAGTATACTGATAATGCCTCTCCCGAACATTCGCTTGTTGCGGGACACTTAACCACTGTACGGACGGGAGGGGCCTCGTTTTAGTCAAGACATCATGCTTCAGTGAATTTCTGTAATGACACAGGATTCATTGAGGCTTTTTTTAATTCTTCGCAACATAGTAAAAAGCCAGTCCCCGTATGAGAACTGGCTTATCTTGTGAAATTGGAGCCACATTTGCCGTAATGTTGGATAAGAAAGTTTTAAACCACCACTCCTCAAAGTGGGTGTTTGCAGAAGACTTCCTGTCGTCCTCTATCGTGGAGGCATGACATTCCGGCTTCGATATAAAACTCCCTGTTACAGTTTAAAGGTTAAAACTTCGTTATGATTACGTACAACGCAGCTTATAGTTTATATATTATATGATATTGGTCGAAGTTTCAACTGTTAAATCATCTTATCATGGATGATTATTCGTCGAAAACTTCCACTTTCTCCATTACATCGCCATTTTTCATCGACTTCACGGTATCGATTCCTGAAGTCACTTTACCGAAAACAGTATGAACACCGTTTAAATGAGGCTGTGGGTCATGAACGATGAAGAATTGGCTTCCTCCTGTATCTTTACCTGCGTGTGCCATTGAAAGGGAACCTTCCTCATGCTTGTGAGGGTTTCCTTCCGTTTCACATTTGATCGTGTAGCCTGGTCCACCCATGCCGTTCCCATCTGGGCATCCGCCTTGACTGACAAATCCAGGAATTACACGGTGGAACGTCAATCCATCATAAAAACCTTCTTTTGCTAATTTCTCAAAGTTTTCAACTGTTGCCGGTGCTTCATTCGGGAATAAATCAAATTCAATCTTTTCCCCTGTTTGAAATTGTATGTATCCTTTTTTAGCCATTATTAACAACTCCTAATCATATATTCATACATATTTTATCACTGTGTGTTTTCATTGTCACTTCTAAGATAATACCCGCAAGCAAGTCTGTGCGCAAGGTCTGACTTTTGTCCTGAATCTCGAATAAGATTGAACAACAGTCATGAATGTAAGTTCTTACAGAATAGAATAGTGATAGCCATATTCAAAGGGGGATTCATTTCATGACAGAGCTTTTGAATGATGTTACGATTCATAATCAATTGACGGTTCTTGTTCCTGTACTGTGGGTATTGGGTTTTGCATTGAAAAAGACACCTCATATTCCTGATTGGTTAATTATCTGGATATTGTTAGCCGTTGGAGTTGCGGCGAGCGGATGGCGTTTAGGCTTCGATTTTAACGGGATAGCGAATGGGTTCATTTGTACTGGAGCCGCCATCACCACTCATCAATCCATTAAACAGACCTTTTTTGCACGGGTGGAGGATCAAGACATAAGACCAACTAATAAAAAGTAACAAAATAAGGACCGAAATAATTGCCTTTTCTGGATGGGCTATTTATTTCCGGTCCTGAATATCTATCTGGACATGACGTCGATAAACTCTCTCATATAGTTGGGTAAGTCCGGCGGTCTGCGGCTCGAGATGATGTGACCATCCACCACAACAGGTTCATTAACCCAAACAGCACCGGCATTTTCCATATCATCTTTAATGCCCGGGGTACTGGTGACTTTGATTCCATTCAGGATTTTTGCTGAAATCAATACCCATCCTGCATGACAGATTTGGCCGATTGGTTTGGCATATGAATTCATATCTTGAACCATTTTAACCACTTCAGGAAATCTCCTTAGTTTATCTGGAGACCATCCTCCGGGTACTAATATGGCATCATACCTTTTTGGATCGACCTCACTAAATGACATGTCGGATACAATCGGCACTCCATATTTTCCGATATACTCTTCGTCCGCCTTTTCTCCGACGATATGTACTTCCGCACCTTCTTCCCTCAAGCGAAGCACCGGATACCACAGTTCCAGGTCTTCAAAGTCCCCACTGACCAGCTGAATGATCTTTTTGCCTTTGAGTTTCATCATTACATCCCTCCCTTTCTTCCATTGTCCTTACAATCATTCCACTTTGCAACTAATAGACCTTAGTTATAAGGACTGTACTTTTTTATTGATTTAATGAGTACATTGGTTTGAAAATAAGAAACGCAAACAAATATAACTGTCATAATCGCCATGCACATATACAAGATGGGTGTAAATGGTTTTCCAGCTAACTTTCTCATTCAATTCACCTTCCTGAAGTTAAACGTACTGTTATTATGCCAATTATTAGCAGGGCTATGAATAATCTCTTTATACAAGTGTTGTTGCATTTATAAGGCAGTAAACAACGGTTCGATTAAAATGTTTAAAGAAATGCATCAAGGGAATAACAAAAACAACTAAGAAGCAAATTAAGATTCATTTTCTAGGAGGAGAGTATATGAAAGTAAATAAAACCTTATTAGTTGGAGCTACTGTTACAGCAGGGTCTTTAGGCTGGTTATTGTCTTCTAAAGAAAACAGAAACCATCTGCACAATATGAAGGAAGGAATAATGACGAAGATCAAAAAAAGGAAAGTTGAAGACCTGCCTGTAGAGAAAGGCGGTAATCCCGACCCGGAGAATATCGAGGATAATTCAATGGTCAGTGAAGGTGCAATGACTTCAGTCCAATATTATAATGAAAAGAAGCAGAATTAATGAGGTTAAAGCAGCAGGTGGTAACAGCCCCTGCTTTATTTTTTTGATGTGTATTTGATTTCAACTCAGTATAAAAAAATGCTGATTCATTTTTATTGAATCAGCTTTTTTTATACTGAGTAACACGGGAGTTTTGTTCAATAGAAATACATATATCTCTTTCCGAATCCATTAAATGGGCCCCCGCCTACAATCTGCCCTCCTATAAACCCTAATCCGAGTCCAATCAATCCAGCGCTTAACGGGTTTAAACCATACCCATATCCGAAACCAGTGCCAGGACCTTGTATCGGCGGAGGGTATCCCTGAAATCCGAAACCGTATCCAGGAGGTCTTCCTGCGGGGCCATATTGAGGATATCCTCCTTGGTATGGCTGATTTACAGCTGGGAATCCTTGGTTTTGATAAAGGTTTTTTCTATATAAATAATGTTTACAATTCATAGCTGCCACTCCTCTTTATTAGCCTATTATCAAAACTCGAATCCGGAAGGGCTTTTGACCAGTGCCAATAAGTTATTGGTTTATCCTGAAAATTGGAGAAAAAAAGAAGTCCAGAATAATCTGGACTCATTAAACAGTTATGCAAAAAGGTTCTTTATTGACTTAAATAAATCGGCTATCGCATCCAATAATCCCGTGAAGAAGTCAGATACCTTCTGACCGAAGCCTTCATCATTCACGATATCTTTGATGGTTGATTGTATGTCTTCAGTCAAATCCTGAAGCTGCTGTTGAACATTATCAAAGTCGATATCGAGTGACCTGATCTTGTCAAATAAATCAACAAGTAATTGTCGATCTTCAGGACTGAGTTTGATGTTCATGCTCTGAAGCTTTTCTTCTACAATTTTTTCTACTTCTTCTTTTGTTGCAGGATCCTGTTCTGAAATTTCCTTTTTGATTTCAGTCAAAAGTTCACTAACTTTTTCTTTGTCGATACCCGCATCCTCAGCAAGCTGGGTAGCTACATTCAACTCTTCATTCGCTACTTCCATACGTACTGAATCCAGCTTTTCACCACTTACATCATATGCTTTATAGATTCCAGTCAAAGCTGAATGACCGCTTACCTTCACAGGAGATGCAACCTCTACGTTTGCATTTTCCACCCCAGCCGTAAGCAAGGCATTTGCATACATTGATTCAGTTACTTCTGTAATCTTTTCAGGAGTGACAATTTCCACATTCAGCCCTTGGCCTTTTTCTTGCCTGGTTATTTTTGCTGAAGAAAACATTCTGGCATTTCTGTTTTCTCCCTCGATATATTTCACAAGGTCTTCCCCTGTTGCTGTAAATTCTTCTACATCTTCATTTTCGTCAAGACCAAGTTGTTCCTGTACGCTCTTCTTTTGCTCCGCGGTGAGTGTTTCACCATAAACGACTATCGGAACTCCGAATTTTTCATTAATACTTTTTTTATCACTGTTGTTATCTGACGCCGCTGCCGGATGTGCTAAACCAATTAGCAATAGACTGATCAGAACTAGACTAAATATCTTTTTCATGTTGATTCTCCTTTTTTACTGCTGTCAAAGTTTATCCTATTACAGATAAACTTTTATCCATTGTACAAGGCTATTCTTCCATAAGCATCCTTCTCAGGTCTTATTTTTTGTACAATGTAATAGACGTTTATAAAGAAAAAAAGTTTCAATCTTTTTCATTTCATGTTTTTATAAGTAAATAACAGGTAGAATCCTCCTCCGTCTTTGTTTGAAATTCAACCAATAAAAAATACCCCTCCAAAGCTTCGATAATGGATTAACGAAACCGTAGACGGGTATGTTGAAAACTCTTATAGGATATCAAGCCAAATCTTAAGGGCTGTGCCAAGGATTAATACTGCCAGAATAGTTTGCAGTAATTTCGTATTCATTTTCTTTCCTGATGCTGCACCCAGCGGAGATGCAATTAAACTTGCAACGACCATGATTAATGCAGGCGCATAATCTACTTGACCTGTAGTGACCTTCCCTACAGTTGAACCGATAGAAGAGATCAAAGTAATAGCAAGAGAAGATGCTATAGTCATTTTAGTAGGGATTTTAAGCACAACAAGCATGATTGGTACTAATAGGAATGCTCCTGCAGCACCAACGATCCCTGCTCCAACGCCGACGATTAATGACAATCCGGCCGCGAGCCATTTATTGAATGTAACATCCTCAAACTTGATATCATCAATCCCTTTTTTCGGGATAAACATCATGATTGCAGCTGTTAATGCAAGAACGCCATATACAAGGTTTATTCCATCCTCGCTCATTGAACTTGATTCATATCCACCGATAAAGCTTCCTACCAAGATGCTCACACCCATATAGGCGATGAGTGTCTTGTTTAAATATCCGCCTTTCCGATAGGCCCATACCCCTCCGAGTGTTGCAAAGAATACTTGGACTGCACTGATGCCAGATACTTCATGTGCGGAAAATGACGCCACTCCAAGGAACGGTGGAATATATAGAAGCATTGGATACTTGATTATACTGCCTCCGATCCCTACCATTCCGGAAATGTATGAACCCAAAAAGCCAACTAAAAAGATTGTTATGATAAATGCCAAATCCATCGTACAGCTCCTCCTTTACTGTTTAATGGGAACCAGATACAACTGGCCCCCATTTCTACATCATTTATTGAAACTCAGTTTATCGAACTGCACAACGATTAGGTCCGATTTCCATTTCACGCTGTTTTTCTTCATCAGGAGTGAGTTTACCCATATTTGTCTCACGAATTTCTTTATATGCATTTGGCTGAGGAGGAAGATTTTCAGAAACTAATTTTCTGAATTCCCCTTCATCAGAAATATTGAGACCGTGGTTTTTCGCATATAGCGTACCGAGTTTATCTCCTACAGTACCATCTTCATTTAATTCATCTATGATCATGAAGTGTGCAGGCAGAACGATCAGGTCCATAGATAAGTTCTTATAGCGTTTGTATAGACTTTCTCTTAAATCTGATACCCAATCCTGTGCTTTTCCGGCCAGGTCTGGCCTTCCGATGCTGTCTACAAACAGGATATCTCCTGATAATAAATATTTCTCATCGATCACAAAAGAAGTAGATCCGATGGTGTGACCTGGAGAATATAAAGCATTGATATCGATTGTTGAGTTACCGATCGCCACTTTATTTCCATCTTCTAGTGCTGCATAGTCGAAAGTAACGTCTTCAGCATCTTTAGGTGGTAACCAATATGCTGCATTGGTCTCTTCTGCAATTCTACGACCGCCTGAAATGTGATCCGCGTGTAAATGCGTATCAAAAATATTTGTAATGATTGCATTCTTTGCTTCTGCAAAATCGATAAAGATATCAGCCATGCGCGTTGCATCTATAATTGCTGCTTCACCATCAGAAATAACCATGTAAGAAAGACAACCCTTACCTAGACGGACGAATTGATAAAGTTCACCGCCTCCCGTCAGGTCACCGACTTTCAATGGCTCAAGATGTTCACTCCATGCCTTCATTCCGCCTTCTAAATAAGATGCATCTATCCCTGCGTCTGAAAGCATTTCTGCCACCATTACAGATGACCCTTCTTTCGCACATACAACCAGGATATCCTTATCGCTTGGAAGCTTTTCTACTATTTCTTCCACTCCATCTAATAGATCGAAGTAAGGAATGTTCAGGTATTCAAAAGAATTCCCGTCAATTTTCCACTCTTCAAACGCATCCGTGTTACGTACATCTAAGATAAACAACTCTTCTTTATTGATCACTTTTTGTGCTGTTTCTTTAGGACTCATAGCTTTAACTGACATTATTTCTACCTCCCATGTTAATTTGCACTCATCTTTATTTAATGTCCGATTCTACGTCGCCTGACCATTCGCTCATCCCAGGGACAACGTTTATCACGTTGGTAAATCCTTTTGCAGTTAATAACTGTGCAGCCATGTCACTGCGGGTGCCAGTACGGCATACAACATAAATGTTCTTATCTTTCGTTAGTTCGTCAGCTTTCGTTTCTAATTCCCCAAGGGGAATAGACACTGCTCCGGGAATGTGTTTGAAAGCATATTCTGCTTTTTCACGGACATCAAGCACTAGCGTATTTTCATCCCGAAGCATAGTCTCCAATTCCTCATTATTCGTTACACCTTCATACTTTCGTTCAACCTGCTCTTCCCCGCTTGATTTACGAACGAAATGCATTAAAATATCCCCTTCTTCAATTGTGCCAAGGTATTCATGCCCGGCGCTTGCTGCCCAAGCTTGCAGATCCGCTTTGGAACCTTTATCAGTTGCCTGAACCTCAATAACCTGACCTGCTTCAAGATTGTTTATGGCTTTCTTTGTTTTTACGATTGGCATCGGACAAGCTAATCCTTTTGCATCTAATACAACATTCACTTCAATATTCATTCAGAAACCTCCAATTACCTCATAGGGTATATTTTTCTTTAAAAAAATTTATATGAATAAGTTTACATTCCCGTTTTCAGCATCCGCTAAGTAAGCAGCTACGCCTGCATATTCAATATCATCCATTATCTCATCTTTATGAAGCCCCAATAGATCCATTGTCATTGTACATGCAACCAGTTTTACTTCCTGCTCTTTAGCCATGTCGATTAAATCTGGCAACGGCAATGCATTATGCTTTCTCATGACACCTTTCATCATTTTCGGTCCCATACCCGCAAAGTTCATATTGGACAACCCTAATTTATCTGCTCCGCGCGGCATCATTTTACCGAACATTTTTTCCATGAAATTTTTCTTTACGGGTACCATTTTTTCTTTTCTTAGAGCATTTAGACCCCAGAACGTATGAAAAATCGTTACCTCGTGATCGTATGCTGATGCACCATTTGCAATGATATAAGCAGCCATTGCTTTATCGTATTCTCCGCTAAAGAGAATAATATTTGTTGTTTTTGTCTCAGACATCTGTTTTCCTCCTTTTATACAATAGGGGGTATTACACCCTTTTAAAAAATTTATCCTTTTTTAATCCAGAATGTAAATACATCGTTTTCTTCTTTAGACTGTACAAGTTCATGTCCAGTTGAGTTAGCCCAGGCAGTTAAATCACTTTTTGCACCCTTATCTGTTGTTTGTACTTCCAAGATCTGTCCTGTCTCAATTTCCTTAATTGCTTTTCTTGTTTTTACAATCGGCATTGGACATGCTAATCCTTTTGCATCTAGTACTTTAGCTGCGTTCATTCATAATTCCTCCTACTAATTGTTTTTAAATACCTTTACGGGTATGTTAAATGATAAAAAAAAGTTGTCAACTCATTTTATTATCTGCTTTTCACTAACAAGTTCACTGCTTCTTTCACAAGTTCTTCTGTATTTTCTCCTGCTTCAAGTGAATCTCTTACGCATTCAACAAGATTTAAACTTACAACCAATCCTGCCGAACGATCAAGAGCTGTTTTAGCGGCTGAAAGCTGTGAAATCACATTTTTACAATCTTCACCTTGCTCCATCATTCGTAAGATTCCCCGAAGCTGTCCTTCAACCCGTTTTATTCGATTTTTCACTTGAATATTGTATTCCATAATGATTCCTCCCAGTACATGGCTTTTTGCATTGTATTTCCTGCTACATCCACTACAATATACCCCTAAAGGTATTTAGTCAAGCAATTCAACCAAGATAATTGCTTTCATGCAAAAAAAGTCCGGAAGAGCTCCTCCTCCGGATCACAAGTCTTTCTCCCTTTACTTTGATTAAAACTTATACGGTATTTGCCAACTCTTTCTGTAGATGCTGAACGAATTTTTCAAGGTGATCGACTGAGCATACATCTTCTTCCAATAAAGGAATTTCGAATAAGGTCTGTTCTTTAAACTTTCTCTTTATCAACTGCAGGTAACCTTTTTCCTGTTCTTTTCTTTTCTCCAGGAATTGTCCGTCTGCAGAGAGAGGAAGAACTTTATTCACTATCAGACCTTTTATCTTCAACTCATGTTTATTCATCATTTCTATTGCTTTTTCCGTTTCAAGAATGGGGAGCCTTTCAGGAATTAAAACAAATATAAAACCTGTTATTGATGAATCTAAAAGGATAGAACGTACACTTGCAAACTTGTCTCTTCTATTCTGCAGAACATCATAAATCGGATCTTCCACCGGTTCTCCATCATTTAACAATTGAGAGTAATTCTTATTAGTTTTCTTCCTTCTTTCAAGCATACCGTCCATCCAGATACCCATCAGTTCTGGAAGCGAAAGCAGCCGGATTGTATGTCCTGTCGGTGCTGTGTCAAAAATTATTTTATCAAATTCTTCTTTTTCGTCTAAAATAACAGACACAATCCGATCGAACAATGCTGCTTCTTCCGCGCCAGGTGCAGATGCAGCCATATCGATTTGACGATGAACCTCATTGATCATTGCCGGCTTGACCATCCCTTTTAAATTGTTCTTAACTCCTTTGATATATTGACGCGTTTCGATTTCAGGATTGATTTCTAGTCCCCACAAATGCTTAAGTAAAGGTGTTTTTTTCTCGCCGATTTTCTTATGAAAAATATCACCTAGATTGTGAGCGGGATCTGTAGAGATAATGAGTGTCTTCAAACCACTTTTTGCAAACATCACTGCTAATGCAGAAGCGGAGGTGGACTTTCCAACTCCTCCCTTTCCCCCTACAAAAAGAATAGTCTGGTTAAGGATCTCGTTCATTTAGCTTATCGCCCCTTTCCAAGCATCAACAGCATCTGATTCCATCAAGCGGTGAATGGTCCATACCCATACGTAAATGCCAATCATGAAATTTCTCAATCATATATGGATACAGTTCCAATGTGTAGTAAAAAACCGGATTTGGAAGCCCGAGCATATCAGAATAGAGAAGTAAAAAGAACAAGTCATCTTCATCTCTCAGTTCCCTGGCAATTTCTGTTTTATGGGGATGCTTGATAATCTCGTCATAAAGATTGATGATTCGTTTGAATTTTTCTTTCATTGTTGAATCAATCAATAGGCACCCTCCCTAAAAAATTTCACCATATAATGGTATACCAACCCTAGAGTTCACAAATTCATGCCACTTCAGTAACTCTTTCGGTTATTTAACTTTGTTTAAAAGGACTCCCTGTTCATTTAGTCAGGCAGTGAATTGAGTCGGATCTTCCCCCTTTTTAGAGAGCGATGAAGCAGCTGTAATCAATATCCAAAGTGTGAATATCAATATGATGCTGCCAAAGATAAATAACAGCATATTTCCTTCTGTTTCCCCTATACCGGACCATTCAAAAATTACCTGATTAATCATTGCCCACAGGGTCATGAACATCAAAAACAGCATCGGTATCAATGTAGCAATATAATTTCTTCCCTGTCTCTTGAGCCAGATGGTGATCAACAGCAAACTGATTCCCGCCAGTAATTGATTCGAGGTGCCAAAGAGCGGCCACAGAAGATATCCTCCGGATCCGAATCCTTTTGGACCTTGTGGAAGAAGTGTCAAAGCTGCGCTGGATACCACGGCTATAGTGGTAGCGACATGGGCATTCGTCAAAGGCGTTACGTTATATTCCTCTCCCAATTCAGAAATAATGTACCTCATTAACCTTACGGAAGAATCAAGAGTGGTAGCCGCAAAACTCACTATGATGACGGATACGATGGTTGCTGCAATATCGGCTGGAATTCCCAGACCTGCAGCAAGTTGTCCTGCACCTTGGATGAATACGCCCAAACCTGCACCGCTTGCTGCTGCAAACCCGCTGTATGTAGCTTTGAATTCTTCGACATTCGGGAAAAATGTGATGCATGCAATAATGGCAATCAGTGCAAGTGCCCCTTCACCAACAGCCCCTAAGTAGCCTACAAACCTGGCATCCGTTTCCTTATCCAGTTGTTTGGATGAAGTACCGGATGATACTAACCCATGGAAACCTGATATTGCCCCGCAGGCAATGGTTATGAATAGTAATGGAAACCAAGAAACATCGGCCGAACTATTTGTCATCGGCGCTGTAATCTGAGGATTTGTAAATAATAACCCTAAGTACAGTAATCCGAGACCGACTACTAATTGGTGTGAATTGATATAATCCCGTGGCTGCAATAACTTCCATACAGGCAAGGTTGATGCAATATAAACATAAATCATCAAGATGATGATCCAGACAAAGAATGCCATACTTGTGGCACTTAATCCAAACAGAGCAGATGCCTCTTCACCGCCAAAATATTTAACCAGGTCGACCTGAAGGAATTCAACCCTGCTTGCCACAATGGCAGATAAATACATCACTCCTAGTGCGACAATGGAGGGAAGAAGCATACTTCCACTCCGTTTATACACTCTATATCCAATCCAAATTGCCAAAGGTATTTGGATGAAGACTGACAGCACACTTGCTGGAAATGTAATGAATAAGTTCGCGATGACCCACGCAAAAACAGCGTTTACCATAAGGACAAGGATCAATATAATACACAGAAAAAGAACCTTCGCTCTTTTGCCAATCAGTTTACTGGCCAAAGTTCCCACCGATTGTCCTTTATTTCTGACTGAAAGGACAAGCGTTCCGAAATCATGGACACCAGCCGCAAAGACCGTTCCGAGAATGACCCACAGGAAAGCCGGCAGCCAGCCCCAATATACAGCGATTGCCGGTCCCACTATCGGTGCTGCACCAGCTACCGATGTAAAATGATGTCCCCAAAGAATGAACTTATTCGTCGGGACAAAGTCAACACCATCTTTATACTGATGAGCAGGTGTGACGTAATCGGGATCCAGTCGATAGATTCGTTCAGCAATCAATGTTGAGTAATATTTGTACCCCAATAAAAATACAATACCTCCTATTAAAGCCAGCCAAATTCCACCCAAAAAATCTCCTCCTTCAAACTTGAATACACCCATAGCATTCGCTAATTATTCATGATGCGAGTCAAGCGGATAGAAATTACTGAATATTTAGAATGTATGCGCTTACTTCATTTTACATTGGCCTTTCCAGGAATTCAACGGGAATTTATCATAGTCAAACATATATGAAAGCAAACAGGTTTACCCAGATGCACGTATAAGCGAAGCAACAAAACAGCCGGATTCCATAGGGGACCCGGCTGCATCTATTAATTCACTATAATACTATCTTCATCCGTTGGGTCCACTGCCTGCGGAATATCAACGGTAGTCCTTAATATGGTTTGATTTGATTCCGTAGTCTTAGGATGATCACGGTCTGTTGGAAATTGAAAACTGATTGCTTTCTTTTCCCCCGCTTTAATTGTTCCGATATCTTTTAAGATAATTGTCTTTATCTCTTTTTCGTGGTAAGGGAAATCACTATCTTCCTTATCTTCTTCATATTTAAACAAAAGGAGCAATTGAACTTCATTTACCTGCTGATCTGCCATTCCACCTTCAATTATTACTTCACCATTGATGTTATCACCAGCTGTAATGGTTGCGTTTGGAACAACGGTATCTACTTTTACATGTCCGATCCCGATACTCGACAGGAATTTTTCTAACATGGATATGACCACCTTCCGCAAAAAAGTATTGTTATCTATTTACTTTGATCAAATATAAATACCTATACATATATTGCTAAAATTATGAAGAAACTATCAAAGAATCTTTATGAAAGAAGGGATATTAATGAAAAAAATGATCTTTACACTCATTACCGCCTGCCTGCTCACTTTTAATTTCCAAGGTTATGCATCTGCTGAAAGTCAGCAGGTGGCTCCACAGAGAGTAAATTTATCGGATGCACAGAAGCAGGAACTCGACAAATTACATCAGGAGCTGTTCACTACAAAAAAAGAACTGATTAATAAATATGTAGAGTACGGCGTGTTCACCAAGGAACAGGGAGATATGATGATCCAAAAAATGAACGAGCGCTACCAAAAACTGAAAGAAAATGGATTCATGATGAGATGGCACCATCACCAAGGTAAAATGCTCCACCCACAAAAAACCAATTAGAAATACCAGGCTGGTTCGATGCTCTGCATCTTTCCAGCTTTTTTATTCATCTAGAGAGACTTCAATATTTTTGCTACCAATTGGATTTCTTCCATAGTTAGATCGTAGTGTGTGACAAACCGTACAGTATCCACTCCAAAGCCACCGATTAATATCCCTTTATCTTTCAGGACTTGAACAAACTCTTCTGACGAATACCCTTTTCCCCGAACGTTCGCTACTACAATGTTCGTCTCAACATCATTGACCACCTTGATTCCATTACAGAGCTGTAAAGCTTCTTTTAGTACAACTGCCTTTTCATGATCTTCCACCAATCTTTCTCTCATGGTTGTCAATGCAACCAATCCCGGGGCGGCGATCATGCCTGCTTGCCTTAATCCACCTCCAAGTCTCTTTCTCCATTTTCTTGCTCTCTTTATAAATGAATGATCACCCGCAATGATCGAGCCGACCGGTGCTCCCAATCCCTTCGACAAGCATACCTGCACAGTATCGCAATTGCTGGTGAATTTCTTGATATCCATATTACTTGCGACAGCAGCATTGAATAGTCTCGCGCCATCAACATGGACAGGTACCGAATTCTTTCTGGCAACAGAGTATATAGCCATCATATTTTCAGGTGAAATAATTGCACCTCCAGCACGATTATGTGTATTTTCCACACAAATCAAGCCTGTTTCAGGAAAATGCTGATCCTCGTCCCTCATTGCAGCTTCTATACATGCAGGATCCATTGCACCATTTACACCCCGTATTGTTCTCGTCTGGACTCCTGCAAAAGCTGCCACCGCACCTGATTCATAATAGAAAATATGTGAATTTTCTTCTAAGATGATTTCATTTCCTGGACGCGTGTGTGTCAGAACAGCAATTTGATTTCCCTGTGTGCCGCTTGTAACGAATAGTGCTGATTCCTTTCCCAATATCCTTGCAGCTGTCTCTTCCAGCTTAATAACCGTAGGATCTTCCCCGTAGACATCATCTCCCACTTCCGCATCAAAAGCCGCCTCTCTCATTTCACGTGTAGGCTTTGTTACAGTATCACTTCGTAAATCAATCATGTTACTTCCCTCCTGACCACATTTTTCATCCATCACATTATAACAAACTTTCAGGCTGGGATTAGGTTAAAGTGTACACTTTCTAAAAAGAAGGCACTACCATATACCCACATAAAATATAATTATAGGAATATTCTTAACATTTCGTTCATTTTTATGTTACTATTTTAATAAACTTAGAAGTTGTTCGGACAAGCTGGAGCAATTCTCTGTCCTATTCGGAAAAATCCACTACGCCGCAGCCCGCCAGTTGAATATTAACTGCTGAAGGAGTAAGAATACATGAACATCGGTTCGAAAATCCGCTTTCATAGACAAAAAAGAAATTTAACACAGGAAGAATTATCAAAGGGGATTATTTCCGTATCGTATCTTTCCAAATTGGAAAACAATCAGGTCACGCCTTCTGATGACATTATTCAATTAATTTGTAAGCGCCTCGGTGTGTCTTCACTTCAGAATGATGAGCAGGAGCTGAATCAGCTCCTGGAAAAATGGAATCATTCTTTATTGTGGAAAAAGCTTGACGAAGCGGAGAGCTATCACGAACAGATAAAAAAATTGTTGGAAAATACAGAAGAACTTACTCCTCAGCTGTTTTACAAAATCTTATGCTTTCGTTTTCAACTGATTCATTCTCATCTTGAAAGTGCCCGGCAGACTCTATTTCATATTCATTCCCATTACAAAGAATTATCTGATACATTGAAATTTTATTATCACAAGTATAAAGGCAATTATTATTATCTCCTCCATCAATACGATAAAGCCAGGGCAGAATTAAAAGAGGCAGAAACATATTATGTGTTGGGAAGCGTGATCAATGAGGAAGAAAGAGCTGATTTATATTATTTATTCAGTCTAGTATTGACACGTTTAAGTGTATACAGGCTTGCCATTTACTATGGTGAAAAATCTCTTTCTATCTTCCAGGGTGTCTACTTTCAAAAAAGGTGTGCAGAAGTTCACTTATTGCTAGGGATTTGCTATCGCAGAATCCGCTACAGTGACGAAGCCCTCAAGCATTATGAATGGGCAAACTCCATCAGCATGTCGATTCATTATAGCAGCCTTAACTCCATGGTCGAGCAAAACCTTGGATACTTGAAATCCGTCATGAATAAGAGTGAAGAAGCAATCCATCACTACTTAAGGAGTATTGACTTGAAAGAATCGGACGTTGAAGGAAAGCTCAACTCCATTTTGGCGCTTGTAAAGGAATACTTTAAATTAAACCGATTCAATCAGGTCCGCCGCTGGCTGCCGAAAGGGTTGCACTTATGCTCGAAAGATGTTTTCCCTGAAAAATATTATCAGTTGTCCTACTTTCAATATGCTTTGAATGATTTCCCTGCCGGATTTGAGCACTTTATGAAAGAACATACCCTCCCCTTCTTCAAACAAAGCGGGGAACATCTTTTATATGCTGAGTACTCTAAACTCTTTGGTCAATATTACCAAGGGGTTAGAAAATATAAAAATGCTGCATTTCATTTAACCGAAGCAAATTCCATTTATGAAGAAATGCTGTCTTTATAGGAGGTGATTTCATGAAACAGTTAAAGCGATTATTCATCGTGACCAGCTTAACGGCTATGGCCCTCGGCGGAGTGGTTGTCGTCAATTCCCCTGAGGAAGACTTCCCGCCGTTCAGTGTCAAACAGTAATCATACTTTAAAGAGACTGGTCTATTTAGATCAGTCTTTTCTATTGAGGCAGTTAAACCATCTCTGACCACTCTTTGAATAAATCTATCCCTCAACAATAATTGGAAATTTTCTGAACAAAGTTATATAGTTAGTATTGAATACATAAAGGGGGAATTAAAAATGGATGCACGTTATAGAGAAAACTTAGAAAGATATGCCAGCCTGATTGTGCAAGTTGGCCTGAACCTTCAAAAAGACCAGGAGTTACTGATTTCCGCACCAATTTCCGCTTATGAATTTGTCCGTAAAATTACGGAGAAAGCATATGAAGAAGGTGCAATCCATGTCATGACTGATTTTCATGATGAAGAATTAAAGAAGATCCGATTGAAGAAATCCAGTGAGGAAGGATTAAAAGTATTCCCTCATTGGAAACAAAAGGGGTATATTGAAATGGCGGAGAATAACGTTGCCCTCCTGAATCTTATCGCTCCGAATCCAGCACTGCTGAAAGATATCGATCCTGGCAGAGTGGCTGTCTTGAACAAGGTTGCTGCGGAAGCATCGAAGGATTTTTCTTCTTATATAGGCGGAGGGAAAATAAGCTGGCTGATAGCAGCTTATCCAACAGAAGAATGGGCTGCAAGTGTTTTTCCTGATCTCGGGAAGGAAGAAGCAATCGATAAGCTTTGGCAGAGTATTTTCTATACAACCCGGACAGATCGTGAACAAACCGTTGAATTATGGGAGAACCATATCACTGAACTGAATGAAAGAGCACGAAGCCTGAATGAAGCGAATTATAGAAAACTTCATTATAAAGGACCTGGTACTGATTTGACCATTGGGTTCAGCCCCCAAACTAAATGGATTAGCGCTCAATTTACTAATGACAAAGGGATCCCCTTCGTACCGAATCTGCCTACCGAAGAAGTCTTCACCATCCCGGACAAAACAAGTGTGAATGGCGTCGTTCGTTCTACAAAGCCACTTAATTATGGCGGAACCCTCATAAAGGACTTTTCGTTGACCTTCACTAATGGCAAAGTAGTGGATTTTTCTGCAAAGGAAGGATACGATACCCTCAAAAATCTATTGGAAACAGACGAAGGTGCATCCTTTTTAGGTGAAGTTGCGCTAGTTCCTCATGATTCACCTATTTCAAATACAAACATCATATTTAATAATACACTGTTTGATGAAAATGCCTCTTGTCATATCGCACTGGGCCGGGCATTGTCTGTGTGCGTCGATAATGGGAAAGAACTTGGTTCCGAAGAGTTAAGAAAAATCGGCTTTAACGAAAGCATGATTCACGTCGATTTCATGATCGGATCCAAAGAGTTGAGCATTGATGGTGAAACGGAAGACGGCGCCCTCCACCCTGTGTTCAGGAACGGCGACTGGGTATAACCTGTCTATCAACAAATAAGGACCTTTTTAAAGGTTCTTATTTTGTTTACCATATATTACATCTATTATGACAATAAAATTTCTTTTATAACATTTTCAATACCTTCCAAATCGCTTACAATAAAGATAGAGTATTTTAAGGAGCGATATCATTTGTCAATCTTCACGAATAAACATACGTTTTTTTGGAGTGGACTTTTGTTAGTCACTCTTTTCATATCATTTATCTTATTCAAAACGTCTAATGTTCAATCAAGTGAAAAACCATTAACAGCTGAGGAGAAATACCCTACTGTTTTTGTACATGGATATAAAGGAACGTACAATTCATTCAAAACAATGCTCGACCGCTTTGAACACCATCATGGCTGGGGAAAAAAAACGTTGGAAGTGTATGTTTCCGACAATGGAAGTGTCTCTTACAGAGGAACTATACCTAAAAACCCTTCAACCCCTCCTCTCGTGCAGGTCATTTTCGAAGATAACCGTGCTGCTCTCGATAAACAGGCGATTTGGCTGGAAAATGCCGCGAAGCTCTTGCATCATCGTTTCGAAGTAGAGAACATGAATATTGTGGGTCATTCGATGGGCGGTCTGGCCACTACAAAATTTTTAGAAAACACCAATGGCCATTCTTTTTTACCAAAGACACATAAATTCATTTCCATTGCCACTCCATTTGCCGGTGTTACTAAAGATTCTTATGATCAAATCAATACCGGTGCTGCCGTCATTGATCTGAAGCCGGGATCCAGAGCCATTAAACACATCTATCTTAACAGGCATTTAATCGACCCTGCTATCAAAGTCTTATCCATCGCAGGCTCTGGTGATGATGTGGTGGATGTACCAAGTGCCACAGGAAGTGAAAAGATCTTCGATAGGAATGAATTTACTTCCACCATTGTTTACGACCCTTCCATCTCACACAGCGGTTTACATGAAACTACTAAGGTAGACCGACTTGTAGGTGACTTCTTATGGAGCAAACGATAACCTTCCAGTCTTACCTTGATAATCGGGGTAAGATTTTTTTCTATCTTCTGTTCCCCTGCTCCCTTCCCTCCCTGAACGGAAGACAGTTGCGTTCTACCTCCAGAAGTTCTATACTACACAAGACTAATGATACGTAAAAGGATGAATGGCATGACATCAGAATTCACTTTGAAAGCAAATCCTAAATACATAAAACAATTTCAAAAAGGATTTCCCCTCTTAAATAAGGATAACGTAAATGGAATACAGGGTAATCTGGACGAAGGCACGATCATTAATCTTGTTGACGGAACATACCGATTTATCGCAAAGGGTTATTATGGTAAACAAAACAAAGGAATTGGATGGCTCGTAAGCTGGAAAGAGCACGAACAGATTGACGTGGACTTCTTTCACCAGAAATTGGACTATGCAGTCAATCAACGACTTCATTTCTTATATGATGAAGAGACCACTGCATTTCGTGTGTTTAACAGCGAAGGAGACGGATTCGGCGGAATCACACTGGATTACTTTGATGGTTACTACCTGATTCAATGGTACAGTGAGGGTGCATACTCGTTCAAAGAGGATATCATGGCAGCAATTAAGAAATTGCCGAATTATAAGGGATTGTATCAAAAAAAGCGTTTTTCCGTGGAAGGAAATTATCTCGAAGAAAATGATTTTGTTCATGGCGAACAACCTTCATTTCCCCTCCTTGTGAAAGAAAACGGAGTGAACTTCGCTATTTATCTTAATGACGGTGCCATGGTCGGGGTGTTCCTTGACCAGCGTGAGGTAAGGAAGCTGATCCGGGATAAGTATTCTGATGGTAAAAGGGTACTGAATACCTTTTCCTATACAGGGGCATTTTCCGTCTTTGCAGCTCTTGGAGGCGCAATAGAAACAACAAGCGTTGATTTGGCCAATCGGAGCCTGAGTAAGACGATCGAACAATTCAGCATAAATGGAATCGATTATGAAGCTCAGAACATTATCGTGGATGATGTATTTAAATACTTCAAATATGCAGTGAAAAAAGAACTTTCATTTGATATGGTCATCCTCGACCCGCCAAGTTTTGCACGGTCGAAGAAACATACCTTCTCTGCTTCAAAGGACTATAAGGATCTCCTCAAAGAAGCGATCGCCATTACAGAAGACCATGGCATTATTGTCGCGTCTACAAATTGCAGTACGTTCAATATGAAGAAGTTCAAAAGCTTTATTGAAAATGCATTTAATGAAAGCAGTGGATCTTATAAGCTCCTGGAAGAGTTCACACTACCTGAAGACTTTAAAACGATTAATCAATATAAACAGGGTGACTACTTGAAAGTAGTCTTTATCCAAAAGTTATAATTCACCCATCCCCGGGGAGTTAGTTTTTAACTCCCCATTTATCATTTCCCACTCCATCCACTTCTTTATTCTGACAACATGTAAACCAGTCTGCATTGGGGTACACTTGAGATGTGTCATATTTTTTTGAGTGCCACCCGCTCTTTCGCTGCCATAAGTACTACTTTTAACCCCGATGAAATGACAGATTATTCTGTCATTATTTCCTCGGAAACCGCAGAATACGACAACGATTACACTTTTTGTAGAATACCATCGAAAAAGGAGGACTTCTGTTGGATAAAGCAATATTTCTGGACCGTGACGGTGTCATTAATGAGGTAAAAACAAAAAGAGTGAAGTTTGTAAATAAACCAGAACAATTTTATTTCCTTGAAGGTGTAAAAGAAGCAGTAAGATTATTGACTGAAGCCGGATACAAGCTATTTGTTGTCACCAATCAGGGTGGTGTCGGACTTGGATACTTATCTCATGAACATCTTCAAACCATCCATGATTATATGGTGGCGGAATTGGAAACAGCTGGCGGCCGGATCTATGAGGTCTCCTGCTGCATCCATAAACCTCAAGAAGGGTGTGCGTGCAGAAAGCCCGAGCCAGGTATGATCATGGAGCTTTCTGATAGATACCATCTTGACCTTTCTGCTTCCTACATGATAGGCGACAGGGAGCCAGATATCGAGTCAGGTCGAAAAGCAGGATGCAAAACAATATTAATAGCTGATGAATCATCTCCTTTATATCAGGCAGATTACGTGTTCGCATCCCTTTTGGAAGCTTCACATTTTCTCGTGTCCCGCTGAATCCTTTTTCGTTTCCTCCCCTCCATATTTACGTAAACAAAGCCTCTTTCCCCGTATCTTGCATGCAGGGGAAGAGGCTTTGTTTTAACGATTTCCAAATAGGGAATTCTATGTTAGAGTACTATGGAACCAGGTTCGAAAAGGAGTGGTTTTTATTGGAACAGCAGGAACTTCTGCAAATTGTCAAAAATGTGTATCCATTCGATGTACTGACAGAAGATCAATTACAATATATAATTTCAGGGTCTACATACACCACCTTTAAGAAAGGTGAATTTCTTTTTCATGAAGATGATACCCTTGAAGATCTAGATATTTATTTTCTCGTATCGGGCTTGGCGAAGAACGTACTCCACCGTTCAAACGGTAAACAATATTCGTTGCGCTTTTATTACCCTGGAGACCTGATTGGCATCATGATCATGCTTACAAGCGGGGAGATGACTTTTTCGGTACAGGCCATGGAAGAATGTAATGTTTTCCGTATCCAGAAGCAGCGTTTTCTTGATTTGATGACGCAAAATAGTGATTTCTCAAAAATTGTATTTGACAGCATCGGAAATCGAATGAAAACGTTATATGACGAAATAAAATCTAAATCATCCGATAGCGATGATGAAAACATCACACTTTTCCGTACAAAAGTGCATAATTTAATGGATTTCCCCTCCTTTATTGGTGAAGAAGATACAATCCTGCATGCTGCAAACTTAATGAAAGAAAGAGATACCTACGGTTTGGTGGCAGTTGATACAAATGGAAAGATGAAGGGAATTCTGACTCAAAGGGAAATCCTTGCCTATATTACTTCACCAGGTGGTTCGGAGAAAGTCAGGGACTGGATGAAACTGAATCCTTTTTGGATTCGTGATGAGTCGTTTGCTTATGAAGCATTGTCTTATTTCAAACATGAAGAAGTGGATTTCGTCCCCATCATCCGTAATGAATCTGTCGTCGGGGTTCTCACAAGCAGCTCATTTATCAATATCCAGGACTCCAATTATCTTGATTTATCCTATAAAATCCAAAAGGCTGTCAGCCGTGATGAATTGGTCCGACTGGCTACTGTGAAAAATGATACCTTTCAACAATTCATCGGAGACCTCTTCCTGCAGGACAGTCCAGGTTACGATGTGTGTGAAGTAATCAGTAACTATAATGACAGGCTGCACAGAAAGATCATACAATTGACAGAGAAAGAAATGCGTCAAGAAGGGTATGGGCGGGCACCAATCAATTATTGTTTTATCGTGATGGGAAGTCAGGGCCGCAGTGAGCAAGGCTTCCATACCGATCAGGATAACGGCATCATTCTTGATGACTACAGCCACTTATCAGATATGAAAAAGGTGGATACCTACTTTCAAGCATTCACAGAGAAGTTAAATCGTAAGCTTGAAGCTTGCGGTTTTTCTGAGTGCACTGGCGGAATCATGGCAAAAGAACAAAAATGGAAGCGTTCGTATACTGATTGGAAGATAGCAATCGATGAATGGCTCCATGAAATGGACGCACAGGAAATTCAAAATACTACGATGTTTTATGACTTCCGACCTATTTATGGGGATTATTCCATTGCTGAAGAGATCAGGAATTACCTGGCTGAAAAATCAAAACGTTCCCTCAATTTGCAGCAATTGCTGCGAAAAGATGCACTGCGGTTCAAGCTTCCTGTCGGCCCGCTGGGAAGAGTGAATTTAAAGCCTAAAAATCATTTATTCAATATTAAAAAATCCGGTCTCTTGCAAATGGTGAATATGATCAGAATTCATTGTGTAAAGTATGGCGTAAAAGAAGTAAATACGATTAAACGAGTGAATGCTTTAAAGAACATGCAGGCATTCCATCCGAGGGATGCTGAAAATGTGAAGATGGCCATGCATATTTTCCTAACCCTCCGCACCAAGCAAAACCTTAAAGAATTAAGGGAAGGAAAACAGTTGAGCAATGAAGTGGATGTTCGAGATTTAACTAAAGAGGACCGGCAAAGATTGAAGGAAGCGGTACAAATAGCCAACCGGTTACAGCAAGTGATGGAAATAAGCTTCAACAGAAATCGGGTGGTCTGATGAATGATATAGGAATAAATGTGGGATTCCGTATCCTTAAGTACTATCTGTGGCAACAATTTTTCTTCAGGGTTCAGGTGAATCGGGAAAAAGTAAGGCCGTCCTATATTAAAGTCGGTGATTCCTTAAAAGAATTCGAAACAGAAAAACCGACACTTCAACAAATGCATTTGTATCATTGTACCTTCACCATTTTTGATTTGGAAACTACCGGATTCTTCCCGGAAATAGGAGACGAAATCATTTCAATCGGAGCAGTTAAAGTGTTTGAAGGGAAAATACAGCAAAAAGAAACGTTTTATCAGGTCATCAACCCTCTACAGACAGTATCAAGGGAAACAAAGAAGTTCACCGGCCTCAGACGTAAAGATTTTCTTAATGGGGTTACTCTGCCTGTCGCGCTTAAACATTTCCTTGAATTCAGTAAAGGTACAATTTTGGTTGCACATCCAGCTAGTTTTGACATTAATTTCCTTCAACAGAGACTGAATAAATGGGAACTCCCCTCTTTCCAGCCTGAGTATGTAGACTCATTTGCCCTGGCTAATGCATTGCTTGGGAGGAAGGATTGCTACTTGGATGCATTGGTGAATAGATTCGATATTCCAAAGCGGACCCGTCACCATGCATTAAATGATGCGGTCATGACAGCGGAAATTTTCGAAGAACTTCTTAAAATTTGTTACCGCCAAGAAGTACATACCATTAAGGGAATGCATGAGCTGATCAGTGATCAAAAAGAATAGCAATAGAAAAAAGACTCTCGGAGATGAGAGTCTTTTTTCCTGTTTATTCCTATCGCGTTTGTCCTGTACCATGCATCATATATTTCACTGTTGTCAGCGCAGGAAGACCCATAGGTCCTCTGGCATGTAATTTCTGGGTTGAAATACCGATTTCAGCACCAAATCCAAGTGCTCCTCCATCAGTGAAACGCGTGGATGCATTATGATAGAGCGCTGCTGCATCTACTAACAGCATGAATTTTTTTGCAGTTTCTTCATTTTCAGTAATAATCGCTTCTGAATGCTTCGTTCCATATTGTTCAATATGATCGACTGCATCGTCAAGTGATTCTACCACCTTCACTGCAATGTCGAGACTTAAGTACTCATTCGCCCAGTCTTCTTCACCTGCAGGTTTGGCACTGGAAATGGACTGAACCACTTTATCATCACCATGGATGGAAACGTCATATTCAGCCAGCTTTGCTGTCAATGCATCTTTGTGTTTGTTAAACCATTCCTCATGGATGATAACTGTCTCTGCGGCATTACACACTGCAGGCCGGTCAGTTTTTGAATTAATGAGGATATTCAATGCTTTGTCAACATCTGCATCTCTATCGATGTAGATGTGGCAATTTCCTACACCCGTCTCAAGAACAGGTACAGTTGCATTGTTTACAACTGCATTGATGAGCGCTCCACCGCCGCGCGGGATCAGCACATCGATATGTTCTTTCATCGTAAACAGTTCATTTGTTGCATCACGATCTGTCGTATTGATGAATTGAACCGCTTCTTTAGGGATATCCGTTTCTTCCAATGCTTCATGCATGACATCGACAATTGCTTTATTGGATGTAATGGCATTTGAACCGCCTTTAAGAACAATGGCATTACCTGACTTCAATGCTAAACCTGTAGCATCCACTGTTACATTCGGACGTGCTTCATAAATCATGCCGATAACACCTAATGGAACAGTTACTTTCTGTACTTGAAGCTGGTTTTCAAGTGTCCAGTCGGACACTATTTTCCCAGTGGGATCTTCTAAGTCTGCGACTTGTCTAAGGCCGTTTGCAAAGTCTTCTACACGTTCTTTTGTCAATGAAAGACGATCCATGAATGCTTCTTCAAATCCTTTTTCTCTGCCTCTTTCAAGGTCTTTTTCATTTTGATTCAAAATTCTTTCATAGTTGGCGTCCAAGTGATCAGCAAGTGTATGCAACGCTTTATTTTTCTGATCAGTTGTTAATAGACTTAATGTTTTAGAAGCTTTTTTTGCCTTTATCGCTTGTTTTTTCACATCGGTTTTTTCAATAGTTAAAGTCATCAAATGCCTCCTGTTTTTAATTGTAGTAGTTACGATTCTTGTTGGTTGCTGTTTGTATCCTATACTCCTGCTGGAATCGGTAAATCGATGTGGCATACCAGATGATCGATTTCAACAGCAATTTGGTCGTCTTCAATTTCAGTTGGGTTTTTCAGTTGGCCAGAACGGTAATTCACCATCCCCAAGCCGATTTCTTCATTTCGGTTGTCAAGGATTCTCACGACTGCCCCTTTATCAAAACGTCCTTTTACCGTATATATATCATTGATTGTAAGGCTTTCCTTCTGTTCCAGGATGCGTTCTTTTGCATCTGTGTCAATCATGATCTCACCTTCTGGACCAGAATTGAATGCGATCCATTGCTTTTTTGAATCCAGGTTCACTGCATCTTCACCAGATTCGAAATAGGTTCCTTTCGCAGTATGCTGCACTGCATCGTATATGATATTTGTGTTGCCGGATTTCCCGAGAAAAGCAGGGATACCTGATGCCATGGTAATTTTAAATGCATCGATCTTAGAGCGCATGCCCCCGGTACCGACTGAACTTCCCGGTTCTCCAGCCATATCTTCAATTTTATCGTTAATCTCTGTTACACTTTCCAGTAATTCAGCTTCTGGATTCTTACGGGGATCAGAATCGTATAATCCATCAATGTCAGAAAGGATGATTAATTGATCTGCATCAACTAATGCAGCTACTTTCGCAGAAAGCGTGTCATTATCCCCGAATTTCAAACGATCGACTGTTACCGTATCGTTTTCATTAACGATCGGAATAATGCCTCTCTCAAGAAGTACATTGATCGTATTACGCGCATTATTGTAACGATCTTCATCTGAAAAGTCACTGCGAGTAATCAGAATTTGGGAAGCTACGTAACCATGCGATATAAATAGATCAGAATAAGCTTCGATCAATAAACCTTGCCCGATTGCAGCCGCGGCTTGCTTCTCCGGTAAAGAGCTTGGACGTGTTAAGCAGCCCAATTTGCGGTATCCGGCTGCGACCGCGCCTGAAGAGACAAGCAAAACTTCATGGCCGTCATCTTTCAAACGAACAACTTCATCTACCAGTCGTTCAAGCTTTCTACGGCTCATTTCTCCGTGCAAGCTCGTTAATGAACTGCTTCCAATCTTTATCACGATACGTTTCTTCTTATTATCTTGGGACATCCAATCACTCCTAGTAAAAAGGTCCGTCCCTCGTCCCTTTACTTTTGAGAGGGACGGACTTGTATTTCTTGTATTTCTTTCATAATGGTATTTGAATGTTAATAGAGGTTTTATAGTTGTGTATTAGTTTGTCACTAATTGTCGGGACTGTAATTCGGAGCTGATTTCTTTTGATCTTTTTTCTGCTCCTTTTACAGCTTCTGAGATAGCCTTCCCTCCGCCAAACTCTGCTAGTGCATCAAGTCCGGCAGCTGTCGTGCCATTAGGGGATGTTACGTTTTCTCTTAGTTGTGTTGGTGTTTCTTCCCGTTCAAGCATCATTTTTGCCGCTCCGAAGATGGTTTGTGCACCAATTTTACGGGCAAGCTTCGGATCTAATCCCGCTTCTGCACCGGTCTTTTCGATATGCTCCATAAGATAATAGAAGTAAGCGGGGCCGCTGCCTGCAATTCCGGTAAATATATCCATCTCACTTTCATCAATTACATATACTTCTCCGATACTTGAAAGCAATTCCTCAGCGTTCTTCATATCATCTTCTGACGTGAATCTGCCGGAACTGATAGCTGTTGCAGACTCTTTAAGCATACTTGATGTATTCGGCATCACACGGATGACTGATTGGCCGGCAGGAAGTTGTTCTTCCATATGTGAAGTGGTGATTCCTGCAAGTACAGACATAATAACAGTGTCTCTATTTACTAAATCATTAATGGAGTCCAGCGCTTTATCGATATCTTTTGGCTTCATTGCAAGAAAGAGAATGTCAATTTCATCAAAAGGCAGATCATCTTTCAGCATGGTGCGCACATCGTATTTTGCGTTTATCTCCTGAAGCCTTCCTTCGTTACTCCGATTTGAAACAATTATTTGATCACTTGGGATCTTGCCGCTTTGCACTGTTCCGGAAATCATCGCTTCCGCCATATTTCCTGCACCTAAGAAAGCAACTGTTTTATTTTTCAACAATCCTATCCACTCCGTTTCATTAATTTAATTAAAAGTTGTTTTTAGTCATGTTTAGTTGAATATTTTTAAATAATTGATTTGAATTATATATTTTGTCCTGTGTTTTGTTCACAACGTTTATAATCGTAACATGATGGTAAATGATATCAAGGCGATATACGGAAGTAGTAAGGAATTAGCCGAAAAAGGTAGTGGAAGCGTTATCATTTCATTTACAGTTATTCAAATACGCTCTGAGAGCTTTAAATCACCAATAATCACGTTTAATCAGCATTAGTTGTAAGATTTTTAAATTGCGGTGCCGATTCTGCGCTGAACTCAGCTTTTCGTCGGTTGCCGACAAAAAAGCCCGCCAGGCATTTTCAGCCTGGCGGGCTTTTCAACTTCGTTCATTTATTATTCGGTAACTTCTTTCGAGCTTTTTCCGCTCAGGAAGTCTTTCAGTGCTTGGATATTTTCTTCATAATCCAATTCAATGACAGAGCCTACGCCTTCGTATCTTCCAAATCCGTATGATCCTTCGACAGGAATCGTTAATTTGTCTATTTCATCACTGTTACTTAATAGTACATCTTTCACGAGTGAGATTTGATCGAGCTTTGACATGTTGGTTTGGATATATGGCTGTATGGAACCAGCCAGTTTAGGAAGCTTTGTGACACCGTCGAGGGTCAATACTTCTCCTTTTAAGGCCGAAATTACCTTTTGCTGTCTCTCAACCCTGCCGAAATCCCCCTCAGCATCTGCACGGAATCTCGCATAACCCAGCAGTTCTTTACCATTTAAGTTCTGTACGCCAGGTTCAAGTGAAACTCCTATATTTTCAGACATTGCTTTTTCAACATCCATTTCAATTCCTTCAGGAGCAAGAATATCAACAGATTGTTCGAAACCTTTAAAATCGACCATCATATAGTATTGGATATCGATATCAAAATTGTGCTTGATTGTTTTTCTCAATAATTCCGGTCCGCCTAAATAGAATGCAGTATTCAGCTTATAGTTTTGATAACCTGGAATTTCTACATAAATGTCCCTCATAAAAGAGACTAATTTTGTTTCATTTGTTTTAGGATCCACCTGGGCGAGCATCATCGTATCCGTCCGGGATTTTTCTTCTCCCCTGCTGTCAACGCCGAGCAGCAATACATTGATTTTCCCATTTTCGTCTTTGACCCCGTTAAATTTATATTCTTTCATGTTCTGCTTGCCATCAGCCATCTGGTACCCTTTATAGAATTGAAAAGCTGAATAGCCAAGTAAACATAATATGATTAATAATAGCACTGTGATAATTTTTCTTCCCCGTTTTTTCTTTCTCTTCTTGCGATCGAGTCTTGAATCCATTTTTCCACCTTCTTTGCAAAATAAAATGGCAGCAAGCTATTGAGAAATTTTACTCTACTATCCATTGTAACTCAATACACAGGTTATGGAGAGAAAAGCATGAAATTCCAGCATGATAAGAATATATAGTTTATAGTAACATAATTGTATCGATATAGCTCCATTATTCATGAATGGAAGCGAACTCCAAAGATCGTTCAAAATGTAGCACCGGTTTCATATTCGCCATTTAAAAAGCTGAGTCTGTGGATCATCGACTCAGCTTTGCCTTTCAGTCCTCCATTATATTATTGAGATTTGTTCATTCTGTTTCGATAGGATTCAATTGCATTTTTGGTTACTTCAAATATTCCTTTTCCGATCAGCCTGCCCAGGGGAGTGATGCTTCCGGCAAATGGATAGTCAATTCCTTGATGAGTTGAGGCAATCAGGATGCTATCTGTAGGTGTACCTGTAGCCAGGGTCCCGCTTCTGTGATCATATACTTCTTGCTCGTGCAGAGCCCTTACCTTTGCCTCAGTGGAAATGACAAGAGCCTCTATGAATGCTTCATCCGATAACTTCCCATTTATCATCACCCAGGTATTGATGGTCCCGGGCTTTATCTCCTCAGGAGACAATTCGCTGCCTGTAACGTCCACAGCATTGCCCACCCCTGCGGTCACCACTACAAAAATGGAATGTTCATTGAAACGATAGGACCCGTATTCGACATCCTCCAGGTTTACGGCGGTCATCATGCCGACAGTGAAAGATGGATCGATCTCACTATCTATAAGGAAGTTCATCATATCCTCCTTGTAATCCGTGCAATTATAATGGGGCGGGACATGACGGTTCACAAAGTTTTTATACCAGCCAAATCCCGAACCAACCACTCCTGATGACATACACTTCATCGGGAATGGTGAAGTGTATGTGATCGTATGGGAGGAAATATCCAAATACTTTTCAGCGGCTGACAAATGCCCGTCCTCAGCTTTTACGTCTGGGAGAATGACGATCTGCGGTTTGGCTACATGAGGATGCGCCTGTTTATGTACTTCCGTACCATATACTTCTTTAATATGTTGTTCCTTCAATACCTCTTCAGGGTGGTCCACCACTTTGGATAACCCATCCTGAAGCAGAAGGAGGCGGTCGCAATAAAGACTTGCAAGGTTTAGATCATGGAAAATGGAGACAACTGTCAGATTACGCTCTTCTGTTTGTTTCTTTAACAATTCAAGCAGGCTTTTTTGGAAGGATAGATCCAGATGATTGGTCGGTTCGTCCAACAGAATGACTTTAGGTTCCTGTGCAAGAGCCTGGGCAAGGAACACTCTCTGCTTTTCTCCACCCGATAATTCATCCAGTTTCCGTTTATGCAATCCTTCCACTCCTGTTTGCGTCATCGCTTCCTGTACAATCTCTTCATCTTGCAGAGAGATGGATTTAAATAAGCCTTTTTGATGTGGATAACGTCCAAGCATGACCGTTTCTTTGACACTGTAAGAAAAAGAATGGGACGAGTTTTGGGGCAGCACGGCTATCAGTTTCGCTAACTCTTTTGCTGAATAGGCACTGAGGGACTTCCCATTCAGAGTGACTTTTCCTGAAGTAAGAGAAAGAACACCAGAAAGTGCCTTTAACAACGTCGTTTTACCACTTCCGTTGGGACCTAAGATTCCAAAGAATTCACCTGTGCCTACGTGAAAATCGATTTTTTTCACTATGGTTTTTTCTTCATAACCTACAGATATTCGGTGAACATTCAGCATGTTAAGCTCCCCTTTTCTTAAGAAGTATATAGGCGAAGATCGGTGCTCCGATTAAAGCCGTAATGACTCCGATCGGCAGCTCTGACGGACTTATAACGGTTCTGGAAATCAAGTCTGCAACCACTAGAAAAGCACCGCCGGATATGACCGATAATGGAAGAACATGCTGGTGATTGTATCCAATGATCCTTCTTATAAAGTGAGGGATGACCAGCCCAACAAAACCGATGGTTCCTGATACCGCAACGGCAGCCCCGGTCAATATGCTACCTGCTATCAGAATCATATACTTCCTCTTCTGAACCGAGATTCCTATATGGCGTGCCTGGTCTTCCCCGAAGCTCATGCCGTTTAATTCCTTCGCATTTAACATGAGAATCAAGGTTCCGGCAATAAAAAAAGGAAAAATAATGAAAATATAATCCCATCCCCTCATGGATACGCTGCCTAGAAGCCAGCCGATGATCTGCCTTAATTCTTCTCCGGACAAAGCAATCATCAGAGAGATGACGGAACCGAGAAACGAACTGAAGATGATCCCGGTCAGAATGATTGTTTCCACTTTCATTGTGCGGTCAACTTTTCTCGCAAACGTCAGAACAAGGAAGACGGTGAGCAAAGAACCGAGGATACTGATGACCGGCAGCGTGAATAACCCCAGTAACGGGAGGTTTATACTGAAAAACAAAGTGAGTACTGCGCCAACGGATGCTCCGGAAGACATCCCCAGCGTGAATGGATCAGCCAGGGGATTTCTTAATAAACCTTGAAAGGAAGCACCAGCAATTGCTAAGGAGCTTCCCACTACCAGTGCCAATAAGACACGGGGTAAGCGAATGGAAAGTACTATGTTTGAGTGCATGGGATCGACATATTCCGGTAACACGCCGCCAAAAATCCCGGCACTGATAATTTTCAGAATATCGACAATAGAAACCTGTACTGTTCCAATCGATATCCCAAGCAGCAGTGACAGGACGAGTGCACTTACCGCTGTAAGATAAATAATCCAAATTCTATTCTGTAAATATCTCCGGATAAACAGATTTGGCAATTTCCTCTACTCCTTCTACCAATCTCGGACCGGTTCTGGTCACCAGATCAGAGTGTACATCATAAACGTGCTCATTTTTTACTGAATTGATTCCTTCCCATCCTGCACGTTCCATGACCTGTGCCTTTGATTTGTCATTATAGTAACCATAAGTAGTGATGATGACATCCGGGTTTGCAGCGATGACCTCCTCTTGATTGACTGCGATCCATCCTTCCTGACCTTTAAGGGCATTTTCCGCATTGATCAGTTCAAGCATTTCATTAATAAATGTATTATCTCCTGTTGAGTAAATGTCCGGTGCAGGAGCAACTTCGACATATACTTTTTTCTTTTCTTCAACTTCTTCAGCTTTTGCTTTTAACTCTTGAAGATCATCCTTCATGGAAGATACCAATTGATCAGCCTCTTTGGTTTTCCCTGTCAGTTTCCCGATATTCTCGATGATTGTGTATACTTCTTTTATTTTCTGCGTATCACGGATGACGAATACATTGATTCCAGAATCCCTTAATTGATCTAAACCTTCTTTTGCGCTCACTGCCGTTGACTCATGAGCAAGTACAAGATCCGGGTTCAGGCTGATGATTTTTTCAACATTGAATTCCATTCCCCCGATTTTTTCCTTTGAGGCAGCTTCCTCTGGGTAATTATCGAAATCCGTTACCCCCACCACTTCTTCACCAAGTCCCAGCTCGAATAGTATTTCCGTATTACTCGGGATTAACGAGATGATTCTTTCAGGCTCTGATTCCATAGTCATTTCATCGCCTAAAGCATCCTTCACTTTAATGGACTGATCTGCAGCTTTTTCTTGAGTCCCTTCCCCGGCCTTTTGATCTCCGGTTTCATTGCCGCAAGCAGCTGTGAATACCACCGACAACAATAAAACAATAAGCAGACTACTAATCTTTTTCATCGTTTCTCTCCTTCTTTCCTTATGGTAAAGTTTCCGAATGACATGTGCTTCTCTCCGGCCATTCTTCCAGCGATTGTGAAGCACCAAATAAAAAACATCCCCGAAAAGGAGATGCAGTGTAAAATGCATAAGAGTTTATTCATAAAAATAAAAAAGCCATCCATGCATGTTACACCTTCCTATCCGCGTAGTACCGGTGTTAATGATGTCAGGCAGGTCTCCTGGCTTATGGTCATTGCTTTCTGCACCTTCCCGTACATAAATACAGTGGTTCATTGCAGTTTGCTCCCATTTACAGTGGCGGGACCGCGTTGGAGTTTCACCAACTTCCCTTTTAAGAAGCTCGAGAATGCACATGATTCCGCTTCACCTAATCAAACAACTATGTAATTTTCCGTACACGAGAATTATACAGGAGCTTATATGCGCAGGTAAACATATTTTTGAGTATTTTCATTTTTTAAATGTCTGCCCGATATGATGTTACTTCATGTGTAATTTAATTGATTGTCAATCTTACATGAAAAGTGTTAAAATTTGTACATTATGATGATTCTTTATCACATTAAAGCAACAACAAATCAGGAGGCTTATGAAATGAAGAAAGAAATCGCTACCTTTGCCGGAGGGTGTTTCTGGTGCATGGTAAAACCTTTTGACGAATTACCCGGCATCATTGATGTTGTTTCGGGATACACAGGAGGTCATCTGGAAAACCCGACATATAAAGAAGTAAAAGAAGGAACGAGCGGACATTACGAAGTGGTACAGATTACCTTCGATCCTGCTGTCTTTCCGTATGAAAAATTGTTGGAACTTTACTGGCCGCAAATCGATCCCACTGATGTTGGCGGGCAATTCCAGGACCGCGGAGATCAATATCGCACCGCCATCTTCTATCACAACGATAAGCAAAAGGCAGCTGCTGAATCATCAAAACAAAGTATCGCAGAAAGCGGACGTTTCAGAAAGCCGATTGTTACGAAAATATTGCCGTCAGCGGCGTTCTATCCGGCTGAAGAGTATCATCAGAAATTTTACAAGAAAAAACCTGATGAATATAAAGCCGATCGTAAAATATCAGGCAGGGATGAATTTATCAGCAATCACTGGCAGCAATAACATTGTATGAAGGAAATCTCGTTTTCCATTCTAATTGGCAAAAAGGGGTTTTTTTCAGGAAAAGAGTAAACAAGACAAAGTAAAAGATTCCTGGCAAAGGTTAAATTTTGCCCTCCTCCTGATGATGACAAAGTAAATTACAAGATGACGAACAATGAGAAAGTCGAAAACACAGGGAATAAGGATGATAAAGGAATGAATATATTTATAACATTTGTACAAGTTAAGAAGAAGGGACCGGGAAAATCCTCCACCAAGAATGGCCATCAATCGCAAGATTTTCTCGGTTCTTCTATTTTTTTTTCGTACTTATTGTGCGTTCCATGAAACATGAAAATGGACAGTCTCTTTCAATTTATATCTCTTCTGATAGTAATGATTCAACCCCTCATTGCTATGCAGACAATCAAACCTTAGTTTCCCATAACCATTCTGTTGACAGAAGGACTCAGCCCATTTTAAACATTCGGCCCCCAAACCTTCCCCTTTCCATTCCCGCTTAACCACTAAACGATGTAAATACATACAACCTTCTTCAGCTGCTGCATCTCCCCACATTTCACAATCCCATTTATTCGGTGAGGATTCCAGCGTTAATGTTCCTGCTGCTCTATTACTTAATAACAATAAATATGTATTCCCCTTCTTGAGCGATTCAGTAATTTCTCCAAGATTTCCATCAATATCTGTCAGGTAATAATCCCATTGCTGAAGCCCTTTGGATTTCAGCCACCATGAGGCATCTATTAATAAGTCAATTATGATTTCCAACTCTTCTATTCCAACTTTCTTTATCATATAGACGAGTTTACTTTCCATAAAATCCCTCCTCAAGACTATTCTAACATATATCCATTCATGGAGGTCGTGCTTTATAAGCGTAAAATC
>NZ_JBAJHU010000008.1:0-170179 GCF_036867415.1 Mangrovibacillus sp. Mu-81
GCTAGCTGAGGAGGCTCACGGGCTACCCGCGGAAAGAGAAGTCTTGCACGGAAATCATTAGCGGTATTCAGAGACATCACTGATAAAGTCCGCCTTTGAACAGTTGTTTTATTGTATTGCCCCAGCCTCTTTCACTTGATCCACGGAAAGACGGTCGAGTTTTCCTGTAAACACATATGTATTAGTAAAAAAAGTATGGAAAGGAAAGATTTTACGTGACATAATATAGATACATATTATCAGATGCGGGAAAGCGGGAGTAATGTACAATGATCAAAGCCGGAATAACACTGCAACTCGAACCTATACATAACGATACGATAGAAAAATATCGCTGCAGGGTAGTGGAGATGGGAAGAGACGGTATTTATATTGATTATCCAATACATACCAAAACGGGAAAAACCGTTTTTTTGATTGATGGAACTCAGCTCAAGGCCAGTTTTATTTATAATGAACAAACCGTCCTGATGTTTGAGACGGAAGTCCTGAACAGAAAGATAGCCAAGATCCCCATGATTCATATTCACTATCCCGGAGAGGAAGAACTGGTTAAAATACAAAGGAGACAATTCGTTCGCGTAGATGCAAATGCGGATATATCACTCTTTTTCAATGACCGCTATCACCCTACAGTCACAGAGGATATCAGTGCCGGCGGATGTGCTGTACTAGTAAAGAAAGGAATGGAAATCGAACGGGGCTCACGGATCACCATGACCATAGTCCTTGCGATGCAAACAGGCGAATGTCACTATCTGGAAATAGAGGGGAGTATCGTGCGGGTTTGGGATAAGAATAAGAAGACGATTGCAAGCATCCAATTCCTGAACTTAACGGAAACCCAGCGTCAACTTATCATGCGCTTTTGCTTCGAAAGACAATTAGAATTGAGAAAAAAAGGGCTGCTTGAATAAAATCCCTCCATTTACACATACTTTTTCTTAATGACAGGAAAAGGATGATACCCGATGAAAGCAGTCGAACGGATCTTGATAAAACTCGCCATAGTCCATTTTATTTTACTTCTGGCAGTGCAATTTGTTTTTCATGAACTTAATATTCTGCCTGAACTTCATAGGATCGTGTTTTATGAAGGGGTGGAGAAGATGGAATATAGTGAAATAGTGGAAACCATATCAGGAAATCGAAGCAGGTGAAAGCAGCCTGCTTTCTTTTTATTGCTGAGCTCTGTCAAAGAGTATTCTAAATAGATAAGAATGCTGTTCGAGAGAAAGTTCTTACGAAGTTCGCCCGATTTTATGATAGAATAGGGTAGAAATTATAAGGAAGTTAAGTAGGTGGAATGTTTTGATGAAGTTGAGAATTGCCATTGACGGACCTGCAGCAGCGGGTAAGAGTACCGTCGCTAAAATTGTAGCAGGAAGATTATCCTATCTTTATATCGATACAGGAGCAATGTATCGTTCCCTGACATATAAAGCATTGAAGTCAGGTGTAGATATGCACAATGAAACAGAACTGAAAATGCTGTTGGAAACGACAAAGATTGAATTGGAGCCTTCTGATAAAGGGCAGCTTGTTTTCCTGGACGGTGTGAATGTAACCAATGAAATTCGTCAATCAGAAGTAACAAACTCTGTATCCCATGCAGCCATTCATTCTCAAGTCAGAGAAGAAATGGTGAAAAGACAGCAGGGACTTGCACGTGAAGGCGGAGTCGTGATGGATGGAAGAGACATCGGCACGCACGTCATTCCTGATGCCGAAGTCAAAATATTTTTGTTAGCAAGCGTAGAGGAAAGAGCCCAAAGAAGACACGATGAAAATGTTTCAAAAGGGTTTCCTTCAGATTTGGAAAAGTTAAAAGAAGAAATTGCACTCAGAGATAAAATCGATTCTGAACGTGAAATCGCACCTTTGAAAAAAGCGGATGATGCCACTGAGATTGACACGACTTCGCTCACCATTCCTGAAGTGGTCGACCGCATAATGTCTCTTGTGGAAAGGAAAGGTTAATATGAATTTATATTCATTTGCCAGAGGATTGGTAAACGCCATTCTTTCCCCCCTTTATCGCATCGAAATAACGGGGCTGGAGCATTTCCCGAAAGAAGGCGGAGTGCTTCTGTGTGCTAATCACATCGACAACCTTGACCCTCCGGTAGTGGGTATCACTGCTCCCAGACCTGTTTCGTTCATGGCGAAAGAGGAACTGTTCAAGCTGCCTATACTCGGAAAGATTCTACCAGGGGTCCATGCATTTCCTGTAAAACGCGGCATGAGCGATCGTGAAGCGCTTCGGCGAGGGTTGAAGGTTTTGAGTGACGGAAATGTTTTAGGCTTGTTTCCGGAGGGTACTAGAAGTAAAACGGGGCAGGTCGGTAAAGGTCTGGCCGGAGCTGGATTCTTTGCTTTACGTTCGGACGCGAAAGTGGTTCCGTGTGCAATCATTGGGCCATATAAGCCTTTCAGAAAGTTAAAAGTGGTATATGGTCCGCCCATTCCGATGAATGAAGTAAAGGAACAAAAACTAAATGCAGAAAAAACGACGGAAATCATCATGCAGCATATTGAAAAACTGATGGTATAACCGGACTTTCTTGCTTGACAAATAGTTGTATTTATTAGAAGTTAATAGAAAGACTAATTTATTTAAATTGTGTAAAAATTCACAAAAATAAAATCTTTGCAGTCATGGATTAAGGAGGAGTACATAATGGAAGACATGAATGGAATTGAAGTGAAAAATCTCGAAATTGGTGAAAAAGTTAAGGGAACCGTCACTAAGGTCGAAGAGAAACAAGTCCTAGTTGATGTTCAAGATAGTAAAGTGGATGGCATCATTCCAATTAGTGAACTCTCAAGCCTTCACATTGAAAAAGCTTCTGACGTCGTCAGTGAGGGAGATGTACTGGAGTTAATCGTGACAAAAGTGGAAGAAGAGCTGCTTGTTCTTTCCAAGCGTAAAGTCGATGCGGAAAAAGCATGGGAAGAAATGAAGAACCGTTTCGAAAATGGAGACGTCTTTGAAGCAGAAGTCAAGGATGTCGTAAAAGGCGGCCTGGTTGTTGACCTTGGAGTGAGGGGCTTTGTGCCAGCCTCGTTGGTGGAAGATTATTATGTGGAAGATTTCGCGGACTACAAGGATAAGGTGCTTACATTCAAGATTGTAGAATTGGACCAGGATAAGAACAGACTGATCCTCTCTCATCGTGCGGTAGTGGAAGCGGAGAAACAGCAGCAGAAGAAGAAGCTGCTGACTGACATTGAATCTGGAGCCGTCCTTGAAGGCACTGTTCAGCGCATCACTGATTTCGGAGCATTTGTTGACATTGGCGGAGTGGATGGTCTTGTGCATATCTCCCAATTGTCCCACGAGCATGTCGAAAAGCCTTCAGATGTAGTATCTGAAGGTCAGACAGTCCAAGTGAAAGTGTTGAGTGTCGACCGTGATAATGAACGAATTTCATTATCGATCAAAGAAACGCTCCCTGGACCTTGGAGCGATATTAGTGATAAGGCACCTAAAGGAAGCGTGTTGGATGGTATCGTTAAACGATTGGTTTCTTATGGGGCATTTGTCGAGGTATTCCCAGGTGTTGAAGGATTGGTACACATCTCACAAATCTCACATAAACACATCGGCACACCACATGAAGTATTAAAAGAAGACCAATCGGTTAAAGTAAAAGTATTGGATGTAAATGAATCTGATCAGCGTCTTTCCCTGAGCATAAAAGCATTGGAAGAGAAAGAAGAAGAAGTGACAGATTATGAAATGCCGGAGGAAAACACCGGATTCCAATTAGGTGAAATGATTGGAGATAAATTAAAAGACCTAAAATAAAAAATGGTGATGGACTGTGAATAGAGCTAAACGAAAACGGGATCATATTGAGTATGCCCTTTCAACGGGACAGCAGGAAATGACGGGTTTTGATGATGTGAAATTCGTGCATCAAAGCCTATCGGATTCTGCACTTATTGATATCGATCTTCAGTCCCAAATTGGCGAACTTTCTTTAAGTTCGCCAATTTTCGTGAATGCGATGACCGGGGGCGGGGGAGGTTACACCTCCAAAATCAATAGTGACTTATCAATACTGGCACGGGAAACTGGAGTTGCTTTGGCGGTTGGTTCTCAGATGTCGGCACTGAAGGACCCAGGTGAACGGAAAACATATGAGATCGTCAGAAAGAATAATCCTGATGGCGTGATATTTGCTAATCTTGGCAGCGAAGCAACTGTCCGGCAGGCGATTGAGGCAGTGGAAATGATTGAAGCAGATGCACTTCAGATTCACTTGAATGTCATTCAGGAACTGACCATGCCTGAAGGTGACCGGGATTTCAGGGGTGCACTTGAACGGATCGAAAAAATTTCAGATGCGTTATCTGTCCCGGTGATCGTAAAAGAAACAGGTTTCGGTATCAGTAAGGAAACAGCACAATTACTATCAAAAACATCTATTTCGGCGATCGACGTCGGAGGCTTCGGTGGAACGAATTTCTCCAGGATAGAAAATCAGCGAAGGCATAGGATGCTGGATTTTTTCGATGACTGGGGCATTCCTACTGCTGTCTCCATAGTTGAAGGATGCACTTCGAGTGATTTGCCGATTATTGCTTCCGGAGGAATTCGAAACAGCCTTGAGATTGTAAAGGCGTTAAGTTTAGGTGCGTGTTCAGCAGGAATGGCCGGAGCTGTTCTGAGAAGTATGATTGATAGGGGTCTAAATGAAACAATAAATGAAGTGCACGAGATTCATGCAGACATACAATACCTAATGTGTGCACTGGGGTGTGAAAAGATTCAAGATTTGCATACTGTGCCCTTAATCCTATCAGGGGAAGTGCATCATTGGCTGGAGATCCGCGGTCAGAAGCCTGCCAGCTTCAGTAACAGACAAAAGAATAAATAATGCAGAAGGCGAGTCCCTTGGGGATTCGTCTTTTTTTGTTATTTGAATGAAATCGGGATTAGAAAGACGATTCCAAATAGAATCGCCTTTATCCATTACAAAACAGAAAATCAGTATTACTTCTGTCTCCTTCTCGACTCTTCAGGACTTTCCATTCCTGTGGCACCTTTATTTTCGAGTTTCTGGTCACGGTCTGATTCCACGCGTCCCGATTGCTTTAATTTCTTCTCTTGACGGTCTCTACCCATTCATAACACCTCCTTTACTTATTTTTTCAATAAGAAAATGAAACATGCATGAATGAATTACATAAAGATTTTCCATAATGTAGATAATAGGGGGAATGGGAACATGGAAGGAATTATTTTTTTATGGGTAGCTTGGGGTTTATGGATTTATACAACTTTTATCATGCAGAAAAAAACAAATGGACGATTTACATATTCGTTCCTTTTGCTGTGCTTGATTAGTCTGTTCCCTTATAGTTTCACTATATTTTCTTACGAAGTATATGCGGCATTCGTATTTATGGCTGTACTGGCGCTCTTCTATATACGTGCTCTCGGTTTAAGACAGAAACTGTATATGTTGATTGGACTTTTAACGATTGCGATGTCTTATGCAGGAATAGGGATGATTGGCATTTATGATCCCGTCCTTATGATCATCGATCCTCAATTGGTAGCAGCTCTGCTGTCTGTGAGCCTCGGCTTTTTATTTTATAGTTCCTTGGAAAAGGTTAAAATGCTCTTTCTTACGGTATTGAGCGGTGGAATGACGGGGGATGTGTTACTTGCCGTTACACTAAATAAAATCGGGTTTGTTGAATCGATAGGAAATCACAGTTTCTTGGATAAAGCGGGGTACATGGTGCTGTTGACAATGGGCTGGAGACTCTTTCATGAAGTAAATGCCTTGATGAACAACAAAATTTCACCTAAAAAAGGGGAAGTTAAAAGTATATGAATGAATATGTGTATCCGGTTATCTTTGGAGTTGTGGTGGGTACGATAACGAGAATTTATATGCTCCGGACGGATTATAGACAGTACCCGACCTATTTACATGGGAAAATCATACATATTGCACTGGGGTTTATAGCGGCAGGGCTTGGTACGATTGCAGTGCCAGCGTTATTGGAAGAGAACTTCACGGCGATTACCTTCCTGACAGTGGCTGCATCGCAGTTTCGAGAGGTGCGAAATATGGAGAGGAATACGCTGACAGAGCTTGATGGTTATGAGCTTGTCCCAAGGGGGGCAACTTATATAGAGGGAATAGCAGTAGCGTTTGAAAGCAGGAATTACCTGGTCATCTTTACCTCCTTGCTGTCTACGCTGAGTTATATTGTATTTAACATTTATGCCGCACTCGGTGTCAGTGTCATATGTATGATCACCTCACATAAACTGATGGCGGGCGGAAAACTCAAAGATATTGTTAACATTAAATTTGTCAAACCCCATTTCGATGGGCCGGGTCTTTATGTCGATAACATTTATATTATGAATATCGGTCTGAAAGTCAGGCAGGAAGAAATCATGAATTATGGAATGGGGTTCGTGTTATCCCCTAAATCCTTCGATGCGAGATCAACGATAGCCAACCTCGGTCAAAGACAGGCCATTCTTCATGATATGTCGACTTCACTCGGGATTTTCAAAGATTCGGGAACCCCGGCACTTACGCCTCTTGCTAAACGCGATTTGGATGACGGCAGGGTGGCGGTCTTTGTACTTCCGCAGCGCAAAGATGTTGAGAAAGCCATAGCGATCCTGGGACAGGTGCCGACGCTTGAAAATGCCATCAGAATGCCATCAGAATCAAAAGCGATCCAAAAGGGGAGAAATGCAGATTGAGTACCACTATTCAAAAATTCATCCTGGCTGCCGTAACGACGTCACCTGAAAAAGTACCAAGCGGAACAACGGTGTTCCATTGCAAAACAGATGAAGAACTGCAGAAAATCTGTGCAAATTTAGAAGCTATATTGGACGGGATCGCCCATGAATTGGATGACGGGCTTTTTGTCATTGTGAAACATTGATTGCCAGTTCTTTCGTTTACTGATAAAATATTAAAGTTAAGGGGACTGACCCATAAGGGAAAATACAGCTTATGGGCCAGTCTTTATTATTGAAAATGCATGGATGTTGAAACAGTGGAAATGAAAAGGCTTAAAGGATAAGGCGAGAATCATAAGCTTATTCAAGAAAGGGTGAAAAAAGTGTCTAAACCAGTTGTTGCAATCGTAGGACGTCCCAATGTTGGTAAGTCCACGATTTTTAATAGGATTGTCGGGGAAAGAATTTCAATTGTAGAAGATGTTCCGGGCGTTACACGGGATCGTATATACAGCTCTGCTGAGTGGCTGACTCATGAATTTAATATTATCGATACAGGTGGAATTGAATTAGGCAATGAGCCGTTTCTGGATCAAATCAGGCAGCAGGCTGAAATTGCGATCGATGAAGCCGACGTCATCATTTTCCTGACGAATGGCCGTGAAGGGGTCACAGCTGCCGATGAAATCGTAGCTAAGATTTTATATCGTTCCAACAAGCCTGTTGTATTGGGAGTAAATAAAGTCGATAATCCTGAAATGAGGGAAATGGTCTATGATTTCTATTCATTAGGATTTGGCGAACCTTTCCCTATCTCGGGATCACACGGACTTGGTCTTGGTGACTTGCTTGATGAAGCGGCAAAGCATTTTAAGAAGAAGGTTGATGAGGAATACGGCGAAGAGGTCATTAAGTTTTCACTGATCGGCCGGCCGAATGTAGGTAAATCATCTCTCGTTAATGCATTATTAGGGGAGGACCGGGTCATAGTGAGTAATGTAGCTGGTACAACCCGGGATGCGATCGATTCTTCGTACACATTTGATGGACAAGAGTACGTCATCATTGATACTGCAGGCATGAGAAAGAAAGGAAAAGTGTATGAAACGACTGAAAAATACAGTGTGTTAAGGGCGCTCAGAGCCATCGAACGCTCTGATGTTGTTTTGGTTGTAATAGACGGTGAAGAGGGAATAATAGAACAGGATAAGAAAATCGCCGGTTATGCACATGAAGCAGGTCGTGCCGTCGTCATTGTGGTAAATAAATGGGATGCAGTTGAAAAAGATGAGAAAACGATGAATAAATGGGAGCAGAATATACGGGATCATTTTCAGTTCCTGGATTACGCACCGATCATCTTCCTTTCTGCAAAAACGAAGAAAAGAATACACACGCTTCTTCCTGTTATAAATAAAGCGAGTGAAAATCATGCAATGCGCGTTCAATCAAGTGTATTGAATGAAGTGGTCATGGATGCTGTAGCAATGAATCCGACCCCTACCGACAATGGTAAGAGATTAAGAATTTACTATGCGACCCAAGTTGCGGTCAAGCCGCCAACCTTTGTTGTATTCGTGAATGACCCTGAATTAATGCACTTCTCTTACGAACGATTCCTGGAAAACAGGATCCGGGATGCATTTGGATTTGAAGGAACCCCTATTCGTATTATCGCACGCGCAAGAAAATAATGAGGCAGGTGTAAATATGAAAAATTCTAAAAAAGTTACGGTCATTGGCGCAGGAAGCTGGGGGACAGCTCTTGCCATGGTATTGGCTGATAACGGGCATGAAGTAAGATTGTGGGGCCATAAAGCGGATCAGATTCAGGAAATCAATGATCATCATACCAATCATAAATATTTGAAAAACGTAAAACTTCCTGCAGCCATAGTCGGCTACTCCAACCTTAAAGCCTCTCTGGATGGAATAGAGACAGCCATCCTGGCCGTTCCGACGAAAGCGATCAGGCAAGTGCTTGGACAGGTCCAGGAAGTTCAAAGTAATCCGCTTACGATTGTCCATGTAAGTAAAGGGATTGAACCTGATACTCTCTTAAGGATTTCAGAAATCATCGAGGATGAAATGCTTCATGAAAATCTGCATTCGGTCGTTGTCCTGTCGGGTCCCAGCCATGCAGAAGAGGTAAGCTTAAGACATCCGACAACCGTGACAGTATCTTCAGAGGATATGAAGTCGGCAGAAGAAGTCCAAGACCTTTTTATGAACCAAAATTTCAGAGTTTACACCAATCCTGATTTACTTGGTGTTGAAATCGGCGGGGCATTAAAGAACATCATTGCCTTAGCAGCCGGCATCACAGACGGATTAGGGTACGGGGACAATGCCAAAGCTGCTCTGATTACCAGGGGACTGGCTGAAATCGCCCGGCTGGGCACCAAGATGGGAGCCAACCCGCTTACCTTTTCAGGCTTAGCCGGCATCGGGGACCTCATCGTTACATGCACCAGTGTCCACTCCAGAAACTGGAGGGCCGGTAATATGCTCGGAAAAGGGCATAATCTCGAAGAGGTCCTGGAAAACATGGGAATGGTTGTGGAAGGCGTCAGAACGACGAAAGCAGGGCATCAGCTGGCACAAAAATTCGAGGTGAAGATGCCGATTACAAATGCGTTATACGACGTATTATTTAATCATGTAAATGCAAAAGAAGCAGTCGATCATTTAATGTCGCGCGGAAAGACGGATGAAATGGAAGATATCGTGAATATATTGGGAGAACGCTCATAACCCAATGGAAATCTTTCAATAATAGGCATTATAAATAGGCATTAGAGGATGCGAAAAGTCCTTCCCCTGCATACACTGTGATGAATATATACAGCTTTGCCTATGGATGGGTAGGTCTCTTTCAAAATTTAGAGCAGCTCATGAATCAGGTGTCACCTCTCATGGTGATGCACTGTTCATGAGTCGCTCTTCTTTTTTGTTTAGAGATTCTTGATGATGGGAAACATCATTCTGACATTTTATTGAACACACATTCTTTTAGAATTGACTTGTGATATAATACATTCGATAACAGGAGGGATGTACCATGACTTCTATGATGAAAATGTGGATATCGTTTGCATCAATGGGATTTATGTTTTTTGCAATATTGATGATTTATTTCAGCCGCTACAAAATCAAACAAAAATTCATTCGTTTTATCACGGCGTTTATGGCATACATATTGATGATAGCAGGCGGACTCATGATGATCTATATCGTATTAAGCGGTCCCACTCATTAAGCAGATACCAGTGAAAGGAAGTTTGCAGATTGAAACGTATTGGCTTAACCGGAATGATCTTATTATTGACCATGACGGTACTGACTGGCTGTCTCTATCCTGAAGAGAATCTCAGTCAAAATCAGATACCCTATGACACCCAAGTGAAAGCTGTTCAAGAAGCTGTTAAGCAGTATCAGAAAGATACTAACGGTCTGCTCCCGATCAAGACCAGAGACCAGGACACATCGATTTATCAAAAGTATCCAGTCGACTTTAAAAAGTTATCTCCTCAGTATTTGCCTGAGATCCCGGGGAACGCATTTGAGAACGGGGGGATTTTTCAATATGTCTTAATGGATGTCGAGGAAAACCCGACTGTGAAAATATTCGATCTCAGAATGGCCGAAACAATTAGGGGAATTAACATCAGGATCCAAGCGGGAGATTACCCTCCTTTTAAAAAAGAAGTAGCACCGAATGTATATAAATTGAACTACGAGGAAATAGGATATGACGGGGAAGTGTATGTGGACAGCCCCTATTCCAATAAGAAACTTCCGCTTGTAATCAATGGAAGCGGAGAAATATTCGTGGATTATTCCATGGATCTCTATGAACAGCTCCAATCAGCCGAAAAGATCCCTGAAAGAGGAGAAGACATCCGTCATTTACTGACCGACGATTCTTTATTCGTTCCGGCATACTCACTCCCGTATACAGTGGATGAAAAGAAAGAACCCGTCTTTATGACAAAATAGGCATAACCCTTTTCTTGCAAAATATATTGTAGGAGAAGGGTTATTATTTTATGTCATCCTTTAAGGGAGCTTTCATCAATTGAACCTGAACATAATTGCTACGACATAATAAATTCAATTTTTAGTCATAAGGAGGTAAAAAAATCATATTAATAGTCATAAGTCATTAGGACAACATCATAAATATAGAATGTGAGTCAGAATACACGGATGAAACATCCCTGGAATATAAGATGGGAGGGAATCTCTTGGAAAGAGTCGATCTATTTAAAGACATTGCTGAAAGAACAGGCGGAGATATCTATTTAGGCGTGGTGGGAGCTGTAAGAACAGGAAAATCTACCTTCATCAAGAAGTTCATGGAACTTGTTGTCCTTCCTAATATTGTAAGTGAATCTGAACGTGCCAGAGCGCAGGATGAACTGCCGCAGAGTGCTGCAGGGAAGACAATCATGACAACAGAACCTAAATTCGTACCTAATCAGGCGATATCTGTACATGTGGACGAAGGTTTAGAGGTAAATGTGAGATTGGTAGACTGTGTCGGATACACAGTACCCGGTGCAAAAGGCTACGAAGATGAAAACGGCCCGAGAATGATCAATACACCATGGTATGAAGAGCCAATCCCATTTCATGAAGCGGCTGAAATCGGAACACGTAAGGTAATTCAGGAGCATTCTACAATAGGAGTGGTAGTCACGACCGATGGATCGATCGGTGAGATTGGGAGAAGTGACTATATCCAAGCAGAAGAACGAGTCATCGAGGAGTTAAAGGAAGTTGGTAAACCATTTATCATGGTCATCAACTCGGCAAGACCGCATGCAACGGAAACGGAAGAATTGAGAGTGAACCTGGAGGAGAAATATGATATCCCGGTACTTGCGATGAGTGTAGAAAGTATGAGGGATTCAGATGTACTGAATGTAATGCGTGAAGCTTTGTTCGAATTCCCGGTGCTGGAAGTGAATGTGAATTTACCGAGCTGGGTAATGGTATTGAAAGAAGAACATTGGCTCAGACAAAATTATCAGGAAGCGGTTAAGGAAACAGTCAAAGATATCAAGCGGCTTCGTGATGTGGACCGGGTCGTCCATTACTTCAGCGAGTTTGAGCACATCGAGAGAGCAGGCCTGGCCGGCATTGATATGGGGCAGGGAATTGCTGAAATCGATCTTTATGCGCCGGATGAACTATATGATGAAGTATTGAAGGAAATTGTAGGGGTTGAAATTCGAGGGAAAGATCACTTGCTCGAGCTGATGCAGGACTTTGCACATGCAAAAGCAGAATATGATCAAATCTCGGATGCACTGAGAATGGTGAAGCAGACCGGATACGGAATAGCCGCACCTTCCCTGAATGACATGAGTCTGGATGAACCGGAAATCATACGCCAGGGAGCACGATTCGGAGTGAGTCTAAAAGCCGTGGCCCCTTCGATTCATATGATTAAAGTAGATGTTCAATCCAAATTCGAACCGATTATCGGAACGGAAAAACAAAGCGAAGAACTTGTCCGCTACTTAATGCAGGATTTTGAAGATGATCCGCTGTCGATCTGGAACTCTGATATCTTCGGAAGAAGCTTAAGTTCCATCGTCAGAGAAGGCATCTCGGCCAAACTGTCACTAATGCCTGAAAATGCCCGATACAAACTGAAAGATACACTCGAAAGAATCATCAACGAAGGCTCCGGCGGATTAATCGCTATTATCCTATAAACATGTTGAGACTCTCTTATGAGGGTCTTTTTTTGTTTGATTTAAACTTTTGAGAATACATGAACAAAGCAGGAGGATTGAAAATCAAAAGCGGCGATAGCAGGTTTTATTCCTAAAGATGATAAAGTTATTAACCTTCATGTTTAACTGCCTGAAAGAATGGGAACTGTTTAAGAGCAATGGACATTGTGAAGCGCTTTCTTTCTGAAGGAAAACTTCAAGAAATAGCAATATAAAGGGAAAAAGAGGAGATTCTATTACATTTATGTATCAAATAAGAAAAGATTCCCATTATTTCTTGATTTATTCTTGCTAAGCACAATCTATTGTGATAATCTTTTAACAGAATTGTTGTTGAATATTGATTCAGCAACGTTTTCAAGCGTTTTTTCTATGCTTCATGTATAGAATACGCTAAAGTTGTTTACTAATGATATTAAAGTAAATGAATCATGACTGAGACATTTCCTTGGGAGGAGGTGAATGGCATGAACAAGACAGAATTAATCAATGCTGTTGCAGAAGCTGCTGAGCTATCTAAGAAGGACGCTACTAAAGCGGTTGACGCTGTTTTCGATACAATTCAAGATTCACTTGCAAAAGGTGATAAAGTACAATTAATCGGATTCGGTAACTTCGAAGTACGTGAGCGTGCAGCCCGTAAAGGTCGCAACCCACAAACAGGTGAAGAGATCGAAATCTCAGCTAGCAAAGTACCTGCTTTCAAACCAGGTAAAGCGCTTAAAGAAGCTGTAAAATAATTACATACTTTGAGCGTGAGGAAGACCGCATTTATGCGGTCTTTTTTCTTTTAAGCCGGGAATGGCCGAGGCTCATCGCGAAGACGCAAAAGGGGAAATCCTTGCAAGGAACTCGTCAGCAGTGTATAAAAGTGTTTTTTTGAAAAATTCGAAAGCACTGGGCTTTATGAGATTATTGGCTTATGCTAATATTAACAATGTTAGTTTATTTCTTTAAGAGATAGTAGGAGGACAACATAATGGCAGAAGTCAACCATAGCCAAATTGAAGAAGCGGTGCGTTTAATACTGGAAGCAATAGGAGAAAATCCTAATAGAGAAGGGTTACTGGATACACCTAAGCGGGTTGCGAAAATGTATGCAGAAGTTTTCTCGGGAATAGATCATGATCCTAAAGAATATTTTGAAACTATTTTCAGTGAAGACCACGAAGAGCTGGTCCTTGTTAAAGATATACCTTTTTATTCAATGTGCGAACACCACCTTGTTCCTTTCTATGGTCGTGCGCATGTTGCGTATATCCCCCGGAATGGGAGAGTTACCGGACTGAGTAAGTTGGCAAGAGCGGTAGAATCTGTCGCAAGAAGGCCGCAGCTTCAGGAAAGAATCACGTCGACGGTAGCCGATTCTATCATGGAAACACTGGAACCGTATGGTGTCATGGTAGTTGTTGAAGCTGAACATATGTGCATGACGATGAGAGGGGTAAAAAAACCCGGATCAAGCACAGTGACGACAGCAGTGCGTGGAACGTTCAAAGAGGATTCCCAAGCGCGCAGCGAAGTGCTTTCATTCATTAAAAAGTAAGTACAGGAGTGGGTCCAATGAATTCAAACGATTATGTAGTCATTAAGGCAGCAGAAGACGGTGTTAACGTAATTGGGTTGACAAGGGGTACGGATACACGCTTTCATCATTCTGAGAAACTTGATAAAGGGGAAGTGATGATTGCACAATTCACTGATCACACTTCTGCAATCAAAGTAAGAGGTAAAGCCACCATCCTTACCAATTACGGAGAAATTGAAAGTGAAAACAAAAAATAGCACTTGTACATGCGGGACGAACCAAGAGCCATATTCTTAGTCGTCCCCTTTGTTATATCAGTGTGAACCGGACACCGGAAGCTGATTGATCTTTGCATCTGTGGCCAGGTCGATGGTTCCCTATTTTTGAATGTTTTATGGTATAATACTTATTGCTGAAATTTTTAGTGTGAAACATAGTAGAAATGGGGAAATGGGTATGAAATTCATTGATTACGATCATCAAGCGAATATCATTCATCAATACATAGAAGAAAAGCTTCATCACTCTTATTTGAAGGAGTACATCGATCACCCTTATATTGATCGAAATCGTATCAGCTGCCTGCTCCTTCCATTTATGAATGAACAGCGAATGGTCACACATAAAGAAATAAAGTGGATTTCTACTGCTATGTTTTTACATGTTGCCCTTGAGACCCACGAGAAGGTAACGGTTTCTGAACAGGATTCACTTAAAGAAAGACAGTTAACGGTACTTGCTGGAGTATACTTCAGCAGTCTTTATTATAAAACGCTAGCAGATACAGAGGACGTAGATCTGATCGAAGCATTATCCAGTGCAATTAAAAAAATTAATGAGTGCAAGATATCGATGTATAAAAAAGAATGCACATCCATCAATGAATTGATGGAAAGTGTAAGGATCATAGAAACGTCAATTGTCGGCCATTTCTATGAGTTTATACAACAGGAAGAATGGATTCCCCTTCTGTCAGACACACTTTTGTATAATAGACTCTTACAAGAGCGCCTAGCATTCGAGAACTCGCAGAAAACCATTTTCACTGATGCTTTAGCCACTCTTTTGGAACAACCAGGAGAGCCTGTGAAAGGTCATCTTATACTGTCCGCCATCGAAGGCACAATGGATGTGATTCTGAAAGACATAGAAAATCAGTTAGATGAGAAAGAGCCGGCAGCACCTGCTGTCAGGGAATTACTCATGGATTTTCTTCCTTTCACTGAGTCTCTGCTTATCACGAAATTATATGCGGAAGAAGGGTAAAAGTTATGCAACAGTCTAAAGAACAAAAAGTTCATGGCGTTTTCGAGAAGATTTACTCGAATTATGACAAAATGAACTCAGTAATCAGTTTCCAGCAGCATAAAAAATGGCGAAAGGAAACAATGAAGCACATGGATGTGAAAAAAGGATCCAAAGCATTGGATGTGTGCTGCGGAACGGCAGACTGGACGCTTGCGATCGGTGAGCAAGTTGGAGAGAAAGGAAAAGTATTCGGCCTGGATTTCAGTCAGAACATGCTGTCGATTGGAAAAGGTAAAGTAAAAGAATCGCACCTCTCAAATATTGAGCTTATTCACGGGAATGCTATGGAACTGCCTTTTGAAGACGATACATTCGATTATGTCACCATCGGATTTGGGTTAAGGAATGTACCTGACTATTTACATGTCCTAAAAGAAATGAACCGGGTGTTGAAACCTGGCGGAATGGCTGTATGTCTGGAAACATCGCAGCCGACAATGTTTGGATTCAAACAGCTTTACTATATGTACTTCAGATTCATCATGCCTGTGTTCGGAAGAATCTTTGCCAAAAGCTTTACTGAATATTCATGGCTGCAGGAATCTGCCCGCGATTTCCCGGGGATGAAGGAATTGGCAGATATGTATAGACAAGCGGACTTTAAAGACATATATTTTAAACCTTATAGCGGCGGAGTGGCGGCTATGCATGTAGGGTACAAGAAATAGAAAATCGCAAATCAGTATACTGGGTGGATTAACTATGAAGCTAAACAGGATATATTCCTTTCTAAAAACAGACATAGATCAAATTGAAATGGAACTTGAATCAGCCATTGAATCAGATTCCAGACTCCTGAATCAAGCATCCCTGCATCTTCTGCAAGCTGGCGGAAAACGGATCCGTCCTGTTTTTGTCTTGCTTTCAGCAAAATTCGGGGATTACCATATTGACTCCGTGAAAAATGTGGCTGTCGCCTTGGAGCTGATCCATATGGCGTCGCTGGTCCACGATGATGTGATTGATGATGCGGAATTGAGAAGAGGGAAACCTACGATAAAAGCGCAGTGGGATAATCGGATCGCCATGTACACGGGAGATTATATTTTTGCACGTGGTTTGGAATATATGACGCATATAAAAAATCCAGAAGCGCATAAGATCCTCTCCCATACAATCGTTGAGCTTTGTAAAGGCGAAATAGCCCAGATCAAGGATAAATACCGTTATGATCAGAATCTGAGAGATTATTTATTGAGAATCAAACGGAAGACAGCTTTATTGATCGCCGTCAGTTGTCAATTGGGTGCCATTTCTTCAGGAGCCCCTGAAGAAGTACATAGAAGGTTGTTCCGATTCGGATATAATGTTGGGATGAGCTTTCAGATCACGGACGACATATTGGATCTGACAGCGAGTGAAGAAGAGTTAGGGAAGCCCGCTGGCAGTGATCTATGGCAGGGGAATATCACCCTGCCGATCTTGTATGCTATGGAAGATCCTGTTCTCAGAGCTGAAGTAGAGAAGATTACGGAAGAAACATCACCTGAAGACATGAAAGAGGTGATTTCCTCGATCCTTGCTTCGGATGCCATCGAACGTTCTCACCGTGTCAGCAGAATGTACCTGGACAGGGCTTTAAGAGATCTGGAATCTTTGCCGCATAACCGCGTAAAGAAGACTCTCAAGAATATCGCAAACTTTATAGGCAAAAGAAAATATTAAGAAAATTTAAAATGGAAACGTTGCCAAAACCCCTAAACTCTGTTAATATTTTCGTGGGACGTCCTCGGACAGACTATACATACATAATTAGGAGTGGGGAAGATGGAAAAAACGTTTTTAATGGTAAAGCCTGACGGCGTGCAAAGAGGGTTAATCGGTGATATCGTATCACGCTTTGAGAAAAAAGGCTTCCAATTAGTCGGTGCCAAGCTAATGAGCATCTCTGATGAACTTGCTTCAGAGCACTATGGTGAACATAAAGAAAGACCTTTCTTTGGTGAACTTGTTGACTTTATTACGTCTGGTCCTGTTTTTGCTATGGTATGGCAAGGAGAGAATGTCATTTCTACAGCACGTGGAATGATGGGCGCTACAAACCCCAAAGATGCTGCTGTTGGGACGATCCGCGGTGACTTTGGCCTGACAGTAGGAAAGAACATTATCCATGGTTCTGACTCTTCTGAAAGCGCTGTAAGGGAAATCGGCTTATTCTTCAAAGAAGAAGAGCTTGTTGAATATTCAAAACTAATGAACGAGTGGATCTATTAATCCGCGCTTTCTATAGAAGGACGAGAAGACAAGTCAGCGATGGCTTGTCTTTTTTATGCGCTGATACCGTAATTTCAATTTGTTGATTTGCCAAAATCAGCATAATGAATCCTAGTATTTTGAAAATTAATATTAAGAATTTCCAACTCTGTTCGATATATCTTATATACATAAATAATTCAGTAATGCTGCAGAGAGAGTGAGTAAGAATGGTTAATGACTATAGTGATTTCATCCAAGGCATAAAAAGAAGGACCGGGATTGATTTATCCCTGTATAAAGAAGCGCAAATGAAAAGAAGACTCACAGCGCTGTATGAGAAAAAGGGATACACCAGCTTTCATGATTATTATATGACCATTAGTACGGATGAAGGGCATATGGCTGAATTCCTGGACCGGATGACGATCAATGTTTCTGAATTCTACCGGAACTATAAAAGGTGGGATGTTCTCGAGACACAAATCCTGCCCAGACTATTAAAGGGTAAGGGGACATTGAAGGTTTGGAGTGCAGCATGTTCGACCGGGGAAGAACCCTATACCTTAGCCATGATGCTTTCAAATTATCTTCCACTTTCCCGGCTCGATATCCTGGCAACGGATTTAGACAGGAATGCACTGCAAAGAGCAGAGCATGCAATCTATCCCGAACGATCACTGTCAGAAGTACCCGCTGAAATCAAACATAAGTTCTTCACTTCAGAAGGACCTCTATATAAAGTAAAAGAAGAAATTAAGAGTGCCGTGACTTTCAAACAGCAAAATCTGCTTGCGGATTCATTTGAAAAGGATTTTGATTTGATTGTTTGCCGAAATGTTCTAATCTACTTTACAGAAGAAGCAAAGGATCATTTATATAAAAAATTCAATGAATCCCTGAAAACGGGCGGGGTATTCTTCGTAGGGAGCACGGAACAGATTTTCAACCCTGGTCAATACGGTTTCCAATCCGAGGATACATTCTTTTATAAGAAAATATGATTAATGAACGATGGATAAAGAGGCTTGCAGCTTTCGAACTGCGATGCTTCAATATTCATCGTTTTATTCTTTATCTGGACAAGTCTCCAGTGAATGTTGATATTTTTGTGCACAATTGGGTGAAAACAGGTATCCGGGAGGACAGCGGCAACTCTCTAAATTTTTTTGAAGATAGTACTAGGAATGAATAGAATACTTATGTTATATTGGTACATAATTCTTTAACGAGTTGAAGGGGGAAAGTGTTATGAGATATTTAACATCAGGAGAGTCTCATGGTCCGCAATTGACGACGATCATCGAAGGCTTGCCGGCTGGTATGCCGATAGAAGCAGAAGACATCAACGGGGACTTGGCAAGAAGGCAGAAAGGCTATGGGCGCGGACGCAGGATGCAGATAGAGAAAGACCGCGTTTCAATCGTCGGAGGTGTGCGGCACGGATATACGCTTGGTTCACCTCTTGGGCTGGTAGTCGAGAATAAAGATTGGACCCATTGGACGAAAGTGATGGGTATAGAGCCTATATCACCTGGCGAGGAAGATGAAGTGAAGAGAAAAATTTCACGTCCAAGACCGGGACATGCCGATTTGGTTGGAGGTATGAAATATGGCCACCGTGATCTGCGGAATGTCCTTGAACGATCGTCGGCAAGAGAAACCACTGTCCGGGTGGCAGCTGGGTCGGTCGCTAAAAAGTTGTTAAATCTTCTAGGTATAGAAGTGGTAGGCCACGTACTTGAAATCGGCGGAATCAAAGCAGAAAACGTAAACTACGATTCGATAAATGATTTAAAAGAAAGAACAGAGGAATCGCCTGTCCGCTGTCTTGACGGTAATGCGGCAAGCAAAATGATGAATTTAATAGATGAAGCAAAGAAAAACGGCGACTCAATTGGAGGAGTCGTGGAAGTGATTGTGGAAGGAATGCCGCAAGGGGTCGGCAGTTATGTACATTACGACAGAAAGCTTGATGCTAAACTGGCCCGTGCCATCATGAGCATCAATGCATTTAAAGGTGTTGAATTCGGACTGGGGTTTGAAATGGCAAGAAAACCAGGCAGTGAAGTGCATGATGAAATACTTTGGAGTGAGGAAAAAGGTTACTACAGAAGAACGAATAGATTGGGTGGATTTGAAGGCGGGATGACAACGGGGATGCCTATCCACATTAAAGGTGTCATGAAGCCCATCCCAACGCTGTATAAACCGCTGCAAAGCGTGGATATCGATACAAAGGAGCCATTTAAAGCAAGTATCGAAAGGTCTGACAGTTGTGCAGTGCCTGCCGCAAGTGTAGTGGCTGAGGCAGTCGTTGCATGGGAATTGGCAGAAGCGATCACGGAACAGTTTCACAGTGATCAATTTGATAAGCTCCAAAGGGATGTTGAAACACTCCGGAGAGAAACGAAGGAATATTAAATGAAAAAAATACATGTGAGAACTTCTTCAAAGTCATATGATGTGCTGCTTGGGAAAGGAATAACAGAGAACATCACAACTTTCATTTCTGCTCAATTTCCCGACATCTCCACTGTTTGGATTATTGCAGATGAAGCAGTCTTTTCACTTTACGGTCAGGGTTTTGCAAATGACCTTAAGCGATTCTATCCAATAACGATTTATACGGCTCCTCCAGGGGAGCAGTCAAAGAGCTTTGCTGTTTATCAGGATGCTATAACACATGGTCTCTGCAACCACGTCGACAGAAAGTCTCTTGTGATCGCATTTGGAGGTGGAGCCATAGGGGATCTTGCTGGTTTTGTAGCGTCGACCTATATGAGAGGCATACCTTTCATTGGCGTACCTACAACTATACTCGCCCATGACAGCGCAGTCGGGGGGAAAGTAGCGATCAATCATCCCATGGGAAAGAACATGGTCGGTCAATTCTATCAGCCGGAAGGCGTCTTTTTCGACCTTGACTATTTTGACAGTTTACCTGCAAAAGAAGTTCTTTCAGGCTATGCTGAAGTGATCAAGCACGCATTTCTATCACAAGCTTCATTCCTTGAGGAATTGAAAACGAACTTCACAGCTGTGAGTGACCTGCGCGATGACTTTATCCTTGACTGTCTGTTAAAAGGGATCAAAGTCAAAGCAGATATCGTTTCGAAAGACGAGAAAGAAGCGGACATCCGGGCATACCTGAATTTAGGACACACATACGGGCATGCTGTTGAAAGCGCCTGCGGATATGGAAAGCGGACCCATGGTGAATCGGTCATGATCGGGATGGTGTATGCTCTTTATCTCAGTAAAAGATATTGCGGACTTTCAATCAACCTTGAAGAGTTTGTGCGCTGGGTGAGTTCGTTGGGTTACGATCTGTCCATCGAAGATAAAATTACGTTCGACCATCTTTTGGAAAAGATGAAAAGTGACAAAAAATCAAAAGACCGTACCCCGGTATTCGTGCTGTTAAGAGAAATAGGGCATCCCATACTATCAAATGTCCCTCTAGAAGGACTCGCTGCGGCAGATCGATTCATACGGGATATTCCTAAATGGATTGGTGACAAATAGAGAATAGAAAAAAGGGAGAGTGAGAATGATGATGAGGGGAATCAGGGGAGCGACTACAGTTGAAGAGAATAACGAAAAGGAAATTCTCCATTCAACTCATGAACTGCTGAATCAAATGATTCTACATAACCATATTGATCACGATAAGGTGGCGTCCGTCTTCATATCTACGACTTCAGATATAACGGAAGCGTTTCCTGCAAAAGCATTGAGGCACTTTAAAGATTGGAAATTCGTTCCCGTCATGTGTATGCAGGAACTCAATGTACCAGGCGGGCTGGAACGATGTATAAGGGTGATGATCCATTATAATACAGCATGCCCGCAAAAAGATATCCAGCATATTTATTTGAAGAATGCCGTCTCACTGAGACCCGATTTGCTCAATAAGGAATAAGTATAGGTATAAATAGTCAGTCGACATACGGATTGAAAGGAAGTTTTGTATATGCAATGGAAATCTCAATTACACGATCTTAAAGCATATCAACCCGGAAAGACGATGGAAGATGTCAAAGAGCAATTCAATCTTGAAAAAGTAGTGAAGCTTGCATCAAATGAGAACCCATATGGATGCTCTCCAAAAGTAAAGTCCTTCATTTCTTCTGCAGCTGCGTCGCATGCCATTTATCCGGACGGGTACGCAAAGCAATTGCGCATGAAAGTAGCCGGCCATTTGTCAGTGGAGCCGCAGCAGCTGCTCTTTGGGAACGGCTCGGATGAAGTGATTCAAATGGTTTCAAGAGCACTGCTCGATCACACGAAAAGCACTGTGATGGCCGCACCTACCTTTCCCCAATACAAACATAACGCGATTGTAGAGGGGGCAGAGGTAAGGGAGGTTCCCCTCGACGGGGAGGGAAGGCATCAGCTCGGGAAGATGCTTGACTGCGTTGATGAGACAACTGCTGTTGTCTGGTTGTGCTCCCCGAATAATCCAACAGGCGAATACATTCGTAAAGAAGAACTTATCGACTTCCTCGACCGTGTTCCTTCAGGTGTATTGGTCGTATTGGATGAAGCCTATTTTGAATATGTCACTGCTGAGGATTATTATGATTCCATAGAATTACTTCAAACCTATCCACACCTTTTGGTGACAAGGACCTTTTCAAAAGCTTACGGCTTAGCTGGCTTCAGAATAGGTTATGGCGTGGGGAGCATGGATGTAATCAGTAAATTGGAACCGATCAGGGAACCTTTCAACAACAATTCCCTCGCACAGGGGGCTGCCTCAGCTGCATTGGAGGATCAGGAATTCATCAAAGAGTGCAGGAAGCTGAATCGGAATGGGCTCCGCCAGTTTTATGAGTTTTGTGAAATCAGCGGAGTGAGATTTTTGAAATCCCAAGCGAACTTTATCCTGATTGACTTCGGGGTCAGCGGGGATGAAGTCTTCCGATATCTGATGAGTAAGGGGTATATTGTCCGTTCAGGCGAAGCGCTGGGTTATCCTCAATCTGTCAGAATTACAGTCGGGTCGGCAGAACAAAATGAAGAGTTGATCTCACTGATGAAGGAGTTTCTTGCTCTTGCGAGGCAATACTGACAAATCGCTGATAATTGAATAAACGGCAGCCGGAGGGTCATCAAGTTAACCTGTCCGGCTTTTTTCAAATGCATGAAAGTCTCATGTAAGGGAGAGAAGTAGAATGGAAGGCAATGTATTGATCGTGGGTATGGGATTGATCGGAGGTTCTCTTGCGCTTTGCATAAAAGAAGAACACCAATATGCCTCAATCACCGGATATGATGTAAATCATAATGAATTACGTCTTGCCAAAACACTCGGCGTGATTGATGAAATGGCTTTGTCATTGGAACAAGGTGCTGAAAATGCGGACCTTATCATTATATCAACGCCGGTCACCCAAACTGAAAAAATTCTGAAGATATTACATAACACCAATCTGAAATCGGATGTCATAGTCACCGATACGGGAAGCACGAAAGAATGTATTATGAGAGCATCACTGCCTTTGATCAGCAAAGGAGTCACCTTCATAGGCGGACATCCGATGGCAGGTTCTCATAAAAGCGGAGTAAGTGCGGCGAAGAAAATTCTATTTGAAAATGCCTTTTATATGCTCACACCGCCTGAGAGTATCCATAATGATAGGGTTGATACACTTAAGAGATGGCTAAGCGGAACACGTGCAAAGTTTCTTGTCGTTCATTCAGATGAACACGATGAACTGACGGGTATGATCAGCCACTTCCCTCACATCATCGCAGCGTCCCTTGTTCATCGAGCGAAGGATTCTTCAGGGGAGCACCCTTATCTGAAGAGACTTGCTGCGGGCGGATTTCGTGATATTACAAGAATTGCTTCTTCGAATCCGGTGATGTGGAAAGATATCACACTGCAAAACAGTCATGTGTTGCTGGATATACTCGGAAAGTGGAAAGTAGAAATGGAAGAAGTTATTGGGATGATAAGAGAAAATGATTCGGATAAGATATACAGTTACTTTCATGAGGCAAAGGTATTTCGTGATGAGCTTCCCGTCCTGTCGAAAGGGGCTATTCCAGCTTTTTACGACTTATATATTGATGTTCCCGATTATCCGGGAATCATATCAGAGTTGACCGCCTTTTTAGCGGAAGAAAGAATCAGCTTGACCAATATTCGAATCCTTGAAACCCGTGAGGATTTATACGGTGTTTTGGTCATCAGCTTTCAAACCATTGAAGATCGTAAAAGAGCAGTGGAATGTCTGAAAGAAAAGACAACTTACGAGTTGTTTATCGATTAAGGAGGAGAACGATGGAGAATAAATTAAAACTAACAAAGCCGGAACAAGGATTAAATGGGGAACTCCATGTTCCCGGGGATAAGTCGATTTCCCATCGCGCAGTCATGTTTGGCGCTGTAGCGGAAGGGAGGACGACGATTCATAATTTCCTGATGGGGGAAGATTGTTTAAGCACAATATCATGTTTCCGTAAATTGGGTGCAGATATCAAGCTGCAAGAAGATGCAGTAATAGTGGAAGGCAGCGGTTGGGACTCCTTGTCAGAGCCCGCTGAAATATTGGATACAGGAAATTCAGGGACGACGACCAGACTGATGATGGGTGTCTTGGCTGGCAGACCATTTCATTCTGTCTTGATCGGAGATGAATCCATTGCAAAGCGTCCAATGAAAAGAGTGACAGATCCTTTAAAGCTATTCGGTACGGCTATCGATGGAAGAGATGGAGGTAACTTCACGCCGCTGTCCATACGAGGAGGCAGCTTAAAAGCCATTAAATACAGCCTTCCTGTCGCAAGTGCCCAAGTGAAATCCGCCATCTTGTTAGCGGGACTGCAGGCAGAAGGCGTGACAGAAATCACCGAGCCTCAAAGAACAAGGGACCATACTGAGAAGATGATTCTTGAATTCGGCGGGGAAATCGAGAGGCAGGAAGATACGATTAAGCTTCGCGGAGGACAAATACTCAGCGGGACCGATGTGTATGTCCCTGGAGATATTTCCAGTGCTGCATTTTTTATGACTGCTGCTGCGATCGTGAAAGGCAGCAGGGTCACCTTAAAGAACGTAGGGTTAAATGAAACAAGAACAGGTATCGTCGAAGTCATGCGAAGAATGGGCGCAAGAATGGAAGTGATGGAAAAGCCGGCTTCGGGGGAAAGAATCGGCGATATCATTGTGGAAACCTCCGATCTCAATGGGATTGAAATTGGGGGAGATCTGATTCCAACACTTATTGATGAGATCCCTGTGATTGCGTTATTGGCAACACAGGCAAAAGGTACAACCATCATCAAAGACGCAGAAGAATTAAAAGTCAAAGAAACGAATAGAATTGATGCCGTTGTACAGGAACTGAAGAAGCTTGGTGCCAATATTACAGCGACAGATGACGGTATGATCATTGAGGGGACTAATACACTCCAAGGATCAGACGTCCATTCATGGGGAGATCACAGAATCGGAATGACGCTTGCAGTAGCCTCTTTAATAACGGATTCTCCTGTTTATTTGGAAGATGCTGATGCCATTAAAATTTCTTATCCCCAATTCTTTGAAGATTTAAATATACTGGTAAAGTAATTCTGATTCCTTACGGAAGAAGACCCCCTGTCTTCTTCCGTAAATTTATGAACAAACAGTCATTTCCATTTCCCTTTCTTCATAGCTTGTCTATAAAGGAAGGTGAAGTGATGAGTAAATATATTATCGAACGTGCCTGCTGTGCAATCCAAGACAACCTCCGTGAAATTTCTTTGTTGATTGAGGAGGACCGCATAACTGCTATAAGAAATAGTTTTTCTCATTATAACCATATGAGATTGAATGTTTCCCCCTTCATCATGACCCCTGTACATGTAATGTGTGATCTGGAGTTCCCCGTCGATCGAGAATTTACTTCTTTCAAGACCTATGTACTGAACCATTTTATATCAAAAGGGTGTACCACCATCCTGACGTCTTTTACTATTTCGTATGAATTTGAATTTCATGATAAACTTCAGGAATGTAAAACATGTCTTTTAAACAGCCCCCTTGATTATACAATCGGTCTGGTTTCCCCGCCACGGTTGATAACACCCGAGATCATCAGGTTATGTAAACGGAATAAAGTTCCGGTCATTTGGTTGAAGCTGGATGACATGATAGCATTTAAATCGGTTAAATGGGGATGGATTAAAGGGCTGTTACTTGATTACCCCATTACTTTTATCCCCTTTTTTACGACAAAACTGGACAAAAAAGAAAAAATAAAGCATCTTAAAATTTGGCAAAAAACTATGGAATTCGAGAAAATTCCTCATTTTTCAGAAGAAATACCGCAAAAAGTCCCAATGTCCATAGAAAAATTGAAAAAAATTGGCATATACCCGCATAGAGGAAATTTCCTGTCAGGTGGAGAAATAAGTTATAACCTCTATATGAAGAGTGAGGAGCTGCCCGTGCCTGACAGCGATTCATTTCATTATGAAAGTCATGAACTAAAATGTACAATGAATAGAGGGAAGTATTACTATTTACATGATCAGGGCTACTTTTATCCTGGTGCAGGAAAAGAACTCAGAATTCAAACTCCGGGATTTTTCAACTGACAGTCCGATTTGGCAATGAGTTCTCCAGCATGAGGAAAGGTATGCTATTTTTATAGAAAATAATGCAGTATAGAAAGGAAATAAACATGTCTTACGGAGAAAAAATGATAACTTCTTTGGAAGAAGGTCAATTGGAAGAAGCGAAGAAGCACTTTAAAGAAACATTGAAGTTCGGCAGTCATGAAGAAAAATTCAGCTTGGCAGAAGAGCTTCACCAATTAGGATTTCTAGAAGAAGCGAAAGAGTTATATGAAAATCTGCTTTTATATTATCCCGGCGAAGGTGAATTGATCATCGAACTTGCAGAAGTGTTGGTTGAAATGGATAAGGAAGAAGAAGCAATCGAACAACTTTCACAATTAGATGAAGGTGACATTTCCTATCCACGGGCTTTGCTGTTAATGGCAGATCTGTATCAGATGCAGGGTCTCTTTGAGGTTAGTGAACAAAAGCTCCTGAAGGCTAAAGAGCTTTTGCCCGACGAACCTGTCATTCATTTCGGCCTTGGTGAGTTATACGCTGAAACGGGAAGATTTCTCGAAGCGATCAGGTATTACAGCCATTTGATTGAACGTGGAACCACGGAGATCGGCGGTACTTACATCCATCAGCGTCTGGCTGAAGCATACAGTGTGGGTGGATCTTTTGAAGAGGCATTATCACACTATGAGAAAGCCATTGAAGAGCATTTGGAAATCAATACGTTGTTCGGTTATGCATTTACTGCTTATCAGGCGGGCTTTTATGAAACGGCAATTGAAAAACTTGTCTCCGTTAAAGAACTCGATCCTGATTACCATTCAGTGTATTTGCTGCTTGCAAAGGCTTATGAACATGAAGAGCAGCTCGAAGACAGCATGAGTGTCATACATGAAGGAGTCAAGCAGGACCAATACAACAAAGAACTGAACCTTTATGGGGGGAGGATATCCCTGAAGCTCGGCATGGAAAGAGAAGCGGAGAAATTGCTGAGGGATGCACTTGCACTCGATCCAGGATACTTGGAAGCAGCCCTGCTCATCAATAAGCTGTTCTTTATCCAGGATCGCTTTGAAGATGTATTGGAAATCGCCCAAATGCTGAAGGCAGAAGGAGAAGAGGAACCTCAGATTATCTGGGATCTTGCAAAAGCATACGAGGGGCTTGAACAATATAATCATGCATTAAAACATTACCGGGCTGCATATACTTATTTTAAGAATCATGTGGAGTTCCTGGCAGAGTACGGAGAATTCCTTGCTGAAGAAGGACTAAGGGGAGAAGCAATAGAAGTATATAAAGAACTCCTTAATATGGATCCTTCAAATGATGAGTGGCAGGAATTGATTGAAAGACTGCAAGACTGACCCGGGGTTGAATGAAGACGACTGGCCGGCAGGTACAAAGCTGCAATTGCCTGAATGGGAACGAACATTATCATTAGACCGGTTTATTAATTAAATTGGATTTCGCAGAGGAGGGAAACCTATGACCACCCCTGTTTCTGTCAACGAGAAGAAAGAATTTATTCGCTGGTTTTTAAATCGTTATCAATTGAAAAGAAGAGAATGTGTATGGATATTAAATTATTTGATGAGTCACGATCAGTTAATGAAGAAAGTACACTTTGTAGAAGAATCGCAATATTGTCCAAGAGGCTTAGTGATGTCGACTCATTGTGTTGAAGATGTTCCATTCCGTTTCTACAAAGAAAACATCATGACGACCGATGCTGAAAAATCATTTCATGATATCCGATTGAATAAAGATGAAGATATCTATATCCAACTGAACTTCAGTAAAGCCAATTCAAGTTACCAATTCGCAGCGGTGCTGGAAGAGAATCCATTCATGCCGAAATACCTGCTGATTAATGAAAAGGACCGGATCGTTGCAGAACAGTTCTTGAAAGAGAGCTTGCATTCATTTCAAAAAAATCGACTGTTGGAAGCAATTGATCGTGCTTTGGATAACGGGGATAAAGAATCCTTCAATAAATTGACGAAAGAACTGAATACACTGGAGAAAAAAGAATGAAGACTTCCTTCATTCTTTTTTTTCATTCTTATTCATAGCTTCCATTATATTGTACATACTACGGAATAAGTGAATTTCCTTTATAAAAAGAAGGATTAAATGATATGATGGGAGGTATAAAATGATAGAAAAAAGTGAGGGAACAAGATGAATTGGAATGTAAAGGATATTGAACTTTTTGAAACGGAGAAAGAATACATAGATACCGCTGTGATCCCGATGATTCCCGTTGATTTCATAAACGATATCAAATCGTCGGCAGCCCAGACCGAATTCATATCACTGCTCACCCTCCATTTGGAGAGGCAATTCAAGGGGCGGATGATGATAACGCCTCCATTTACCTACCTGATGGGAACCAATGAAGGCAAAACCGGAGAAGTGCAGGAATGGGAGACACGAATGAAGGAAAGCGGAGTGAAACATGTTTTCTTTCTTACTTCCGATAGTGAGTGGAAAAAGTCGGAACAGGCTTTTAATGATCAACTGATATGGATCCCGTCAATCCCGCTGGAACATTTGGACGAACAATATAAGCACTCAATCATGGAAGATCAAGTGAAACAGCTGTTGAATGTCATTGTACAAAAATGGCAAAAAAATTCATAAAAACTTCACATAGTATCCATCTTTTAGTTTATTGAGTTATTGACCTTGTAATAACTTTAATATATCATAGTTATGTCCTAGTTTTATATTTGTGCGAAATATGTCCGATGGACTTACCTTACGATAGAGGGGGGAAAAGGATGAGCAAGCATCGTGTATCGAGACGTCAATTCCTTAACTATACACTTACGGGTGTAGGCGGTTTCATGGCAGCAGGAATGCTGATGCCAATGGTTCGATTTGCTGTCGATCCAGTATTGAAAACTTCAGCTGCCGGAGATTTTATTGCGACGAAGCAAAAAGTATCAGAACTAACGAATGAACCAGTTCGTGTCGACTATTCTTATGAACAAAAAGATGCGTGGTACACATCAGAAGTTACTCACACTGCATGGGTATACAAGAACAAGGAAGGTAATATCATTGCTCTTTCACCAGTATGTAAGCATCTTGGATGCACAGTCAACTGGGCCGGAGACAAGAATAACCCGAATAAGTTCTATTGCCCTTGCCATGGTGGAATGTATGAGAAAAATGGTAAAAACATTCCTGGTACACCACCGACAGCACCGTTGGATACATATCCGACAAAAGAGAAAGACGGTATTTTATACCTTGGACAACCTGAACCAAATAAATATGTTAAGTAAGGGGGCGTAATCTGTGCTGAACAAAATCTATGACTGGGTTGACGAGCGTTTGGACATTACGCCTATGTGGCGGGATATTGCGGACCACGAAGTACCTGAACACGTAAACCCTGCGCATCACTTCTCTGCGTTTGTTTACTGTTTCGGCGGTCTGACTTTCTTCGTAACCGTGATCCAAATCTTATCTGGTATGTTCCTGACTATGTACTATGTACCCGATATCAAGAACGCTTGGGAATCAGTTTATTATCTGCAAAACGAAGTAGCATTCGGTCAAATCGTCCGTGGAATGCATCACTGGGGAGCAAGCTTGGTAATCGTAATGATGTTCTTACATACACTGCGTGTATTCTTCCAAGGTGCATACAAGAAACCTCGTGAATTGAACTGGGTTGTTGGAGTACTTATTTTCTTCGTCATGTTAGGGCTTGGATTCACCGGTTATTTATTGCCGTGGGATATGAAAGCGCTATTCGCAACGAAGGTTGGTCTTGAAATTGCGGCTGCAACGCCATTCATCGGTGAACAAGTGAAAACGCTCTTAGCCGGTGATGCTACAATTGTAGGTGCTCAAACGTTAACGCGTTTCTTCGCGATTCACGTATTCTTCCTGCCTGCTGCACTTCTTGGATTAATGGGAGCTCACTTCCTGATGATCCGGAAGCAAGGTATTTCCGGACCGCTATAAGATACGATTTATTGAAAATCTGATAAACCTACTAAAAGGAGGGGGACACTATGCATCGAGGAAAAGGGATGAAGTTTGTTGGTGATTCTCGTGTGCCTGCAAACAGAAAACCGAATATTCCTAAAGATTATTCGGAGTTCCCTGGAAAAACAGAAGCTTTCTGGCCAAACTTTTTACTGAAAGAATGGCTGGTAGGGGCTGTTTTCCTGATTGGTTACTTATGTTTAACGGTTGCACATCCATCACCGTTAGAACGTATCGCCGATCCTACGGATACTGGATATATTCCATTGCCTGACTGGTATTTCTTATTCTTATACCAATTACTTAAGTACACATATGCATCTGGACCTTATAATGTGATTGGAGCATTCATCATTCCAGGGATTGCTTTTGGAGCGCTGCTTCTTGCACCATTCATTGACAGAGGACCTGAACGCCGTCCGACAAAGCGTCCATTTGCAACTGGATTCATGCTGTTAGCTCTTGCAGCCACTTACTTCCTGACTTGGGAATCTGTTGCAACTCATGACTGGGAAGCAGCGAAAGAACAAGGAAAGATCGTGGCGGAAGCAGAAATCGATAAAGAATCTGAAGGGTATAAAATCTTTTCTGATGCTAAAAACAGCTGTATCACTTGTCACGGTGAAAATATGACAGGTGGAGCAGCGGCGCCATCTTTAGTCGGAACAGGACTGAAGCCTGAAGAAATTAAAGACATCGCCAAAAATGGTAAGCCTCCTGGGATGCCGGCAGGTTTATTCAAAGGTACGGATGAAGAGCTGGATAAACTGGCTGAATTCATTTCCGGACTGAAAGCAGAATAACATGTATAAAAAGAGCCAGCAGATGTTGGCTCTTTTTTTCTACGATGAAACTCTTTTATAAGAAAGGGGCCGGTACGATGATTACTTGGCTTTTCTCCATTTTGACAAATAAAGCTTTTATATGGTTGCTGCTCATCGTAAATCTCTTAGGTACGATTTACGGTTATATTTGGTACATGCCTCAATTGAGAAATACACCGGATCAATTCATGATCTTTGTTCCTGACAGCCCTACAGCAAGTCTCTTCTTTTGTTTCGTCCTGATTGCGTTCCTGAGGAACAGGAATTGGCCGCTTTTTGAGGTGCTGGCAATCATTACATTATTCAAATATGGGGTCTGGGCTGTCGTCATGAATCTGCTCACCTTAATGGTCAGCGGTGAACTGCCGTGGGAAGGATATATGTTGATGGTATCCCATGGTGCGATGGCTTTGCAGGGCCTATTATATTCTTCATTCTATCGAGTGAAAATGTGGCACTTGGCTGCAGGTGCACTTTGGACTTTACATAATGATATTATTGATTATGTTTACATGCAATTCCCTGTTTATTCCAAGTTATTTCTTTACATACAGAACATTGGTTATTTTACATTCTGGCTCAGCATTTTTTCGATTGCACTAGCCTATTATTTCACCCAAAAGACACCTCGTTACCATTTGGATCCCAACTTTTAGAGAGCTTTTTTGGTCTACTCTTGTCCACCCTTTCATACACTTTATTAGTAGTTTTAGGGGGGACAAGTATGAAATTCATGAAAGCAGTGTTTATCCTATTCTTTTTATTTTCAGCTCCGCATATTTCTCTAGCAGATCACGCTCCGTCTCCAGTAAATGAACTAGATGATATCGCCGATCAGGCATTGCAAATGACTAAAGCCGGTAAATATGAGGAAGCGAAACATTTACTGAATCATTTTTCGGAAGAGTTTACTGTACAAAGCATGCACCAGTCGTTTTCAATGGATGAGCTGAGGATCCTGACGATCTCACATAATCTTGCTTTAGAAACCATTAATCAGACGAATTCCGGAATTGAACAGAAAGTGAATGCTGTCACAAGATTCAGGTTAGTCATGGATGCATTATCAAGTCATTATCAGCCTCTTTGGATTGAAATGGAAGATCCGCTGATGGAAGCTTTTAATGGCGTGAAATCGGCGGCTGAAAGCGGAAACAGCGAACAATATCATACAGAACTGAATTTGTTTTTATCGAAATACAACATCATACAGCCAAGTATCAAACTGGATATTCCAGTAGACCAGGCACAGGCATTGGATGCAAGGATATCTTATCTGGATCATTATCGGCAAAAAGTTCTGGAAAGCACTGACGCAATGGCAGAATTAACAACCCTGCAATCAGATCTTGAGCATCTTTTTGAAAATAAAAAGGAAGATGAAGCAGATCCTTCTTTATGGTGGGTGATTATTTCAACCGGAAGTATTATTGTCTCTACATTATCTTATGTAGGTTGGAGAAAATACAGGGGACAGGGAGAAGCTCCTTCATCAGAACGGCAAAAAAATTGACAGAATCTTTATAGCAATATAAAATTTAGTTATCTGAACATCTGGAGGTTTTTGTGACAATGATGAGTTTTATTATCTACTTTTTACTCATTGCATTGATCCCGATCTGGGCACAAATGCGGGTGAAAAGTACGTTTAAAAAATATTCAAGAGTGGCTACGACTTCCGGTAAGACCGGAAGGGAAATGGCAAGAAAGATACTTGATGAGAATGGACTCTTTGATGTAAAGGTGGTAGAGGGCAGGGGCTTCCTGAGCGACCACTACAATCCGATTTCAAAAACGGTTGCATTATCACCCGATAACTATCATGGCCATTCAGTAGCCGGGGCTGCTGTTGCAGCCCATGAAGTAGGACACGCCATCCAGGACGCTGAAAGCTATGCTTTTCTTCGTTTCAGGCATGCTTTGGTGCCGGTTGCAAATATCGGTTCGAATATGTCTTGGATCTTCCTGCTCATTGGAATGTTTACACAAATGACAGGCATGTTCCTTCTCGGTATCGTCCTGCTGGCAGCGGGTGTTGTCTTCCAATTAATCACTCTTCCTGTTGAATTCAATGCATCATCCCGTGCGATGAATCAAATTGTTTCGCTGGGATTGATCCGCAATGAAGAAGAACGGCATGCAAAGAAAGTATTAAATGCAGCCGCGATGACATATGTAGCAGCAGCTGCAGTAGCGGTAATCGAGCTCCTAAGACTTGTATTGATCTTTACCGGTATGCAGGGTGAAGACTAATTTCACGGTAACGAAAGAAGAGGCTGGGACAAAAGTGTCTCAGCCTCTTTCATTATGGAGGATCCCATTTTAGATCAGTTTAGTCATTGAGGGGGTTCTTGTCTGCATCAAGTGTAAATCCTTCACCAAGAACATCATGAACGACCGTTACAGAAACAAAAGCATGTGGGTCCACAGCTGTTATAATATTTTTCAGTCGAACAATTTCATTTTTCCCAACGACACAGTATAGCACTTCCCGGTCCAGCTTAGTGAAGGAACCATGACCCCTCAAAACAGTGACACCGCGATCCATCTTTTCATTAATTACTCCCGCGATTTCTTCATGATGATCAGAAATAATCATCGCACCCCGTGCAGAATATGCCCCTTCCTGCATGAAGTCTATTACTTTGGCTGCGACAAATACAGCTACCAATGTGTACATGGCTTCCCTGTATTCCAGGTATGTGATAAGAGAAGCGATGATGACCACAGCATCGAACATAAACATGGTTTTTCCCATACTCCATCCGATGTACTTGTGTACTAATCTGGCGATGATATCAACACCGCCTGTTGTTCCACCGTATCTGAAAATGATCCCCAGGCCGATTCCTATGAAAACACCTGCAAATAGAGCTACAAGAAATAAGTCATCCTCAAGGTGGATCACCATTTGATAACGTTGAAAAATCCATAGGAACACTGATAGACTCACGGTACCGATAATTGTGTAATAAAACGCCTTCTTTCCGAGAAGCTTCCACCCGATGAAAAACAGAGGTATATTTAGGGCAAGATTAGAGTAGGAAGGATCGATATCGAACAGGAAGTATAGGATTAACGTAATACCCGTAAATCCACCTTCTGCAAGTTCATTCTGCATATTAAAATGTACAAGGCCAAAGGCAAAGATTGCAGAACCTAATAGAATGAAAAAGATATTTTTAAACCGTAATTCGAGCATTGGCGATGTCCCTCCTTTGATGATAGATTTCCAATTAACAGAGACATTATATAGGAAGCGTTTTGATGTGGCAATCCTTTAAACGTAATATTTGTAAATATGATAAGATTTAGCTAACATGATAAAAGATGATGAAGGAGTGTGTCTTTCAAGATGACCAACGAAAAAACCATGAGTCAATTACAGACTGAAGTTGATCAATACATAAGCCAATTTAAAGAAGGTTATTTCAGCCCGCTTGCGATGACGGCCAGGTTGACTGAAGAGTTGGGAGAACTCGCACGCGAAATTAACCATTATTATGGTGAAAAACCGAAGAAAAATACAGAAAAAGAGAAAACAGTTGAAGAAGAACTCGGCGATGTTTTGTTTGTTCTTATCTGCATGGCGAATTCTCTGGATATCAGCCTCGAGGGTGCTCATGATCGGGTCATGAACAAGTTCAATACTCGCGATAAAGATCGTTGGACAAGAAAAGAAGGCGGTGAAGAGCATGGAACAAATTAAAGTCACCATTGCAGGGCCAAGAGGCAGAATGGGGAGAGAAGCAGTGGAACTGGTTCAGGACACCCCGCATTTTACTTTGATCAGTGTGGTCGATCATAAAGGCGAAGCGAACCTCGACGTTCCTGTTTATAATGAAATATCAGAATGTTTGAAAGAGGAAACTCCAGATGTCCTGATCGATCTCACTACACCTGAAGTCGGCTATATGCATACGAAAACTGCGTTGGAATATGGCGTCAGGCCGGTCGTTGGAACCACAGGCTTTACGGCAGGGGAACTCTCCGAACTAAAAGAGCTTGCCGAGTCCAGGGAGCTTGGCTGCATCATCGCCCCAAACTTCGCTATCGGTGCTGTATTAATGATGAAGTTTTCGCAAATGGCAGCAAAGTACTTCGATGATATAGAAATCATTGAATTGCATCATGATCAAAAATTGGATGCTCCATCAGGAACTGCCGTCAAAACAGCTGAAATGATCAAAGAAGTAAGGGAACCCAAAACACAGGGCCACCAAAATGAAAAGGAAACCATTTCCGGTGCAAGGGGTGCCGATATCGACGGTATGCATATCCATAGTGTCAGGCTGCCCGGGTTGATAGCCCATCAGCAGGTGATGTTCGGTGCAGAGGGACAGACGCTTACTGTGCGTCATGATTCTTATAACAGGACAAGCTTCATGTCCGGGGTCAAAGTTTCTGTTGAGACAGTTATGAACCTGAATACGCTCGTTTATGGTTTAGAAAATATTTTGGACTAGGGGTGAAGCTGATGAATATTGCATTGATAGCTCATGATAAGAAAAAGGATGACTTAATCCGTTTCGTACTTGCGTACCAGCCGATCATTGAGAAGCACACTCTTTTTGCTACGGGTACAACCGGAAAGAGGATATCAGAAGAAACGGGATTATCCGTTCATCGTTTCCGTTCCGGTCCATTAGGCGGGGATCAGGAAATTGGATCCTATATCGCAAATGATAAAATGGATCTTGTCCTGTTTTTCAGGGACCCGTTAACCGCACAGCCCCATGAGCCTGATGTGTCAGCTTTGATCAGGCTTTGTGATGTATATTCTGTCCCTTTAGCGACGAACATGGGGACAGCGGAAGTATTGGTGAAAGGGTTGGAAAGAGGAGATATTCAGTGGAGAGGCGTTAAAAACGAAAGGGAGGATTAATGTGACAAGAGAAAAAGTGGATATCCTTGCCTTTGGTGCGCATGCAGATGATGTGGAAATCGGGATGGGTGGAACTCTTGCTAAATATGCAGAGGCAGGAAAAAGGGTCGTGATCTGTGATTTGACCAAGGCAGAACTTTCATCCAACGGATCTGTCCCGGTAAGGGAACGTGAAGCGATGAAAGCTGCTGAATTTCTGGGGATAAGCGAGAGGGTGACACTTGACATCCCTGACCGCGGTATTTTCCTCACGGATGAAAATATTAGTAAAGTAGTGGCGGTCATTAGAAAATATAAGCCGAAAGCTGTATTTGCTCCATATGAACAGGACCGGCATCCTGACCATGGAAATGCTTCCAGGTTGGTGAGAGAGGCGTATTTTTCTTCGGGTGTACGGAAATTCAATCCTTCACTACCTGCACATAAAGCTGCACATCTGTATTTCTATATCATCAACGGTTTTCACAGACCGCATTTTGTCGTAAATATCGAAAGCCATATCGATCAGAAGCTGGGCAGTCTCCGGGCTTATGAAAGTCAGTTTGATAAAGGGAATAATGGTGTTTCGACACCATTGACCGAGCAATACATAGAAGCAATAGAAGCGAGAGAAAGAATGATGGGGAAAGACGCTGGAATGCTTTATGCAGAAGGGTTCTTCTCCTTTAACACGCTCATTCTGCATCACGACTTGTTAGGAGAATGACATATGAAATTGAAAATCGGAATTACTTGCTACCCTACGGTTGGAGGTTCTGGAGTAGTCGCCACTGAGCTTGGTAAATTGCTTGCTGAAAAGGGTCATGAAATTCATTTTATTACGTCCAGTATTCCATTCAGGATCAACAAAATGTATCATAATATCTATTTTCATCAAGTAGAAGTCAATCAATACTCAGTATTTCAATATCCCCCTTATGATATAGCACTTGCAAATAAGATGGCTGAAATCATCGAACGCGAAAACCTGGACATCCTGCACGTGCATTATGCCATTCCGCACGCGGTTTGTGCCATTTTGGGCAAGCAGATGGCTGACAAAGACGTGAAGATCGTGACCACCCTACACGGGACAGACATCACTGTACTCGGATATGATCCGTCACTTACGGGAGCAATCCGGTTTGGTATTGAAAAATCGGATGTGGTAACGGCGGTCTCCAATGCACTCGCAGACCAGACAAATGAGTTGATACGCCCTGATAAAGAGATAAAAACGGTTTACAATTTCATCGACGAGCGGGTATACCGCCATGTTGATTCAAGTCACTTACGAAAGGAATACGGCATCCACGAAGATGAAAAGGCAGTCATCCATGTATCTAACTTCCGCGGAGTGAAAAGAGTGAAGGATGTCGTATCATCTTTCAATCTGATACAAAAAAAAATTCCGGCAAAGCTTCTCCTCGTAGGCGATGGACCTGAAATGACTGTCGTATGTAAGCAGGTGAATGACCTGGGGCTGCGTGACCGGGTATTATTTCTTGGGAAGCAGGATAATCTGGAAGAACTATATTCGATCAGCGACTTGAAACTTCTGCTCTCAGAGAAGGAAAGCTTCGGTTTAGTTGCCCTTGAAGCAATGGCATGCGGGGTTCCATGCATCGGTACCGATACTGGCGGGATTCCTGAAGTCATCGAAGACGGCAGCAATGGCTATATTTGTGAGGTCGGTGATGTAGAAACAATTGCCTCAAAAGCAATCAGGCTGCTCGGTAATGATTCGCTTCATGAAACCCTATCGAAAAATGCACTTGAAACTGCGAGGACGAAATTTCATTCGAAAAAAATTCTCGAGCAATATGAGAAAATTTATAGAGAAATAATGTAAAACAGCTACTTTCGCTGTGAAAGTCGAGAGGATGTAAATATAATGCTGCCAACGATTTTCCAGGAAGCGATTCCACTTATAAAAAGAATAGAAGAAGCAGGGTTCCAGGCATATTTCGTGGGAGGGTCAGTAAGAGATTACCTTCTTGGAAGACCCATCAATGATGTGGATATAGCAACCTCGGCTTTTCCGGACGAAATAAAAAGCATTTTCCCCCGTACAGCCGATATCGGAATCCAACATGGAACCGTATTGGTAATCGAACCCTTTGGCGAATATGAAATCACCACATTCAGGACTGAATCAGAGTATCGTGATTTCAGGCGCCCCGATCAAGTGGAATTCATCCGTTCCTTAGAAGGGGATCTCAAGAGACGGGACTTCACCATGAACAGTCTGGCAATGGATGCAGATGGTGTGATGTATGATCCGTTTCAGGGTCAGGCGGATATAAAGCAGAGAATCATAAGAACGGTAGGGGCGCCCTCTGATCGTTTTTCAGAGGATGCTTTAAGGATGCTGCGGGGCATCCGGTTCGTCAGTCAACTCGGTTTTGACATGGAACCTGCCACCCGGAACGCATTAAAATTGAACGAGAACCTGCTGACACATATTGCAGTAGAACGAAAAACGATGGAATTCGAGAAGATGATGGGTGGGGAATACAAGGATCTGGCCATACATCTTCTTCTGCAATCATGTCTATTCAAGCAACTTCCTGGCCTTGCCGACAAGAGAAATACAATGGAAAAAATTGCGGACTTTCCTTTATTGAAATGTTTAAGTAAAGATCAGACTTGGCTGCTTTTATTAGCATGCATAGAAGAAAGACCTGCAGAATTTTTAAAAGAGTGGAAACTGCCTTCAAAGATGATCAAAGAGCGAACAAAAGAAAAACAGATACTTTCCATTCGTACAAAAGAAGGATGGACGAAGGAACTTCTCTATCAATCTGGTTTACAGAGAGCGAATAATGTAGAAAAGGTATATAACTGCCTTCACTCGATTTCACCCTCTTCCATTGGGAAATTGAAAGATGAATTTGAATCTTTGCCAATCAAAAGCCGGGAAGAATTGAATGTAACCGGCAGGGATCTTATGCAATGGACTGGACGAAAGGGAGGACCATGGATCAAAGAAGTCCTTGGAAATATCGAAATGGCGATATTACATGGAGAAGTCAGGAACGAACATGAGATGATTAGGAGGTGGATCGAAACATGCAGTCCATCAGAAAAAAACTGATTCAGGCTTTTTCAGAGTCAAATGGGGAATTTTTATCGGGCCAGGCGCTGGCGGATATTGCAGGGTGTTCCCGGACGGCCATATGGAAACATATAGAAGAGCTCCGCAAAGAAGGATTTGTATTGGAAGCTGTCAGGAAGAAAGGGTATCGAATCATTCATACACCCGATAGTGTCACCGAAAACAAAATCCGCCTGGGATTACAGACTTCAACTCTGGGGCAAGTCATCCACTATGAAGAATCTGTTCCAAGTACACAAAAGATTGCACATGATTTAGCAGGTAATGGGGCTGTCGAAGGCACTCTTGTCATTGCGGATGAACAGACTGCAGGAAGAGGGAGGCTAATGCGTGAATGGCATTCATCATCAGGCAGCGGGATTTGGATGAGTCTGATTTTAAAACCTCATCTGCCACCTCAGAAAGCACCGCAGTTCACCTTGATCACAGCAGTCGCGGTTGTACAAGCTATCGAGGAAGCAACGAATCTTCAACCTCAAATCAAATGGCCCAATGATATCCTGATTAATGGAAAGAAAGTGACAGGGATCCTGACTGAATTACAGGCAGAATCGGACAAAATCAATTCCATCATTATAGGGATAGGAATGAATGTGAATCATACCACCGATCACTTTCCCGATGAAATCCAATCAATTGCCACTTCGCTTGCAATCGAAAAAGGAGAGCAGCTGTCCAGGGCGGAACTTGTTCAGACGGTATTGGAAAGAATCGAATCACTTTATATTCTCTATATGAAAGAGGGATTCACTCCCATCAAACTATTGTGGGAAAGCTATGCCGTTTCTATCGGAAAAAGAATAAGGGCCCGCACAATCAATGGGACAATTGAAGGCACTGCACTGGGGATAACTCCTGAAGGTGTATTGAAAATAGAAGACAATGACGGTACCGTTCATCAAATCTATTCCGCAGATATTGAATTGAATATATAAGAATTGCTCCCGGGAGAGGAATGAAGATTAAACTTTATTCCCTCTCTTTTTTTTATGGTATAATTCAAATTGGGCAGTATCCAATGAACTGCACCCTGTAGTACAAAAAAAGATGAATACCAAATTATCTGCCTTGATCCATATTGGACTGGGACAGAGGGTCGAAACATTCATATTAGACACTTAGGATCCTTCTGTCATTTTTTCAGGAGGTTTTTTTATTGGCATGTTCTGTCAGCAATACTGTCGCTTGCCTGGACAAATTTCTCTCCTTACTGGGGAATCAGCACGGGACGGGAACAGAACATGACCAGAAAAGAAAGTGCTTTCATAGATGTTTCGTCTCCTCTGACTGTAAAGAAGGAGGAAAATATGAAACAGACAACGGATTTTTTAAAAATGAAAGAGGAATCTGAGAAGATTACGATGCTGACGGCTTATGATTACCCTAGTGCCAAACTAGCGGAAGAAGCTGGGGTAGAGCTCATTCTGGTAGGGGATTCACTTGGCATGGTGGTGCTCGGTTACGATTCCACTGTACCTGTGACTGTGGAAGACATGATTCACCATACAAAAGCGGTCAAAAGAGGTGCACCCAACACGTTTATCATCACGGATATGCCTTTTATGACCTACCATCTATCAAGGGAAGAAACGTTAAAAACAGCAGCTGGAATCATGCAGGAAAGCGGTGCACATGCTGTAAAGGTAGAAGGGGCGGGTGTGGTGATCGAACGCATTCAATCGATGACCGCCGCCGGAATACCTGTGATGGCGCATTTAGGTCTGACTCCACAATCTGTAGGTGTTTTAGGTGGATACAAGGTACAAGGGAAAACTGCGCAAGCAGCACAAATGCTGCTTGATGATGCAATTGCATGTGAAAAGGCAGGGGCATTCTCAATCGTATTGGAGTGTGTACCTAAACAATTGGCTAAAGAGATTGCGGAAGCTTTAAGCATCCCTGTCATCGGAATCGGGGCAGGAAACGAAGTGGACGGCCAAGTACTTGTCTTCCACGACCTTGTCAATTACGGCGTCGGCAGGGTGCCGAAGTTTGTCAAACAATATAGTAATATCTCAGAGACCATAACCTCGAGCCTTACCGGCTATATAGAAGATGTTAAGAGCGGAAGATTTCCTGAAGATAAGCACTCTTTTACGATGCGGGAAGAAGAATTGCAGATGCTTTATGGAGGAAGTAAAAAATGAAAACCATAACGAAACTTACTGCACTCCGTGAAGAAATGCATCAACATAATCAATCTGGCTGCTCCATTGGATTTGTCCCTACTATGGGATATCTGCATGAAGGACACCTGTCACTTATAAAAGAAGCAAGGAACAATAATGAGATCGTCGTCATGAGTATTTTTGTGAATCCATTACAATTCGGACCTAATGAAGATTTCAATCGATATCCGAGAAACATTGCACGCGACCGTAAGCTTGCGGAAAATGCGGATGTTGATATTTTGTTCATGCCGGATGCAGACGAAATGTACAAGGGGATCTTATCGGTTGAAATGAATGTAAAAGAACGGGTAAATATTCTGTGCGGAAAAAAGCGAGAAGGTCATTTTGACGGCGTTGTTACTGTTTTGACTAAGCTTTTTCATCTTGTGCAGCCGAGAAGAGCCTATTTCGGGTTGAAAGATGCACAACAGATCGCTATTGTAGAGGGACTCGTTGAGGATTATTTCTTTCCGGTGGAAATTGTACGGGTGCCGACTGTCAGAGAAGAGGACGGACTGGCCAGAAGTTCAAGGAATGTTTATCTTTCCTCAGAAGAGAGAAACGAAGCTCCCGCCATATATGAAAGTCTTATAGAAGCGAAGAAGAAGATCGAATCCGGCGAAGTGAGCACTTCAGCTATTATTTCGGGCATGAAAGACTTCATTCATAATGAGACTTCTGGCCGGGTCGAATATGTTGAAATCTATTCCTTCCCCGAACTGACGCCCATTCACGAATGGGACGGTGAAATCATACTGGCCATCGCCGTTCAGTTCCAAAAGGCAAGGTTAATCGATAATATCATCATCTCATTGGACAAAAAGGAGAATCAGCATGTATAGAACAATGATGAACGGAAAAATACACAGAGCCCGGGTTACAGAAGCAAACCTGGATTATGTGGGAAGCATCACAATCGATCAGGATATCCTTGACCGGGTGGACATGATGGCCAACGAAAAAGTCCAAATCGTCAATAACAACAATGGAGCAAGACTCGAGACTTATATCATACCGGGAGAAAGAGGAAGCGGTGTCATTTGCTTGAATGGAGCCGCAGCAAGACTCGTCCAGAAAGGCGATGTGGTCATCATCATCTCTTATAAAATGGTGGCCGAAGACATGTTGCGCACGCATGTCCCGAAAGTGGCCATCATGAACGAACACAATCAAATCATGGAAATGCTCGGAACAGAACCAGAAGCGACGATATACTGACTAATATATTTTTCAGTATGGGGAAAAAAGTGTTTTAGTCTAAGTAAAACCCGAACTAGTTTGAATCCTGATATTCAAACTAGTTCGGGTTTTTATTAGCTTTGTTCAAATGTCCATTTAGTTTCAGCTTGTTCCAGCGGTTGATTGGAGTGCAAGACGAAGACTCCTATCAGAAAAGCGGAAGGGCTTTGCTCATAGGCGTGTGGCATAAGGCGAATCGGCCACGAAGGCGTTCTTTGCCTTCTTGGTCGATTTGACTTATGTCATGTGCCTCTAAGCCCTGCAGCTGGACAATTCCTCCTCGAATTTAAAGGAGGCTCACGGGCTACCCGCGGAAAGCGAAGCCTTGCACGGAAATCATTAGCGGTATTTAGAGTCAACACTGGTCATGTTAGTCTTTAGGAAGTTGTTTTTTTTGTTTTGACTCAGCTTCTATTTAGTCCTTTTTTACAAATGTATACCTGGGAATCTGCCTTCTAATTTGAATTATGGTACACTAATTTAGAAATCATAATGTATAACTGAATTATTGAAGGATCTATATAAAGGCAGTGAGAAGATATGTACCCATTCAAATTAATCGTAGTAGACTTGGAAACGACAGGGAATTCTCCGAAAAGAGGAGAAAAAATAATACAAATTTCAGCCGTCATCATAGAGCACGGCAAGATTGTCGATCAATTTACATCATTTGTTTCTCCAGGTAAGCCCATTCCGCCTTTCATTGAAGAACTGACGGGAATAAATGATGAGATGGTCAAGGGGGCTCCTGCCTTCCATGAAATCGCCCCTAAAATCCTGGAACTATTGGAAAACGGGGTATTCGTCGCTCACAATGTGACGTTCGACCTTTCTTTTTTACAAGCTGAACTGGAAGAAGCCGGCTATTACACATTTAACGGTCCTGCATTCGATACAGTCGAATTAGCTAAAATCACGATGCCTTCAGCAGATAGTTTTAAGCTGACCGAGCTTTCTAATTCGTTGTCACTGAGCCATGTCAGACCGCACCAGGCAGATAGTGATGCCTATGTGACTGCGGAGCTTCTGCTTCACTTTATCCATAGGCTGGAGCTGCTCCCGCTCGTGACACTGGAGAAACTTCAGGTCCTCTCGGAATACCTGAAGAGTGACTTATCATTATTGTTCAATGAAATCGTCACTCAGAAACAAGGCCATGTGGAAGATCTGCCGCTTGAACTTGAAGTCCACAGGGGGATTGCACTCCGAAAGAAAAGTGATAGTAAGACAGCTTATGCTGCAGATGGAGATCCTATCGATCCTGATATCTTATCGAACCTGGAAATGCATCTTTCCCCTTATGAAAAAAGGGAAGCGCAAATCCAGATGATCGATGAAGTCAGTGAAACATTTCAGGAGGGCAGACATCTCGTAATCGAAGCGGGCACTGGAGTCGGTAAATCATTGGGGTATTTATTGCCTTCCCTCCAATTTGCGAAACAGCGGGATGATCGCGTGGTGATCAGCACCTTTACCACCCAGCTTCAGGAACAATTGATGCAAAAAGAAATCAAGCTGCTTGAAAAGGTAAGTCCTTTCTCATTTCAGACTGTGCTGTTAAAAGGAAAAAACCACTACATAAACCTATTTAAGTTTGAGCAGTCCCTGCGTGAAGGGGACTTCCAATATGATGTCGTCTTAACGAAAATGCAAATCTTGGTATGGTTGACAAGAACTGAAACGGGGGATGTGGATGAGCTGAACCTCACTTCCGGCGGACAATTGTTCTGGAACCGGCTGCGCCATGATGGATGGCACCTCCCGCACAGCAAGGACCCATGGGTTTCGAAGGATTTTTATCTGAATGCAAGAAAACGTGCCCAGGCTGCAGACCTCATCATTACTAATCATTCCATGCTGCTGTCTGATATCATAAACAAAGGGAATCTGATTCCATCCTATGATTATTTAGTGATTGATGAAGCACATCATCTTGAAAAATCGGCAAGGCAGCATTTGGGAATTGTATTGGACTATCTATCAATAAAGTTCTCGACCTCCCAGTTGGGGACTCTTGATCAAAAACAGCTTTATGGCCGTTTATATGGGCTTATGAATATGTACGATATCGAGGGCTCTCTCCACTCGTTTGAATTGGATTCCCATGTGCAAAGATTTTATATCGACCTGGAAGAAGCGATGACGGTTCTTGGCAATGTGTTTTTCAAGAACGCCAAGAAGAGGACAGGTGCCCAGAAGATACAACACAGGATATCGGAAGAGATGAAAATGAGCAGGAGCTGGCAGCCTGTTCAGATGGCAATGGAAAGAGTCATTTCGGGGATGAAATTAATCAATAAACAGTTTCAGGAGATCCTCGATACGATAAAATCGAAAAAGTTGAAACTGAAAGACAATGAAAAAGCACTTGTAGAGGAATTCCACAGTTTCCTGGTTGAATGGGGAGAACTGGAACAGCAGTTCAGAACCGTCTTCCTCAAGGAAATGACGGACTATGTCCTTTGGCTTGACGGAGATACGCGTTCGCTGCCAAATAGTCTCATCATTCAGGCGCAGCCAGTTGCAGTCGCTCAAAACCTGAAAGAGGAGTTGTTCGCAAAGAAGAAGAGTGTCGTGCTTACTTCGGCGACGTTGACTGTCAGTGATTCATTCGGTTACTTCCTGAACGAAATCGGTTTAAAGAAAGAGGAGATCAAGCAGCTTCAGCTTTCTTCCCCTTTTGATTATGCCCAGTCGGCGACTTTATTCATCCCTAATGATGTACCGGAGATCCAGCAAGTTTCGAACGAGGAATATATAGAAGGAATAAGTTCCCATTTGATCGGTGTCGCTCAAGCGACTAAAGGAAGAATGCTTATATTATTCACTTCATATGATATGCTGCGAAAAACGTATGAATTGATGAAAGAGAGTGGTCTGCTCGAAGATTATGTCCTGATGGCTCAGGGGATCACATCCGGAAGCAGGACGAGATTGACAAAGAATTTCCAGCGGTTTGATAAAGCCATCCTATTCGGTACCAGCAGTTTCTGGGAAGGCGTGGACATACCAGGGGAAGACCTGTCTTGTCTGGCTTTGGTGAGATTGCCCTTCTCGCCTCCTGACGAACCCGTCACTCAGGCTAAATCTGAAATACTTAAAGCACAGGGAAGGAATCCCTTCTCCAGTCATTCCCTTCCTGAAGCGATAATAAGGTTTAAGCAAGGGGTAGGAAGATTAATCAGAAGAAGCAGTGACCGGGGCATTGTCATTGTGTATGACCGGCGGATCAAGACGACCCGTTACGGCAAAGCTTTCATTCAATCGATTCCTGCAATGAAAGTAAGAGAGGGAGACCTTTCCGATTTGATCACATGGATTGAAGATTGGTTATGAATTATCTGAGAGACGAACCTGCTCATGCGACTAATCGCAAAGCATCGGGTTCGTTTTTTTATCCATTGAACGCCTGTAACCTCAAAGCGACACCGGTTAAATTTCATACTTTAACACATGATAAAGAGTAGATGAATTCTGGGGGCATGGGAATATGAGAGTCGTAATCTGCACGTTGTTATTATTCAGTATGATTGGACAGGTCAGTTTCGGGGTCAAGGTCCCTGAAGTTGACCTTAATTTATCACAGAGTGAATATGCCATCAGCTTTCTGCCTCTGAAGAAAGGTGAGGTTGCAGTGCTTCATGTGCCTGCCGGCAAGGATTATTTAATTAACACGGGACCGCTTTCTCAGATTGAAGAGCTGATCTATTACGTGAATCAACTGCATATCAAAAGAATCGAAGGGATCATCCTCACGGAGAAAGCCGAAATATACATAGATACCATTAAGGAGCTCAGGAAGGGATATTCAATTAAACAAATCATAACGGGTGCCTCTTTTTCAGGTAAGCTCGCCGGTACTTTGAAAGGTGTGCAGAGTCTGACAGAAGGTGAAACATATCCTATATCAAGGGATCTTTCAATGGAAGTGGTCCACGAAGGGAATGAAAAGCAGGAGGGTCTGGACTTCTCACTTACTTTTTTTCAACATCGTTTTCTATGGCTGAGTTCTCAATCCAGGCATGCAGAAGATGTTTTCATGTCAAAACCATTGAAAAATGTTAACATTGTAAAAATCCCGCTTCATTCAAAGACGGAGTGCATCTCAGACCCGTTGATCAAACATATTGATCCACAGACGGCATTGCTATACCGGTCGAAAGAAAAGTTATTGAATGGGGACTTGCTTGAAGCGATAAATGAAGCGTGGATCGACCTTTACTTAACGGGGCAGCATGGGTTGATCTCGATAAAATTCAATAGAAGTAATTATGAAGTGATCACCTTTGATCAATATGATGTTGCCTATCATGCATAAAAAGTGAAAGGTTGATCCGTCCGTAAACCTAATAATATGAAAAGGAAGAGAATGAAAAAAGTTTTTTGAGTTTCTGTCTACCATATGCAAGTGTAATGTTGTTATAATGTGTGTAGTGATTCTTGAAGACAAGGGTGAAACAGCATCCATCCACCATAGAGATGGACAGAAGATGAAGGGGGAATCTGCATTGGAGAGCAAAATTGAAATTCTTTCCACAGTTCGAATTTCATATACAGATGAATTATATAAAGTAGTGGATGCTTTGAATAGAACATTAAAAAAAGATGATTACATGTTTGGTTTAGCCTTGGATCCTGAAGATCAAAGTCAGGCTGTACTGACCATTTATCGTACATAAAGAGGAACTATTATGAAAAAGTGGATAAGCATTATCATAGCGGCTGCCATCCTTGTGATCGGCACGGCTTCTGTCATTCTGTATCAAAGCGCAAGAGCTCCGGTAGAGGAAGAAATTGATAAGGCATCCAAACGTGTGCTGGATGAGACACCTATTAAAGAAATAGATCAAGCAAACATCTACCATGGAGCCAATGCTTATACAGTGGTTATCGGAAAAGACGGCGACAACGAAAAAATGGTTGCTTTCGTTCCTGAAAAAAAAGGGGAAATTATCGTCAAACAATGGGCGGATGGCATTTCGAAAGAACAGGCAATTAATAAACTAAATGATGAAAAGAATCCCGAAGAGATATTATCAGTGAGATTAGGCCATGAATCAGTCGGTCCGGTTTGGGAAATTACCTACCTAGACAATCAGAAAAATCTCAATTATTTTTATCTGCTTTTCTCCAACGGGGAATGGTGGAAGAAAATCGAAAACTTATAAGCTATTAGGAGGAACCCATCGATGAACCTATCTTTAGCCAACAGAGTGAGTGCATTAACACCTTCAACAACTTTGGCGATCACAGCGAAAGCAAAAGAAATGAAAGCACAGGGGATTGATGTAATCGGACTTGGAGCGGGTGAACCAGATTTCAACACCCCTCAGCATATCATCCAGGCTGCATACGAATCATTAATGGAAGGACACACAAAATATACTCCTTCGGGAGGAACTGCACAACTGAAAGAAGCTGTCATCCATAAATTCAAGCGAGATCAAAATCTGATATACAAACCTTCAGAAATCATCGTAACAAGCGGAGCAAAACATGCACTATACACCCTCTTTCAAGTATTGTTGAATGAAGGGGATGAAGTGATCATCCCGACCCCATATTGGGTAAGTTACCCGGAACAGGTTAAGCTCGCGGGCGGGAATCCCGTCATTGTAGAAGGTAAGCAGGTGAATTCATACAAAATCACACCTGAACAATTAGCTGACTCCATTACGGAAAAGACAAGAGCCCTGATCTTAAACTCCCCGAGCAATCCGACTGGCATGATTTATTCGACGGAGGAGTTAAAGGCAATCGGGCAGGTTTGTCTGGAGAATGATATCCTGATTGTATCCGATGAAATTTATGAAAAGCTCGTTTATGATGGAAGTGTCCATACGTCCATCGCAGAACTTTCTGATGAGCTCAAAGAACAGACGATCATTATCAATGGTGTATCAAAGTCGCATTCCATGACGGGGTGGAGAATCGGTTATGCAGCAGGAAATAATACGATCATCAAGGCGATGACCAACCTTGTCAGCCATTCAACCTCCAACCCTACAACCACATCTCAGTACGGTGCGGTGGCAGCATATATGGGCGATCAACAGCCTGTGGAAGAAATGAGAAAAGCGTTTGAGGAACGGCTGAATATAGTGTTTGAGAAATTGAACAATATTCCTGGATTTGATTGTTTAAAGCCTCAAGGAGCTTTTTATTTGTTCCCGAATGTAAAGGAAGCAGCTCTCCTGACCGGATATGACAATGTGGATATTTTTGTTCAAGCCCTGTTAGAGGATGCGAAAGTGGCGGTTATCCCCGGATCGGGATTCGGATCGGAAGATAACATCCGCTTGTCATATGCAACAAGTCTTGAGCAAATTGAACAGGCAATCGAAAGAATACATGAATTTGTCTTAAGCAAAAGTAAATAACTAAAGGACGGGCAGATCGGTATGGGACGGTCTGTCCTTTACATTGGACGTATGGGTGTTTTATGCTATCTATTGCGGCAAGGTGGCTCGAAATGTATAATATAATACGATACATACAGCGTCTTAGTTTTTTTTGGAGGGAATAAAAACGTGAAAACAACAATTGCTCAAGTAAATAAGTTTGTTGGGGAAGAGGTAACGATTGGTGCCTGGCTCGCTAATAAGCGTTCAAGTGGTAAAATTGCGTTTCTGCAGCTTCGGGATGGGACAGGATTCATTCAGGGAGTTGTAGTCAAGAGTGAAGTAGAAGAAGAAATCTTTCAAAAAGCAAAATCGCTTACACAGGAAACCTCTTTGTATGTGACCGGTGTAGTCTCTGAAGATGCACGTTCACCTTTTGGCTATGAATTACAAGTGAAGGCTGTGGATGTCATCCATGAAGCGGTTGATTATCCAATCACTCCTAAGGAACATGGTACGGAATTTCTTATGGATCACCGTCATTTATGGCTGCGGTCCCGTAAGCAGCATGCTGTGATGAAGGTTCGAAATGAAATCATCCGTGCCACATATGAATTCTTTAACCAAGAAGGGTTCGTCAAGGTTGACCCGCCTATTCTAACAGGCAGTGCACCTGAAGGGACGACAGAACTATTTGCCACAAAATATTTTGATGAGGATGCCTATCTTTCTCAAAGCGGACAATTGTATATGGAAGCTGCAGCGATGGCGCTTGGAAAAGTCTTCTCGTTCGGTCCCACGTTCAGAGCCGAAAAATCCAAAACCCGCCGTCATCTGATTGAATTCTGGATGATTGAACCTGAAATGGCTTTTTACGACTTCAAAGATAACTTGGAAGTTCAGGAACAATACGTATCATTCATCGTTCAATCAGTCCTTGAAAACTGTAAGCTTGAATTAGAACGATTGGGAAGGGATACTTCCAAACTGGAACAAATTAAAGCACCATTCCCAAGAATCACGTATGATGATGCTGTCAAGCTTCTTCATGAAAAAGGATTTGAGGATATCGAATGGGGAGATGACTTTGGTGCACCTCATGAAACAGCAATCGCTGAAACATATGACATGCCTGTATTCATTACCCATTATCCTACATCACTCAAGCCGTTCTACATGCAGCCGGATCCCCACCGTGATGATGTAGTGTTGTGTGCGGATCTTATTGCTCCAGAAGGTTATGGAGAAATCATCGGCGGATCTGAACGTATACATGACGCAGAACTTATGAAAAAACGTATCGAAGAGCATGAGCTGGCGTCAGATGCGTATAAGTGGTATCTGGAACTAAGAGAGTATGGTTCTGTCCCTCACTCAGGATTTGGCCTTGGTCTTGAAAGAACAGTAGCATGGATCAGTGGCGTGGAACACGTAAGAGAAACAATCCCATTCCCGCGTCTGTTGAATCGTTTATATCCATAAGTATTATTCAAGCTGACTTTACTGCAGAAATGCAGCACAAAGTCAGCTTTTTATATTTATTTATAAATGTTCAACATCTTATATATACCAGAACTGTCACGAGCTGTTGATTGGAGACGTGTTCTCCTGTTTAAAAGCGAAGTCTTCCAGGAAATCAACAACGGTATTCAATATAGTAAGACTAAGAAAAAAGTGTTAAATAATTCTTCTGAAACACATCCATATCGACATAGATAATAAGCATGATATACTTAAAGAGAGGTGTGCCGAATATGGATTATAAACAATTGATGGTGTCCTGGATCGAAGAAGGGACCCTTAACATTCCGCAATTATTATTAACGAATTATCATACGCTGGGGCTAAATGAATCTGAATTTGTCCTGCTGCTGCATATTTTTGGGCAGATCGAAAAAGGAAATTATTTTCCTACTCCTGAAGAACTTTCGGAACATATGAGTATCTCTCCTGAATATTGTTCTTCCATCTTAAGGAAGCTGATGCAGCACCAATTCTTGACGATTGAAGAAGGGGCGTCACCCGAAGGGATATTATTTGAGAAGTATTCCCTCGCCCCATTATGGGAAAAGCTTGCCGACTTTGTCATACAAGAGTCCAAGATGAAGAAGATGCAGAAATCAATGGAAGAAGAAGCCGACATTTATTCAATTTTCGAGCAGGAATTCGGGCGTCCCCTATCACCGCTCGAGTGTGAAACGCTGGCTATGTGGCTGGATCAGGATGAACATAATTCCACGATCATCAAAGCTGCGCTGCGTGAAGCGGTTATTTCAGGAAAATTGAATTTCCGTTACATCGACCGCATCTTGTTTGAATGGAAGAAGAATGGCGTGAAAACGATAGAGGATGCACGCAATCAAAGTCAAAAGTTCAGATCGCATCAAAAATCGCCTGCCCGCAATGAGGCTGACTTACCGATGAGAAAATCGGTTCCTTTCTATAATTGGCTGGAGCAATAACGATAAAGCAAAGGGACTGCCCCGACCAGGGACAGTCCCTTTGATAGTGCAGACTGTAAATGATGAATCAGAGTGAGGGGAAGATGTAGAGTGCTGAATAAAAAACATGTCCAGATCTGCCTGGATGAAATGAGAAAGATGTTTCCAGATGCACACTGTGAATTGCGCCATGAAAATCCTTTTGAACTGGTAATCGCAGTTTTGCTTTCTGCTCAGTGCACAGATGCATTAGTGAATAAAGTAACGAAGGGCTTATTTGAAAAGTATAAAACACCACAGGACTTTTTAGATGTTTCCCTGGAAGAACTCCAACAGGATATCCGTTCCATCGGTCTATTTCGAAACAAAGCAAAGAACATCCAGAAGTTGAGTAAGATTCTTTTAGATGAACATGGGGGAGATGTACCCGAAGAACATTCTGAACTGGTCAAACTTCCGGGAGTTGGAAGGAAGACAGCAAATGTCGTGGTGTCGGTAGCTTTTGGAGAACCGGCGCTCGCTGTGGACACCCATGTTGAAAGGGTAAGTAAACGCTTGGGAATTTGCAGATGGAAAGATAGTGTGCTGGAAGTGGAAAACACATTAATGAGGAAGATTCCGCGGGAGGAATGGTCTGAAACCCATCATCGCCTGATTTTCTTTGGAAGATACCACTGTAAAGCTCAGTCCCCTCAATGTGATAGATGTCCGCTGTTGGATTTGTGCCGCGAAGGACAGAAAAGAATGAAGAAGAAGGAAAAGATATGACGGCCGTTCGTCTGCAAGTTCCGCAACAGCTGTTTGACCCTTTTTTCTTTGAAGAAAATGAAGTGATTGTCTGTCCAGAACGACATATGGATGAAGCGCATTTCTTTGCGTATGAAATGCTGTATTACAATGGGAAAGAGGCGGAGGAATCACCTTGGCTTCACAGGGAAAAATCGATTAAATTTGTAATGGATATTTGGAATAAAGAACAAGTAATCATCATTGAACAATTTAAATTCCGTGATAAATCTGTACAGCAACATATGAAGAAAGGGATTGCTTTATTGTATATGCTGTTGTTCTGGAGTAATTCAGTGCCCGTCTCTTTGCAAGAATGGCATCTTGAGTGCGAGAAATTATCACTGAAACCGGTGAATATCGAAGAGAGATTATTTTTCATCAGGCAGAACCCAAATCTTTATCATTCCTTTGTGCAGCTGACGGAATTATTCCGGGAGTTGCATAAGCAGATTGCAAAGGACAGGGCAATCAACAACATGAAAAAGACCAGAGAATAAGGCAGCCGGAATGAACCTAACGGGTTCGGATTTCGAATAAAAAAAATTAGCACACCAATTAGCAGTCCTATTCGTAACTGAATTAGACTGCTTCTTTTTGTTGATATATAGGGGTTGAAATTATACTGTAAATCTGCCCTGAATTTAGAACCCCTTTTAACATGGTGTCATAAGTTTTTGTCAGCATGAAAATTCACATGCTAATTGTTAAACCAATTGGTTTGCTGCGAATGATATTAATCTAGCAGGGGGGGTGAGTTTTAGAGGCAGATAAAGGAAGCAGACATTTTTTCATCCTTAATTGTGAGTAAACTCTGAATGTTTAAATAAGGGGAGGTTTTTCCTTTATCCTGCAGAGTAGGGCTAGGTTCGGGGGATATAAGGGGAGCTTTTTCCTTTAAGGCAAGTAAATTGGTCCATTTTCATGCTTTTGGAGTGAATAGGGGGAATTTTTTCCCTTATTCACTCTGTTTTTCGTGCTATTTCCTCAATAAGAGGAGTTTATCCCCTTATTTTAGTAGCTTATTTTCTGGATATTCTTGTAGATTTGAAAATCGCTGACCAGTGCTTATCTTGGGATAAAAAAATGCTTGGAGCATATGTCTCCAAGCATTTTTCTTTTTGATTTTCTTTCCAAATTGCTTTTTAATTTTGGTGAGAATTACTATAAGAAAAGCAATGTTAATTCATATTTTGTACTTCAAAACAGAACCACTTAGGATGATCCCGTGCTGCGTTCATTTTTGTTTCTTATTGATTAAATAAACCTGGGGAATTAGGAGAAGTGCCGCTGTCGCCTCCGGAATCATCCCCGGCGCCGTCACCAGTTCCATCTTCCGTGCCGCCTCCAGACTCACCTTCATTGCCAGTGTCGTCACCGGTACCATCTTCTCCTGTACCGGTGCCTTCACCGTCAGCTGGAGGATTATCTCCTTCTTCATCGCCGGTGTTGCCGTCACCTTCTCCTTGGCCGTTTCCGTTACCTTGGCCATTTCCGTTACCTTGGCCATTTCCGTTACCTTGGCCGTTTCCATTTCCCTGGCCATCACCGTTTTCCTGTTCATTTTCGTTTTCTTCTTCGTCTTCATTGCCGCCGCCATTCACGTTCACATTCACAGTGGCCGGATCGCTTCGCTGGTCACCTTTGATGGCAACAACTTCAAAGGTGAATGTTCCTGTGGATGTGATATTTTCTACGTTCAGGCCGTTTTTATCCGTTGTAGTGAGCGTTTGTTTATCAGCACCATTGATCAATACTGAAACTTCGAATGTAACGCCGTCTTTTTTCTTTTTATCATAGTCCCATGCAAGGGTGATCGTTTTGTCCTTTTTATTGAATTTTCCTTTCAGGCCTTTTGGTGCATCAAGTTTATCAAACTCTTTTGATACTTTTGTAGGTTCTGTTCCTTTTACAAATAATTCAGTGATGATTTTATCATCAGGAGTGTAGTCGCTCGGCAGTTTTGCCGGGATGCTTCCTTCTTCAACCTGAACTTCGACCACGCTGCCGGGTTTCTTGAAGTCTGGTGTATCCACGCCATCATGTACGTAGCTCATTAAGTCTTTGACAATATACTGGGCTATGTGCCGGTCTGATGGGCTTAATGAGAATTTGTTTGGTTGATCATAGCCGGTCCATACAGCTGCGGTATAGTTGGTTGTATAACCGACAAACCATGAATCCGGTGCGTGTGATTTAGGAATATCATTCGCTTCCCTTGTTTTTTGGTCATAATTTGTCGTACCTGATTTCCCAGCCATCGCTAATCCTGGTACCTTCGCGTAAGCACCTGTACCTTTTGGATGATTGATGACGCTCTTCAGCATATCTGAGATCATGTAGGCGGTGTATTCCTTCATTGCAGGCTCAGGTTTGTTATCGTTTTTAATTTCCGTTTCACCATCACGAAGGACCACTTTTTTTACTGTATGCGGTTTGTTATAAATTCCTTCATTACCAAACGGGGCATACGCACCTGCCATTTGGACAGAGTTCATACCCGGTGAAACGGCTCCAATGGAAGCAGACTCGTAATAGTGGTCGAAATCAAGCCCGAGCCTGTTTACGAATTCCTCTGCTTTTTCAGGTCCGACTTCCTGGAACGTTTTTAGTGCAGTGACGTTACGTGAGTCCCATAAAGCTTCACGCATTGTGATCGCACCTTTATGCTGCATATCATAGTTGTTTATTTCAGGACCATCCGTGTATTTATATGGTTCATCTTTCAAGATATGATAGGTCGACCATTTCAGGTACTCGACAGCCGGCCCATAATCAAGCAGCGGCTTGATCGTTGAACCGGGTTGGCGTTTTGTATCAATCGCATAGTTAAATCCTCGTTGAACTTCTTCCTCGGTGTCTCTTCCGCCTCCGATGGCACGGATTTCACCGGTTTGGGTATCCATCAGGGTGATACCGGCCTGCATGATGCCGCCTTCCTGATCTGGATAATTGAAGCTGGTGGCTTCTCCTGCCAGAATTTGTTCAACACGTTTCTGCGCGTTTGTATCCAATGTAGTATAGACCTTCAATCCATCCGAGAATAGGTTATAGTCTCCCATTTTTTCAACTTCATCGATAACGGCATCTACATAGGCAGGGTATTTATTCCCGTTTTCTGCTTCCAATTTTTCTTTTGACACTAAACCTTCAGTAATAGGTATCTTTTGAGCTTGTTCCTTTTCTTTTTCAGTGATTTTTCCATGTTGAGCCATCAGGGAAAGAACGATATTTCGTCTTTTTTCTGCACTTTCAGGATGGTTAAACGGATTATAATTGTTTGGACTTTGCGGCAGTCCCGCTATCAGGGCTGCTTCATGAAGTTTTATGTCCTTAATTTCCTTGCCGTAGTAATAGTCTGCTGCAGTCGCCATTCCATGGATGCCGGCCGACATATAGACCTTGTTGAAATACATTTCAAAGATTTCTTCTTTTGTATATTCCTGTTCAAGTTTCAGTGCCAGCCATGCTTCCTGTGCTTTCCTTTTCAGCGTTTTATCAGGGCTGAGGAAAGATCCTTTGATGACCTGCTGAGTGATGGTGGATGCACCTTCAGAACCGAACCCGCTTGTAATATTAGCGATCACGGCCCCGCCCAGACGGATAAGGTCAATTCCGTTATGCTTATAGAAACGATTATCCTCGGTTGCAAGGACAGCATCCTGCATAACTTTGGGAATTTCATCGAAATTGGCATATTCCCTGTTTTCTTTCCCGACGGTTGTTATCAATTCGCCGTTCATATCATAAATCTCTGATGCTATCGGATCTTTCAATAATTTTTCATCCAGCTTTGGTGCACTTGATGCATAATAGGCAAATAATCCTGCACCTGCCAGCATCCCGATGATTCCTATAATGAATAAAGAAATGATGACACGTTTTAACAATGATCTCTTTTTATTCTTAGGCGTTTTTGATTTTTGCTGGGCTAGACGCTTTTCTTCCCGTGACTTATATTGACCAGCCATATTGTTTCCTCGCTTTCAATCTTCTGTCTTTTTAGTATTGTCTAAGTTTTAAATTCTACTACTGCTATTGAGATAAACTCTAGAGTATCTCATTTTTGTTTATCTAAAAATATAACTGATGGACTATTTTTAAATAATCCACCCTGGGGTGAAGTCCTAAAGGGATCTTGTAGCCCGCTTCTACAATTTCATTTTTCCTGATAGATTTTCTTCCCCCGTCTACCATCCGGTTCCAATAAATTTTCAAAGCTTTGAAAGGAAGTAAATAGACTTCTTCTGAAAGCGAGAACCGAAGCAATACGAAGGTGATGCCGTCCTGTATAAAAACACTTTCCATATGGTTAATTTGATGTTCATGAAAATTTTGAAGGGGAAAGGATGTCTTGTTCTTTGTTTCCTTTGCTTCAAAATCTATATACCTGCTTTTATATACCCCGTTATAGTCTGTAGTGGAAGGCTGCTTGAAGTAGGCTTCCTTAATCACGGCTGCACTTCGTGTTGGATAATGAACATCCACGATTTGGACTGGAGTTGGCTTTTTATGGATAACGGCAGTTTTATGGGCAAGATAATACTCATTGGTTTCATTGATATCCTCCTCCAATGTCATCCCGCGGTTACTGTAGGAGACTTGTTTGACGCGGGTTTTTTTAGGAAGGGATTTCGTTTCCATATACTTTTTCCCATTCGGGTAATGGAATTTCATGGTAATACACCTCGCAGACTAAACTATATCATAACAGAAACCACTCCAATTTGTGTGAATAATTCATTACAAATTCCTTAAGATATGACTAAAGGAGAAGAGGAAAACATGGATGAATTCGATGACGCTTATCGCTTAATACCCTATATTTCTGATATTAAACGCAGTAGTGATTTGATTGATACGATCCGATGCCTCATACTTCGGCACAATCAAGATAATATTACAAGAACAATTGCTTATCAAAAATTTTATATTCTCCATCCTGAAATCAAATGGACGTTTCTGGCATCGATGGTATCACGCAATGCAGGCTGGAACATGACGGATTTGGAGAGTGATACTTTTAAAATCCTGCTGCCAGATGAAACGAGGAAGAACCTTTTTATGACGTATGAAAGGGCAAATTGGTCCATTTTCCAGGACGCTTATCCGCAGCTCCTCATCTATCATTATTCGACGTTATTTAAGGAGAATATGTTTCACTTGCTGAAGGATTTTCATGTTTCTTCATTCATGCAGAATGAATGGGAGAAATTCTGGGCAGACAGAAATGAAGAGAGGCTTGTGCAATCATTGATAATAAATGAGCAGAATCTTATACAGCGCCCTGTCATTGAACACCCTGTTTATAAAAAGAAGGTATTCCGTTCAGGTTTGTTCTTTATTGAGGATCATCTTCATTTTTGTTCAGTGGTTTTCCCCACAGTCAAAGGTAAACTCATCGGGGCGAGTGTTCACGACTTCAGGAAATTGAATGAGCGTATCAGATTGGGGAAAATACTATTTCAATTATTATTTCATAGAGATCACCATTCATCGTTTCGTGAGTTTGCCATGAAGGTGACACCTACAGGTTCCAGGAGTGATTATGAATATTATTGCGACCCTTCTATGGTGAGGACACATACGCCGCCGCTTTCGAGTGTTTACAAAAAAGTGAATCATCATTGGGACATGGAGAGTGACTGGTCCTCTTATACAACTGTAGAAAGTGACTGGTATGAGAAGCCGATCATGCCTAAGGATCCGTGCATGGCTAAATGGTTCTCGCATAAACAGAAACAGTTGAAGAAAGCAGCTTGGCTAAAGTCACTGGTCATGGTGAATAACTAAAGAACTGCCCGCACTTACCGCGGACAGTTCTTTAGTTTAAAAAGTGTTGATTTAAGTGGACGGTCTATTTTCACCTTCAAGCTTTGGGTTGCCTTTCGATGCTTTTGTCTGATGCTGGTTTGATTCAGCTGATTGTTTAGAGTTCTTGTTTTTATGTGTTTTCATGTGAACACCTCCGTTCCTATTATTTGAGCTTTGACATGATTTATTCAGCAGCTGTCGAAAAATAACAGGGCGGTTGTCCTAAAGACACTTTCTTTGACGAAACCCTTCTAGTTTTGTCAGTAAGGCAGGTAAAGGGGTTATGAGGGAGAATACCTTATTAAATCCAAAAAACCGGGGGGAAGAAACATGCTTCCAAAACAAGATATTATGCTAAAACTAGCCGAAATTGAAGAAAGTTTAAATCAGCTTGAGCAGAGTGTGTATGATCGAATTTCAATGGAGGGAAAGATGGAGGGATCGAAACTGGCAGGAAGGATCAAAGAGCTTGAAGGAAAACTTTCTGCAGTCGAAAGCAGGTCAGATGTCATCATAAATAGAAGAGATCATTCATTTGTAAGGCAGAAGCTTGAATTATCTTATAAGACATCATAAACTTATTTATATAAGTAGCATATTATGCTACTTTTTATTTTTGACTTACCTACCGTTGGAGGTTTTTTCTTGGAACAACTTAAACATGTAACCGCAGAGCTTCTTGCCTCAGTGGATCAAATGATGAATGAATATAAAGAAAGACGCGGGACGAAAGAAAAAGGAGATTTCTATAACGAGGTCAAACCTTTCGCCGATCGAGTTAAAAACGTAAATGATCAGTGGAAAGAGCTTTGTCTTGAATGGATCAGGGCAGAACGCCCCAAGCATCTTCACTTTCCACAGATCATGAATACGTATGATAATATTGAAATGCTTTCTGTACACTGCTTCTTTCCCGAATCGAGCTATAACCGCTTTGTCAGCCATCATCAATCCGTTCATTACGTATTGCAGACACTCATTGACGAACTGAATGAATAAAAGAAGGGCTTCCCCAGGGGAGCCCTTTTTTATTCATTTAGAGTGTCGGAACGGCACCGTTGCCGAGTCGATTTATTTGTCTTACAAGTTCTTTATAGTTTTGCAGAGAAATTTCATTTGAAATATAGAGTTTTTTTGTCAACGTAAGAAGCTCGTGCCCATCGCTTGTCTGGTGCTGTTTCTGATGCTCATACATTTTTAACAATTCACTAAAGTTCATTCCCATTCCTCCCGAATTTGATTTCAAGGTAAGAAGCCTTCTACCAATCATCCTATCATATAAAGCCTTTTCATGAAGTTGTTAGAATAGTGTAACTTCCGACATTTTTTGTGAGTTTGTCGAAAATGCTTTATAGCTTCTTTCACCATATTGCCCATCGTTTCATATTGTGTAGTAACTGTTATAAAGTAAGGGGGCATAGTATGAATTCACACCGTTTTCCTAATCGCTATCCGAATTATTATCCTTATCCGTATCCCAATCAGGCCGGTCACAATATGAGTCAAATGGGGAACTTTCAAGAGCACGGGGAAGGACATCATTTTCCTCCTTTCCATTATTCTCCTGAACCTGTTCGGCCGATCAGTCAACTAAATCAAACAGGCTATACGAATCCATATTTTGAAAATCCTCTTCAGCACGAAGAATATAACCCATATCAATTGAAGTCAATGCAACAGCAGTCCTACGCAAACCCATATCCCAAAGCATCATTTATGGCAAAAAAATCAAATTCTGGAATGGGTACCATCATGAACTCCTTCAAATCCCAGGATGGTTCATTCGACTTCAACAAAGTGATGAATACGGCAGGACAAATGATGGGTACAGTGAATCAAGTGTCTTCACTTGTAAAAGGTCTGGGAGGAATGTTTAAGCTATAGGGAAAAGAGCAGCTGGGCCCAGCTGCTCTTTTTCATGTTCGGCCAGTTAAATTACTTTAAGTCCATTTGGCATCATTCAATGCTGATTTTTCTGCCGGTTTGTTTCTCCACTTTTATTTGGAGCAAACCGTCTTTATATGAAGCTTTCACATCTTTTTCATTCACCACAAATGGAAACGGGATAGTCCTGCTGCTCCTGTTCATGGATTGTTTCTTCCTGATTACTTGTCTCTTTTCGTTTTCTTCGGAATAGAGCTCCATATTCGTAATTGTGATCGTGACAAAATTAGGGAATACCTCCAGGTTGATTTGTTCTTTCTTCACCCCCGGAAGTTCAGCGGTTATCAGGTAATATTCATCGTTTTCCTTCAAATCAACGGGGAAGGAATTGAATGGATTGGAGGAGGAGGTGAAAAAATCATCAATACTCTGAAGCATCCCCTTCATCGGTTTTTCATGAAAAAACTCATTCATTGAGTGCATCAGGTCCCCAAATCCCCCTTTTTTCTTTGAAGAATCATCTGAAAATTGTTTTGGCATGGATGGTATCTCCTTTCGAGACAGATCTTTTCATAATTAATGTATGAACTCATCAAGTATATGTGCCTATCTATCATTGTTTAAAAAAATGTCAGGGAGGAAACATATAAGCAATATCAGTAAAGGGGGAAAAGATGATGGAAAAGCAGCATGTAGGAGAATTTGATTTAGCTTTTCAAGATCGCGGCGAAGGGGAAGATATTGTCATACTTCTTCATGGTTTTTGCGGAAGTTCCGCCTATTGGCAGGAGGTCGTTCCTTTACTGGATTCATCGCGCGTCATCACAATCGACCTAAGAGGTCATGGAGAATCGGGAATGAACGATTCCCCATTCAGCATAGAAGATATGGCGAAGGATATACATTATTTCATGGATCAGAAGCAATTGGATAATGTTTATATATTCGGCCACTCTTTGGGCGGGTATGTGACCCTGGCTGTTGCGGATCTTTATGGGGAAAAATTAAAAGGATTCGGTCTTATTCATTCAACTGCTCTGCCCGACAATGAGGTGGCAAAGGAAAAACGGTTGAAATCGATTGAAGTGATCAAAGAAAAGGGGATGAATGCCTTTGTGGATGAACTCGTGCCAAAGTTGTTCAATCCTCATAAAATGAAGGAACTGGCAAGTGAAATCAGACTGGCCAAAGAGATCGGGAACGAAACAAGCCCGGTGGGAGCCGTTGAAACCCTTAAGGCCATGAGAAACAGAAAAGACCGTTCACATGTAATACAGAACAGTAATACACCAGTCCTCCTTATAGCAGGTGAACATGACCAGATCATCCCGAAAGAAAACGTCTTCCACGAAGCAGCCCATACTCATACCAGAGTGCTGTCAGAGTCAGGACATATGAGTTTGCTTGAAGAACCGGAAAAGCTTGCCTATACACTAAAAGAATTTATAAATAAAAAACAATGAATAAAAAAATCCGGCGCAGCCGGATTTTTTTATTTTTACATTCGAACATAGATTCGATAAAATGGTCTTAGAGGTGAAGAAGATGTTTAGAAAAAACAACCTTCAAGAAATTATAGAACATTTCAAAAAAGACGACCAATTCAATAAACAAATCATACACTGGCATACTATAGATGAAAAGCCTGCAAAGCTTGTGGATATCCCCGAAGAGGTTGACACAAGAATTAAAAATGCTTTGAATGGCAGAGGAATCGACAAGCTCTACACCCATCAGCATGATGCATTTAAGCTGGCATTAAAGGGAAAGAGTTTTACGGCGGTGACCCCGACAGCATCAGGTAAAACATTATGTTATAACCTTCCTGTTTTGCAAACGGTCATGGAAGATCAAAACGCAAGAGCACTATATATCTTTCCGACAAAAGCCCTTGCCCAGGATCAGAAGAGCGAACTGAACGAAATCATCTCCGACGCGGGTGCTTCCATCAATAGCTATACATACGACGGCGACACATCGGCCAACATCAGGCAAAAGGTCAGAAAAGCGGGACATATCGTGATCACCAATCCGGATATGCTTCATTCAGCCATTCTTCCTCATCATACAAAGTGGGTTTCACTATTTGAAAACCTTAAATATGTGATCATCGATGAACTGCATATCTACAGAGGGGTATTTGGTTCCCATGTGAGCAATGTGATCAGAAGGCTGAAACGGATATGCGAGTTCTACGGGGCTTCGCCTGTTTTCATCTGTACATCTGCAACGATCGCCAATCCTAAAGAACTGGCTGAACATCTTACCGGATCTGAAATGGAGCTTATCGATAAGAATGGTGCACCCAGTGCAAAGAAACATTTTGTTTTCTATAATCCACCGATCGTAAACAAACCCTTGAATATACGGAGAAGTGCAACCCTGGAAGTGCGCAGGATTGCCGGTGAACTTCTGAAGAATAAAATACAGACGATCGTATTCGCTCGCAGCAGGGTCAGGGTGGAAATCATCCTCACCTATTTACAGGAGTTGGTAAAGGGACATTTAGGAGCGAAATCGATTCAGGGATATAGAGGCGGTTACCTGCCTACTCAGAGAAGGGAAATAGAGAAAGGGCTGCGTTCCGGCGATATTTATGGCGTAGTCAGCACGAATGCACTTGAACTCGGGGTGGATATCGGGCAGTTGCAGGTATGTATCATGACGGGTTATCCGGGAACGATTGCAAGTGCATGGCAGCAGGCGGGAAGAGCGGGGAGAAGACATGGTGAATCACTGGTGATCATGGTGGCAAGCTCCAGTCCGCTCGACCAATTCATCATCGATCATCCCGATTATTTCTTCGGACAGTCCCCTGAAACAGCAAGGATCAATCCTGATAACTTAATCATCCTGATCGATCACCTTAAGTGTGCAGCTTATGAGCTTCCTTTTAAGGATGGAGAGCGATTCGGGTCACATGATGTGGAAGACATCCTTGAATTTCTGGCCGAGGAGAAGCTTCTTCATAAGAACGGGGATAAGTGGTATTGGATGAATGACGTATTCCCTGCTCACAACATAAGCCTTCGTTCAGCTTCACAGGAAAATGTGATCATTATCGATCAAACAGATTGTGCAGCGGTGAAAGTAATCGGGGAAATGGATCGCTTCTCTGCCATGACACTTCTCCATGATGAAGCCATTTATTTGCATCAGGGCATTCAATATCAGGTGGAAAAACTGGATTGGGAAGAAAAGAAGGCATTTGTCAGGGAAGTGGATGTCGATTACTTTACAGATGCCAACCTGGCCGTACAGCTGCGGGTATTGGAAACGGATAAACAAAGAGATACCGGCTCCTGCGAAATCGCTTATGGTGATGTCACTGTACAGGCGATGGCAACGATATTCAAGAAAATAAAGTTCGATACGCATGAAAATATCGGATCTGGACCAATCCATTTACCAGAGGAAGAACTTCATACCAACTCCAGCTGGATTTCCCTGAGCGACAGTTCAGCTTTCACACAGCAACGGTTGGAAGAAGGGTTGATCGGGGCTGCTCAAAGCTTAAAATCCATCATTCCGCTCTATGTAATGTGCGATCCGAGTGATATCTTCGTCGTCCCTCAGGTGAAAGCCGCACACAATGATAAACCGACGGTATTTATTTATGACAGATATCCGGGCGGCATCGGCTTAAGCGAAAAAGTATATGAGAAAATTGAACAGATTCTTTCTGAAGCAAGAAGCCTCATTGAAATCTGTCCATGTCAATCAGGCTGTCCATCATGCATTGGCACAGAATATTCCATGAAAACGGCAAAAAGTGATACGCTGAAACTGCTCGATTTATTCATCCACTAGAGGAAGGGAGGAGGGAGACAGTGTCCCTGAAAAACAAACTGAACAGAATGAAAAAACACATTGTAAGGGAGAACGAAGAGAATGAAAGGGAAAAAGGAAGTTCGGTTGATCTTTCGAAAGCTGATCTTCCTCATAAAGACAGATGGAAAGAAAATGGGACTGCAACCTATTTTGTGGATGAAGATTATTGCCTTATAAGGGAAAAAAGGTACCCTTTAAAGCACCGGCACGGCAAATATACATTTGAAGATCTTGTGAAGGCGGTTGCAGCCTGGCAGCAATTTCACGGTTCCCATCCTTTATCCTCAAAGGGACTGGCACCTGACGATTTGTTCTTCTTTGATACCGAAACAACAGGTCTCGGAGGAGGGGTCGGCAATACCATCTTTTTACTTGGGCACGGAAGAATTGAAGGAGATGAAGTAATTATTACACAGCACTTTCTTCCTCAACCTGGCAGTGAGATCCCTCTCTATCACAGTTTCTTGAATACTGTCGATTATAACACCCTTGTAACATATAACGGGAAAGCCTTTGATTGGCCACAGGTTAAAACAAGGCACACATTAATCAAGGAACACGTTCCCAAGCTGCCTTCGTTTGGACATTTTGATTTATATCATGGATCGCGTAGGCTGTTTAAACATAAAATGGAGTCGGTGAAGCTGACAAATGTGGAAAGGTATGTTCTGGAGTTTGAAAGAGTGGATGATGTGCCCGGGTACCTTGCTCCCATGATTTATTTTGATTTCATAGAAAGAGGAGATCCCGAAGGCATTTTGAAGGTGATGGAACATAATGAGATGGACATTCTGTCATTGATTACTTTATATACACATTTAACGTTTCAGCTGCTTGACATTTCCGTTTCATCCACTGAGCAGGAAACATTTGAGGCTGGAAGGTGGCTTGAGTATACAGGTAATACTGCCATGGCTAAAGAACGCTTTGAACATATTGTAAATGGCGAAAAGCAGCATGTTGAAGCAGTTCATCATCTGGCTCTGAGATATAAAAAGGAGAAACAATTCGATAAGGCAGCTGGTCTATGGGAGAGGATCAGCAATGACTGTTCATCTCATATGAAAGTAGCCGTCCTTGAAGAATTGGCGAAAATCTATGAGCATAAAACGAAAGACTTTGAAAAAGCATTGACGAAATGCTTCGAACTCGAAGAGCTTTTGAACCAAACCGATTTTAAAAACGGGAAAAAGGAACGCTGTATAGCACTACTATATACCCGTATTAATCGAGTGAGATCGAAAATCGAGAGGAAGAAATTAACTTGATTTGAATCTCTTTCTTGAATCTAGTAAAAAACGTAAATTCGTGGTCCATTCTTCTTATTTATATATTGAGAATTTTCACAAGTCGATGTAAAATAAATAATTGTGTGGAAATTATTTATGTTTAGATAGGATGATGAAAATGAACCGTGCGATCTTAATTTTATTCTTTCTCGTCATTGGTTTTACGGCGTTTTTCTTTTCGAATTACTCTGAAACTTTATACAGCTTCATGTAATATGTGATCAGTCTTGACTAATTTCAGGACTCGGTTGCATTCATTACAAATGAAGTGATCAAAAATAGGTATTTTCATTAGTACATGTTCTCTACCCTTTTCATAGGCTATTAATGTATCAATTACATGATGAAAGGAGAACATGATTATGTTTTGTAGACCAAGACCCAATAAAGTGCTTCCGGCAGTTATGCACCCTGCAAAAAATTGCGTAAACCAGACTTTCACTACCTATGAGGTGCCGCATATCCACCCGCAGCATACAACGACAGTGAATAATATTCAATATCAGCATAAACACTACTTTCCTCAAACTCAATCGGCAGTAGACAGTGTGACGAACCAGCAATTTAACTGCGGCGGTGGTCAAGGGGGACAGGGATTTGGCCCGCGCCCTCGACCTCCATTCGGACTATACTAATTAGCAACCAGCAAGTTAATCAATAAAAAGGGTGACTTCAAAGATTCTTCATTAAGGATTGAGGATCTATTGGGGTCACCATTCTTTTTTCAGTCATGAAAAAGAACACTTCCTGAAAATGTGATACAATAGTGTGTAAAGTATAGGGCAGACTATAACATATTCATATCGTTTGCCTGCTAAAAGGAGTTTTGCTTCTTGAGCAAGGTTGCATGCTTAACAGGTTATAAATCCTTTGAGCTGGGAATTTTCAAGCAAGACGATAAAGCCATTCACTACATAAAACAGGCATTAAGAAAAGAGCTGCTTTCGCTTCTTGATGAAGGATTGGAATGGGTGACAATCAGTGGACAGCTTGGTGTAGAGTTATGGGGTGCTGAAGTCGTATTTGAACTGCAGATAGAATATCCCGATTTAAAACTCGCAGTACTGACGCCATTCCTTAATCAGGAAGAAAACTGGAACGAAAATAATAAAGAATATTATGAAATGATTCTTTCACAAGCTGACTTTGTTGATTCTGTTTCGAAAGAAGCGTATAAAAGTCCGCAGCAATTTAGAAATCGTAACCTTTTGTTCCTGAATAAAAGTCAATTTCTTGTTATTTTATTTGACGAAGAAAAAGAAGGTTCGCCAAAGTACTTTTATCAGGAAGCCTTAAAATACAAGGAGAGTAATCCTCACTTTGAAATCAGGACAATATCATTTCATGATCTTCAATGGGTTGTGGAAGAAGAGCAATGGAAAAATGAGTAGAATACTTGTTTCAGGAAGCGTCCATCTAAATGATTTGACAAAATGAAGGTAATTTGAAAAAATAAAAAAGATAAATGCAGAGGTGAATGCGATGATCTCAGATAAAGTGAAATTAACGGCAAAAGATATTCTGGAAAAAGAATTCAAAAGTGGAATGAGAGGCTATAAGCCTGAAGATGTAGATAAATTTCTGGATTTGATTATTAAAGATTATGAAACTTTTCATCAGGAAATCGAAGAGCTTCAACAGGAGAATATGCGTCTGAAGAAACAGGCAGAAGGGGCAAGCAAGCGCCCCGCTGCCCAACCGCAAGCATCCGGAACGACCAACTTTGATATTCTCAAACGTTTATCAAATCTGGAAAAGCATGTGTTTGGTAATAAACTTTACGATTGATCCCCGGTTGTGTTTTACAAATAATACTAGTTGAAATGAATAAACCATTACTATATAATTAGTAATTGCTGATCCTTAATAGCGTTTGGGTAATCGCTGCAGCATTAGCTGTAGAGGAAAGTCCATGCTCGCACAGTGCTGAGATGCCTGTAGTGTTCGTGCCTAGCCAATTCATAAGCTAGGGCAGCTCAAGTTCTGAGTTGACGGCAGGGAAAGTACCTAAGTCCCTTGGGATATGGTATGACTACCTTGAAAGTGCCACAGTGACGAAGTCCTGTTAGAAATGTCAGGAGTGGAACGAGGTAAACCCCACGAGCGAGAAACCCAAATTTGGTAGGGGAACCCTTTCGGAGGAAACGAACGAAGAAAGGGACAAAGGTGTATAACAGCTTTGTAGATAGATGATTACCACCTGAGTACGAGATGACAAGTCGCTTGCAGTACAAAGGAACAAAACATGGCTTACAGAGCGCTATTTCAGGAGAAGACAAATTTTTTGATTACAAACTCCAGTGACTGATACATTCAGGTAAAACATTACCTTTGGTATCAGTCCTTTTTATTTTTAAATCTTTTCTGAAGGCCGGTTATTAACATGAAATTGACTATAATAAGAAAGAGAATTGAAACGGACGAGGTGTAATATATGGGTACATATACGATAATCGCTACTTCCGCGATGGGTCTGGAAGCAATCGTGGCAAGAGAAGTGAAGGACCTGGGTTATGACTGCCGGGTGGAAAATGGGAAGGTCATATTCAAAGGCGACGAAACAGCAATTGCGAGAGCAAATATGTGGCTCCGGACTGCAGACAGGATCAAGATCCTGGTAGGGGAGTTCAAAGCGTATTCCTTTGATGAACTTTTTGAAAACACAAAAAAACTTCCTTGGGAAAACTATCTGCCGGAAGATGCAGAATTCCCTGTACAGGGGAAATCTGTGAAATCCAAACTATATAGTGTTCCTGATTGTCAGGCTATCGTGAAGAAAGCAATAGTGGAAAGAGTAAGAAAAGCGTATAAGCGGACTTCATGGCTGGATGAAACTGGCCCGCTGTTTAAAATCGAAGTGGCCATCCTTAAAGATACAGCCAGCATCACCTTGGATACGAGCGGGCAGGGTCTTCATAAAAGAGGCTACAGGATCGGTCAGGGTGAGGCTCCCCTCAAAGAAACCCTGGCGGCTGCACTGATTAAATTGACAACGTGGAATCCGGAACGGCCATTCCTTGATCCTTTCTGCGGATCGGGTACGATACCAATTGAGGCGGCCATGATCGGACAAAACATTGCCCCCGGGTTCAACCGTGAATTTCTATCAGAAAACTGGTCTTTTATTGCGAAAGATATCTGGGATAAAGTACGTATGGAAGCAGAAGACTTGGCTAATTACGATCAGCCTTTGGAAATATTCGGTACAGACATCGACCACAGGATGATAAATATTTCTAAGGAAAATGCTTTGGAGGCAGGACTCGGTGATCTTGTGAAATTTAAACAGATGCAAGTGAAGGATTTCGTTACCGATTTGGAATACGGAGTAGTGGTCGGCAATCCTCCATATGGGGAAAGACTGGGGGAAAGACCAGAAGTTGAAAAAATGTATAAAGAAATGGGCCAGGCATTTAATAAGCTTGATACATGGTCAGTATATATGCTGACTTCACACGAGGATTTCGAGCAGTTTTATGGTAAACCTGCCACGAAGAAACGCAAGCTCTTCAACGGATTCATCAGGACAGACTATTATCAATACTTTGGACCCCGTCCTCCAAGGAAAGATAAGCACGAAGCATGATTGGTGTGTAATCAACCCTTCAGAAGAATATTCCTCTCATTCCCGGCGTATAATAGTGCTATCATTTTTCATGGGAGTGAAGAGGCAATGGAACATTCTCTGACGGATTATCACAAAATTTATCAGGCGCTGGAAGGCTCTCTGACTTCGATTTCATTTGAACATGAAGGGAGAGAAACCATACACCAAAGCTTGATGAATGCGAAAGTCAATTTAAATAAAGCATTTCAATTTGAACTGCTGAGACAGAAAAGAATATACGACTAATTCCAGGGACGCTCCATACAAATGGCATTTATCCCCTTTGTATAGAGTGTTTCTTTTTTTTGGATAATGAACACTGGAAGAGTGTATCTATTCCACATACACTAGATTATCAGTATAGAGGGGTGCAGGAGATCAGCATGAAAAGTAAATTACCTTTTAATTTAACTAAGGATCAATCCTTTTATGAAGCACTATCAGATTGGGTGGGAGATGTCTTTTATGATATCTTACCTGAAAAAGGATTCGACCTTCGGGATGAGCAAGTGTTCATGGCATTTCAATTAAACCAGGCGTACAAACAGAAACAAGTCATGTTTGCAGAAGCCGGTGTCGGTACGGGAAAGACATTGGTATATCTGTTATATGCATTGTCATATGCGCGGTATACAGGCAAACCTGCCATCATTGCATGTGCAGATGAAACGCTTATTGAACAACTTGTAAAAAAAGACGGTGACATCCAAAAACTCGAACAAGCACTCGAGTTGAATATAGATGTACGGTTAGCCAAATCAAGAGAACAATATCTGTGTATCAAAAAGCTTGAAGAAAAATTGAATATCAACGAAAGTTTCCATGATATTTGGGAAGGGCTGCCCCCATTCGTTCATGAAACCAACTCAATGAACAGGTTCACCCACTACGGTGATCGCAAGGAGTATGCACATTTACCCGACGAGGAGTGGAACGAAATCGGTTGGGATTCTTTGCAGGATTGTATGTCTTGTGTGTACCGGCACCGCTGCGGACAAACACTTCACAGGGAACATTACAGGAACTCTTCAGATTTGATTGTGTGTTCTCATGACTTTTATATGGAACATATATGGACTAAGGATTCCCGAAAACGAGAAGGACAACTGCCTCTATTACCAGAAGCAAGCTCGGTCGTTTTTGACGAAGGCCATTTATTGGAATATGCCTCTCAGAAGGCGATGACTTATCGCATGAGAATGGAAACGCTGGAAAGCCTGCTTGAACGGTTATCGGCTTCCGACATGAGGGAATCGACACTTTACCAGATTGAAGATATTATGCTCTCGAACGAAAAATGGTTTACATTATTGGAACAGGGGGCGAAGACTGGGAGCGGGACGGACAGGCAGTATATTACCCGCTCTTCCTCGACCCTGGATCAAGGAAAGCTCTTGACGGAAAGCATTGAAAACCTATTGAACGAACTTGTTTTCGAGTCGGAAATGTATGTAATGGATGACTATTTATTAAAAGTTGTCGAGGAATATCTTGAACAAATCCAGTATTCGCTAAAGCTGTTCCTCGAAGATGAGAAAGGCATTTACTGGCTGGAGGCAACAGAAGATGAACATACATTTGTCGTCATGCCAAGGCTGGTAGAAGAAATACTCAGAACGAAAGTGTTTTCTCAAAATATTCCATTCATTTTTTCATCCGCTACTTTATCGTATAACCGAGATTTCTCATACGTGGCACAGTCACTGGGGATCGAGGAATTTGAAAAATTCTCAGTGGATTCACCGTACGAATACGATGAGATGATGAACGTATACATTCCTGAGAACTTGAATGGGCTTGATTCGAAGTTCGGTTATGCAGTGGAACAACTGAAGCGAAATAATGGTAAGTCACTTTTGCTTTTCTCTACTAAAGAGGAGATGAATGCATTCAGGGAATTTTATCGAAACGAATCCGAACAGGAATGGAAGGTCATATTTGAAGGCGACAAGGAAATCAGTCATACGGTGGAAGAGTTCCAGAATGACCGATCTGCTGTATTATGTTCCTATCATTTATGGGAAGGCCTTGATATACCAGGGGAATCTCTCACGCAAGTAGTGATCGCATCTCTGCCATTCCCTCCGAAAGATCCTGTGTTTGATGCAAAGCGCAAACATGCATTGAACCCGGAGGATGAAGTGGATGTTCCTTACATGCTTCTTCGTATGAGACAAGGCATCGGACGATTGATCCGGACAAGTGAAGATTACGGAAAGATCCATATTTTATTAAGTGAAGAAGATTCGTCATACAGAGAAGTGCTTAAATCGATTCTTCCTGTTCAAGTGAATACGATGAAAGTCTAAGAAATAGCCGTCCCCGTGGCGGCTATTTTCTTGTATATAATACCTGAATCTTTTTAGAAGGATTTGTCAGAAAAATATGATAAAATAGAGAAGGTGTTTATTAAGGGGGCTTAAAGATGAGAGAAGAATTAGTAGAAATGAGAGACAATTTTCTAGAATACGTGAAAAAAATGACTGCGTATAACGAAGCACTCGGTTTGATGTTTTGGGATTTACGGACCGGTGCACCAAAGAATGGTGCAGAACAGCGTTCAGAGGTGATCGGAATGCTTTCATCCGAGTTATTTGCAATGTCCACTTCAAATGACATGGCTGCATATCTGGCGAAGCTGTCACCAGAGAGAGCGCAGCTTGATGAACGGACACAGAAACTGCTTGAAGAATGCCAGAAGGAATACGACAGGAATAAAAAAATACCAGCTTCTGAATATAGAGAATATGTTGTACTTCAATCAAAAGCGGAAACCATCTGGGAAGAAGCAAAGTCCAAAGCAGATTTCGAGATGTTTCAGCCTTATTTAGAAAAGTTGGTAGCTTACACTAAGCGATTCATCGATTATTGGGGTTATGATAACAACAAATATGATACACTTCTCGATATGTATGAGCCTGGTGTGACAGTTGATGTCCTGGACAAGGTATTCGGCGAACTGAGGGATAAAATCGTACCTTTAGTCCATAAAATTTCAGAATCAGAGAACAAACCTCATACTGATTTTTTGTTCGAACATTTCCCTAAAGAAAAACAAAAAGAGTTCAGTTTAGAAGTACTGGAGCAAATGGGATATGACTTCAACTCGGGAAGACTGGATGAAACCGTTCATCCTTTCGCTATAGGTTTGAACCCCGGTGATGTAAGGGTAACAACCAAGTATGATGAAAGTGATTGGAGAACGGCCGTATTCGGTACAATCCATGAAGGCGGTCATGCGCTTTATGAACAAAATATATCAAAAGATTTAGTTGGCACCCCATTATGCACGGGAACGTCAATGGGAATTCACGAATCACAGTCTCTGTTTTATGAGAATTTTGTCGGGAGAAATTATTCTTTCTGGAAACAAAATTACGATCTGCTTAAACGTTACACCGATGGTCAATTTGATTCAGTGGATATTGACCATTTCTACAAAGCGATCAATGAATCCAAGCCTTCTTTGATCAGAATTGAGGCAGATGAACTAACCTATGCGCTGCATATCATCATCCGCTATGAGATTGAAAAGGGATTGTTCAATGATGAATTTGAGGTGAAGGACCTTCCGCAAATCTGGAATCAAAAGTACGAAGAGTATTTGGGGGTCAAGCCTGCTCATGACGGTGAAGGCGTCCTTCAGGATGTTCATTGGGCAGGCGGCAGCTTCGGGTATTTCCCTTCCTATGCGCTGGGATATATGTACGCAGCCCAATTTAGAAAAGCGATGCAAAAAGACATTCCCGACTTTGATGAACTTCTCGAAAAAGGAGATCTTGGCCTTATCAAAGAGTGGTTGAGAGACCATGTCCACAGATGGGGAAAAATGAAAAAGCCGCTGGAAATCCTGAAAGATGTGACGGGGGAAGGCTTGAATGCTTCCTATCTGGCTGAATATTTAATTGAAAAGTATACGAAAGTATATTCACTTTGATAAAAGTTGAAAGAGGCTGGCACAAAAGTGTTTTAGTCTGAATAAAACCCGAATTAATTTGAATTATAAGTTCAAATTAGTTCGGGTTTTTTATTAGCTTTGTTCAAATGTCCATTTAGTATATAGCTTGTTCGAGCGGTTGATTGGAGTGCAAGACGAAGACTCCTATCAGAAAAGCGGAAGGGCTTTGCTCAGAGGCGTGTGGCATAAGGCGAATCGGCCACGAAGGCGTTCTTTGCCTTCTTGGTCGGTTTGACTTATGTCATGTGCCTCTAAGCCCTGCAGCTGGACAATTACTCCTCGAATTTAAAGGAGGCTCACGGGCTACCCGCGGAAAGCGAAGTCTTGCACGGAAATCATTAGCGGTAATCAGGGTCAATACTGATGATGTTCGCCTTTAGGCAGTTGTTTTTTTGTTTTGTCCCAGACTCTTTTTTATATTTATTACCACACCCTGAACCCTTTTGAAGGCCGAGGACCATTTTGGAACATATCCATGAACGGTACAGAATAGGCTGCAAGAATGAGAGCGGCAAGGACTGTAAGCCAGATCTTCCAATTTTCAAGAACCATAGGAGTTTTTTTGCCCCTTCCGTTTGTTCCCCAACCGGGAATTCTTCTTCACCTTTTGGAGCGAAGAAAGCGAGATTAATAAAGATATATAGGACTGGGAGGATTCCTATAAACAGAATTGTACCACCGATTGCTTGTGCAATCTGATAAGGGATCCAGTCAATGGCCAGCTGTGCACCACCATAAGCAGAGAAGGAAGAACGTCTTGGTATACCTAATAATCCTTCAGCATGCATAGCACCTGACATGATTCCCATTCCGACTGACCATGCGACTGCTTGCACGATCGCCATCTTGTCATCGCTTTCGTTAAGACACGCCCTGTTAAATGAGGGACCAGCCAATAGGAAATCCCGAAGAACGTCAACACCACAGAAGTTGCGGGAGTTAAGTGAAAATGACCTGTTAGCCAGATTGTATTGTGTATAACCTGGTTCATCTGGTTGGAAGCATTGATCAACCCCCCTGCTCCCGCCGGGATGAACGCAGCCATCCCGATGAAGGGTACTGAAAAGCGTGCATCTCCCCAGGGAAGCGTTTTAAACCATCCGAACAAACCAATAGCTCCTGTTGAGAGGCCGTACATTTCAAACGTTGCAAACAATGAGAAGGCAGTCATCAATGAAGGGATAACAACCATAAATGTAAGGACTACCTGTAGAAACTTCCAAAATGCATCAATTCCCGGTTCCACCAGCTGATGGTGAAATCCGACGGGGATAGAGAATAAGAGAAATAATACAAAAGATAATCTTGCCAGTGAATCAGAGAAAATTTTACCTCCAATAACCTTTGGGATAATCGCATACCATGCCTTATAGGCCGGCAATTACCAGAAATAAACCAATGGATCTCCAAAATACATTTCAGTCCACCACCTTAATCATGGATTGCATCGTGTGATGACCAACTCCACAGTACTCATTGCATACTATTAAAAATTCAACAGTCTTATCGAGTGTTGTTGTATATTCACTGATATATCCAGGTTCAAGCATCATGTTGATGTTCGTTCCGGCTACCTCAAAGCCATGAATTACGTCCTTTGTAGTAGCAATAACTTTTATCTTCGAGTTTTTAGGAACTTCCACTTCGCCAGGGTTATATAAAAGGTGGACGCGACCATAACCAGCTCGTAATCCCATTCTTCACCTTCGATTTTTTTCAGCCCCGGCTGATTGAAAGGTCCGATATCATCTACTTGTTCAGGGTTGATATAAGCCTTCGCCCCTCGGGAGTTGATGACCTTGATGAAAGGCACTGATCCCGAGAATGATTAAAAAGATAATAAGAGAGCCGGTACCGAGGGTCAGCCACCATTTTTCATAACGATGCATATGCATGTTCATTCGCTCCTTTTTAAAAACGATTGATGAATAGTATAAAAACTCCAATCCAGGATAGGACCAGAAACACTCCCAGCAGCAACACGGAAGTAAACGTCCCTTTAAGGGAAGACTGATCTTCAACCTTGGTATGAGCTTTCTTATTCAATTCAGGATTTGTCATCATGCTCACTCCTTTCACCTCTTGATGATGTATTGGATTACCTCAATCATAATTCCATGAGCGACCGTCCATCTGTGATTAATGTCACACCTTTAAGGGTTATTTGTGAAATAAGTATGAAGTATTTCACATAAAGACAAATTGAAAATAACTCGGGAGAAAGATCCGGTTCCAATAAAAAAAGTGTTACATACAATGTATGAAGTATGTTTATTTGTCAGGGGGAAGAACGGTGGAAAGATATTATTGTAAAAAGTGCTGTCAATTATTCAATGAGAGCAGAAGGTGTTCGTTTTGCGGAGAAAAGGCTGACACAAAGATCCATATTATCGTCCATACACAACCGGTAAAGAAAGAATAGGTCACTATTTGTTAGACTGGAAGTTGTGATAAAATATAGAAGATTCAAAAAAGAGAGGAGTGTCAAGGATGTATTTACCTTCTTTTTCACTGAAAAATAAAACAGCTGTCATTACAGGGGCCGGGCGCGGAATAGGACGGGCACTTAGTATCGGACTGGCAGAAGCGGGGGCGGATGTAGTGCTGCTGTCACGCACGAAGGGAAATTTGGAAGAGACGGCAGCCCGCATCCATGAATTGGGGCAGAAGGCATATATACTCCCCACTGATGTTACATCAAGAGAGGAAATCCGGGCAGTTGTACAATACATAGAAAGTCAGGGTTTGACTATTGACATATTAATTAATAATGCAGGGATGAATATACGATCAAATGCTTTTGAAGTGACAGATGATGAATGGAAAACAATCATGGATACCAATTTGAAATCTGCCTTTATGATGAGTCAGGAAATAGGAAATCTTATGAAAGGGAATGGAAGAGGGAAGATCATCAATATTGCATCAGTTGCAGGACATGTAGCTCTGCGCACAGGAGTGGTTTATGCGGCAACGAAAGCAGCCATGATTCAAATGACTAAAGTATTGGCATTTGAATGGGGGCAGCATAATATTAACGTAAACAGTATCGGTCCATGGTATTTTAAAACACCGTTAACAAAAGAACTCCTGACCAACAAAGATTATGTAGAAGACATATTATCTGTTACGCCTTTAAAAAGAATCGGTGAATTGGAGGAATTGGTCGGCCCTGCAGTATTTCTTGCTTCTGATGCGGGGAACTACGTAACCGGTCAGACAATATTTGTCGATGGAGGCATGACAATTCAAGGTTTTTAACCTTTTAGAGGATAAGAAGAGCGGACATCCTATTGTTCCGCTCTTCTTTGTTCCAGTCATTCTTCAATTATTAATAGGATGAGAAACTCGCCCACGGATGTTAATAATTCCGAATAGGGCCATCTTGTAAATTTATTAATCAGTAGAATCTGAGTACATGTTATTTCACATACTGGTAAACCTATCCTTATATGGAATGAGATAAGGAGGATGGTTGTTATGCCAAAGATAGTAGCTGTTGAGACGGAAATACCCCCTTTTAAAATCACGCAGACTGAAGCAGCAAAATTTGCCCGCAATCTGTTCTCGGAAAGCTTTAAGGATATTGACCGTCTGCTCCCCATATTTGAAAATGGAGAAATTGAAAGCAGGTATTTCGTAAATGATCTTGAATGGTTTGCAAGTTCGCATTCATTTCAGGAAAAAAACGATCTTTTCATCCGTAATGCTGTAGAGTTGGGAAGCAGGGCGATAGAGAAGTGTTTGACTAATAATCACGTCAACTATGACGATATTGAAGCAATATTCACTATTTGTACATCGGGACTGGCAACCCCGAGCATCGAAGCCCGGATTATGAATCTCCTGCCTTTCTCCCCCCATGTAAAGCGAATTCCTATCTGGGGCTTGGGATGTGCAGGCGGAGCTGCCGGGATATCCAGGGGGTATGAATACTGTAAGGCGTTTCCAAAATCGAATGTGCTGATCCTATCCATCGAATTATGTTCATTGACATTTCAGCATGGTGACCGTTCTAAGAGTAATCTGGTTGGGACATCGTTATTTGCGGATGGAGTGGCCTGCACTCTCCTATGTGGAGATGAAAGCGCGGTGATAGAAGGTATCACAAATCCGCTTCCATCCATTTTTGCCACTCAATCCACCACCTTGAAGGACTCGATCGATGTCATGGGGTGGACTATCAAAGATGATGGTCTGTATGTAGTATTCTCTAAAGATATTCCAACTCTCGTCAAAAATTGGCTGAGGCCGAACGTGGAGAAATTCATCCATTCCAAGGGGATCGGAATCGATGAGATAAAACATTTTGTTGCGCATCCCGGAGGTAAGAAAGTGATCGAGGCTTACCAGGAAGCGTTGGGGTTCGGTGAGAGTATGACTGAGCATGCAATGAAAATCCTGAAACAATACGGCAATATGTCATCAGTCACGATCTTCTATGTGTTGAAGGAATTTCTGCAGGATAATTGCGCAATCGGTGATATCGGACTGGGTGCTGCATTAGGACCGGGATTCAGCTCTGAATTAGTATTGATGAGGTGGGAATGATGGTATTCTTCAATGTATTCTTCGTCGTTCTGGCAATACAGAGGCTCGTTGAATTAATATTGGCAAGGAAAAACGAAAAGTGGATGAAAAGTCAGGGTGCGAAAGAATACGGTCAAAAGCATTATCATGCAATGGTGCTGATTCATATTGCTTTTTTTGTCTCACTTTATATAGAGGCAGGAATTTTCCACACCGCCATCCATCCTCTTTGGGAATACCTGCTTTCCGTGTTTCTCCTCACTCAAGCGGGAAGAATGTGGGTCATTTCTTCCCTGGGCAAGTTCTGGAATACAAAAATAATCGTTCTTCCGTATGCTGAAGTAGTGGCATCAGGACCTTATAAACTGTTCAGACACCCGAATTATCTTATCGTAACCATCGAATTGATCATTGTTCCATTACTATTCAATGCTTATTGGACAATGGTTATTTTTGCTGTTCTCAACCAACTCATACTCTTCACGAGGATTCCGATAGAAGAACATGCCCTTAGTATTGAAACAGATTACGAACTTGTACACGTTAAGACACCCGGATGGATCGGAACTGTCAAAAAAGAAAAATGAATTTCTCATTGAAAATGATTATCGTTTTTGATACGATGTAATTGAACATGAAAATTATTCTCAATTGCACGTCCAAATATAGTAAAGGTGGGGAATGGAATGGTTTGGTTTCTTATTTTGTTAACGGTGGTCACATACGGCTTTATCATGAAACACGTCTTATCGAATATCATGAAGGATCGACATCCTGTCCGGAAAAAAGTCCCTTATCAAAAAAGTCCTCAATCATTTGCCCCATCCAGCCTCATCACAACAGAATCGACAAGATAGTCTCCTTCACAACAAGGAGGCTTTTTTTATTGTGTAGTCTTAAAATTTTTTTCAGGTTAATTTAGTATAATGATTTGAGATTGACTGATAGATCTGAAGTGAGATTAATAAACAATAGAGAATTCGAAATAAATACGATAAAATATATGCGTTACCATCTTTTGAAATAGAAAGGATCTTCGACATGAGCAGCATTGACCAAAAGAGTACCAATTTACATACAATCCTGCAGGAACTGGCAGGCTATGACGACATATTCAGGAGTAAGGGAGATGAAGGACGTTCCCGAAAAGTTGAAAGATTGGCAGAAAAGATTTATAAGCAGGAGTTCATTCTTGCATTTTGCGGACATTTCTCTGCAGGTAAATCCACGATGATCAATTATCTGATGGGGGAAGAGATTCTTCCCTCAAGCCCCATCCCAACCAGTGCAAACCTGGTGAAAGTGCATCATTCTGAAGAGGATTATGCGAAAATCCACTACCATTCAGGGAAGCCGGTTTATTTTAGAAAACCCTTTGAGTATTCGACTATAAAAGCATTCTGCAGAAACGGGGAAGATGTGTATTCCGTTGAAATCGGGAAAAATGAAACATCATTGCCCGCAGGAGTGTCCATACTCGATACACCAGGTGTCGACAGTACCGACGATGCGCACAGACTTTCCACGGAGTCAGCCATCCACTTGGCCGATGCGGTGTTTTATGTGATGGATTACAACCATGTTCAATCACAGGTGAACTTTCAATTCACCAAAGAAATGAAGCGGCATGGGGTGAAGCTTTATCTGGTAGTGAATCAGATTGATAAGCATCAAGAAGAGGAGCTCCCCCTTCATGAATTCAAAGATGGGGTAAGGGATTCATTTGCTTCATGGGGAGTGGTTCCGGACGGAATTTTCTATACCAGTTTAAAACAGTTGGATCACCCGGATAATGAGGCGGAAACCCTGCGTGAATTAATCAAGATGCAGGTGACTGATAAGGAAGACTTAATCAAATCATCCGCAAGGTCCGCGATGTCTCAGCTTTTGCATGAGCATGAAATCTGGTATGAAGAACAGAAGCAGCATATAAAAGAAGAAAGCATGTGCTGCTTGTCAGAAGAGGATTGGAGCAATAAAGACACATTGCTTCTGGAAGAAGGACAGGTTTTGGACGAATTATCTGAGATTGACAGCAGTGAGATCAAGCAGGTATTTGAAGATGAAAGAAGTAAAATTCTAAAGAATGCCTATCTAATGCCATTTGAGACGAGGGATCTTGCAAAGGGATTTTTAGATAGCCAGCAGGCTGACTTTAAAATCGGCTTACTGTTTTCCAGGCAAAAAACGGAAGAGGAAAAGTCCAGAAGAGCCCAAGTGTTTAAAGAAGAAGTGAATAGCAGAATTGAAACGCAGCTTGATTGGCATTTGAAAACACTTGGAAAATCAATAATAAAACAAAATAATATCTCTACTCCAGGACTGTTTGAAGCATGGGAAAAGTTTTCATTGAAGGTTGATGAGCAATACTTAACTTCATTGATCAAGCCGGGTGCCAAAGTGACCGGTGATTACGTATTGCAATATTGCGATAATTTGTCAGAAGATTTAAAGAAGAATGCCAGAAAGCAAACGAATGAGTTACTAGAAACCGGATTGGAACAGATTAAACTAAATTCAGAAACCAAACAGAAGCATCTCGAGGATAAACTCCAGACAATCAGTCAGAAAACAGTATATGTGCATAAATGGGATCTGTTGGAGGAGGAAAAACAGCAGCAAATAGAGAAGTTGAATAATGTTACGGGATCGGATGTGAATGAAGAGAAAATTTCTAATTGGATAAGTGGGTGGGAAGTAAAGGATAATCATTTTACTGAAGCATCCGACATACAAGAAGACGGGACTCTCCCTGTATCAGAAATCAAGGATTCTGAAGTAGAAGTGACACCACAACTACCGGCGGATGGCTCTCGGGTATCGGCAGAAACGGCAATAAACAGGCTGGGGCGTATGGCAAAGGTGTTCAAAGACCTGCATGGCTTCAGTAAGGTAGCCAATATATTGGAAGGAAAGATGGAGAGGCTTTCTCATCAGAATTTTACGATTGCATTATTCGGTGCTTTCAGTGCCGGGAAATCATCCTTTGCAAACGCACTTCTCGGTGAAAAGGTGTTACCGGTCAGCCCGAATCCGACGACCGCTTCAATCAACCGGATCAGACCTGTAACCGGTCTGCATCACCATGAAACAGCGGATGTACAAATTAAAACCGAAGTACAACTTTTGCAGGACATTTCCCACTCCCTGTCTTTTTTTGATAGAAACATATCAAGTGTAGAGGATGCCTTTAAGGTCATTCCAGCCTTGCTGGAGGAAACAGGAGGGGATGCAAAAGAAAAAATCCACCTTGCGTTTCTGCGTGCCTTTTACAAAGGTTTTAATGAATTCAAAAAGGTTCTGGGAGAAGAAATCACTGTGAACCTGGATGAATACAGAAGGTATGTCGCAGATGAAGACAAGTCTTGTTTTGTTGAATCCATCGATTTGTATTACGATTGCGATGTAACACGGAAAGGAATCACTCTGGTGGATACACCGGGAGCAGATTCGATTAACGCCCGCCACACGGGAGTCGCTTTCGAATATATTAAAAACGCAGATGCCATTCTATTTGTTACCTATTATAATCATGCCTTTGCAAAAGCAGACCGTGAGTTCCTTATACAATTGGGACGGGTAAAAGATGCCTTTGAGCTCGATAAAATGTTTTTTATCGTTAATGCCATCGACCTTGCTGAAAATGAAGCAGAAAAAGATGAGGTAATGGAATATGTACAGAATCAGCTGATTCAATATGGAATTCGCTTTCCGAGGCTTTTCGGGGTCTCATCTTTACTAGCCCTGAAGGAGAAAGAAAAGCAAAAGAGTGGAATGGAAAACTTCAAACATGAATTCGATTTGTTTATTCAAAACGAGCTCGTGCGAATGAGCGTGGATTCCGCAATCAACGAATGGGAAAAGGGCATCAAACGATTCCAGAACTACATTGCCTCCGCTTCAAGTGATAAATCAAGTAAAGAGAAGCAGATCGCTGACCTGCAGCAGGCAAAATCCAAAGTGAATGAATTTCTGAATACAAGAAGCACGGACTCATTGGAACGGGAAGTGGAACAGGAAATAAATGAGTTGATTTACTACTTGAAACAACGTGTCTTTTTCCGCTTATCCGACTTTTATAAAGAAGCCTTTCATTCGGGGCTTTTCATGAATGAACCGAACTATTCAAAGGCTTTGCAAAAAGGATTGAAGGAGTTTATATCCAGTGCAGGATTCGACCTGTCACAGGAACTGAGAGCTACATCCTTAAGAATCCGTAAGTTCATCGGGAGTCTGCTTGATGCAGAATGGGAAGAATTTGAAACCGTCATTCGTGGATGGGACAGCCGGATCATTCTGTCTTCGTCTGAATATGAAAATGACGATACCATCAAGTTTGAACAAGCTTTCAAGGAGATCGATTTGGAGAGGTTCACAAGGGCTTTTTCCGCTTTCAAGAACCCCAAACATTTCCTTGAAAAAGGCGGGAAGAAAGAGGTTCAGGAAGATCTTGTGAAGGAACTCCATGAACCAGCCGACGAGTATCTAAGAAGTGAGAAACAAAAGTTGAAAGCATGGAGTGAGCAATTGATAAAGACCCGTTTCACGATTCTGATCGAAGAGGCAAAAGCACATACCTTTGAACAAATGGATTCGACGATCGAAGCATTGAATACCGTTCAGGATATTGCAAAACTTCGAGAAGAACTTAAGTGGCTTGAGGAGTCATCCTGAATACTGTCCTGAAAGAGGGTGATTGAGATGAGCGACAATAATCCTTTTCACTGCTGTGCCACCTGCATTCACATCCGTTCCAGTAAATCATCGAAGAATCCAAGGACAAGTTATTATTGTTCCAGGCTCGGCTATGAAACAAAGACAGCGTATAAATTTTCCTGCTGGGAACCGAAAGAAGCCGTAAAGGAATTGATGAAAAAGAGGGGGATATTATGATGCGTTTTATTAAAAGTGTGGATTGGCTAAAAGAACATCTAAATGATCGAAGTGTTAAGGTGATCGACTGCAGCTTTTCATTGGGGAATCCTTCTGCCGGCAAAACAGCCTATCTGCAGGAGCATATTCCTGGAGCGGTGTACTTCGATCTTGAGAAAGATTTGTCCGGTCTCGTAAAAGAGCACGGGGGACGGCATCCCCTTCCAAATATGAAAAATTTTCTCCGTAAAATAGAAAATGCGGGCATAGGCAATGATTCCATCCTTGTAGCTTATGACCAGCAGGAGGGGGCATTTGCAAGCAGGTGCTGGTGGCTGTTTCGTTATCTTGGACATGAGCGGGTCTACGTGCTGAACGGAGGATTTCAGGCATGGAAGGACAGCGGGTTCGATTCCGAATCAACCATTCCTGACTACGGAACAAGCAGCTATACCCCCTCGTTCAATGAAGACATGCTTGCTTCATTAGAGGAAGTAGAGCTTATTTCCAAAGGAGAGAGTCACTCGATTTTACTTGATTCACGGAGTATAAAACGATATCAGGGTATCGAAGAGCCGATCGATCGTATCCCCGGACATATTCCGAAGGCGATCAATATCCCTTGGACCGAAGGGGTCGATAAAGGATTCTTTGGTGATGCCGCTTTACAGAGAAAACGATTTCTACGTATTGACAAGGATAAACCTATCGTTGTATATTGCGGTTCCGGCGTAACTGCCACCCCTAACATCCTCACACTATTGGAAGAAGGGTTCCAAGATGTGAAACTATACGCCGGCAGCTACAGCGACTGGGTATCGTATGAACATCATAAGGTGGACAAACAATGAGGATGACTGAACAACAAGCCTGTAGGACTACAGGCTTGTTTTCTTTACCAATAGGGAGAGAAAGAAAATATGTTATACTTTTAGAGGAATGATTTAAGAAAGAAAAAGACGATGCCAATTGCAGACAGTCAGGAGTGTATGAAATGAAGAAAAACGAACATATATTATTAATAGATGGAATGGCTCTCTTATTCCGGTCTTTTTTTGCTACTGCCGTAACTGGCCAATTCATGATGAATTCAAAAGGGCTGCCTACCAATGGTGTGCAAGGGTTCATGAAGCACCTGCTTATGGCTGTCGATTATGTCAAGCCAACTCATATCCTGGTTTGCTGGGACATGGGCAGCCAAACGTTCCGAAATGAGGTGTATACGGCTTATAAATCAAATCGAAATGCTCCTCCGGTCGAATTGATTCCTCAGTTCGATCTGGCCAAAGAAGTCGCAGAAGGATTCAATTTGGCAAATGTGGGAGTACCGGGCTATGAAGCGGATGACTGTATCGGTACTCTGGCAAAAGCCCACCATAAAGAGCGGAAAGTGACGGTTCTGAGCGGCGATCAGGATTTACTTCAATTACTTGATGAAAACATTGAAATCATGTTATTGAAGAAAGGATTTGGAAATTATCAGACATACACAGCAGACCTGTTCATCGAGGAACGGGGGATCACTCCAAAGCAGTTTATCGATGTAAAAGCTTTAATGGGTGATACGAGTGACGGATACCCGGGTGTCAAAGGAATCGGTGAAAAGACTGCTGTGAAATTAATACAGGAATATGTGGATATTGAAGGTGTATTAAACAATCTCGATAAATTAACACCTTCTCAGAGAAAGAAAATTGAAGCCGGACTGGAGATGCTGCATGTTTCAAGGAAACTGGCCGAGATTCATTGTGAAGTTCCTTTGCCTCTCTCAATCGAAAATGCCGGTTGGAGCCATGTTTCGGATTCTTCCATATCTTTTATAGAGGAACTGGAATTGAAAGTGCTCAGAAGGTTTTTATTGAGTGCAGAATCCCTGATTGCATCCAGTTAAGAAAAGTAAGAGTCAGGTTATATAACCCTGACTCTTTATTAGATAACAGATGATACACGGGATTACTTTTTGGTCGCTTTTTTTGCTGCATTTTCTAATTTGCTCTTTGGTTCCTGAGCGAATTCCGTATCCGCTGCATTGCCTTGAGGATTGACACTGCCTGCTGCTTTTCCTTTGTTTTTATTATTATTTTTGCTCATCGTAACGCCTCCTAAAGTAGATACATACATGATTATTTTACGTTTTGTCCTATAAATTATCCCATGCAACCAGGAATTTTAGGACAGACTATTGATAAGGGAGGTGTATAGGGTGAATAAAGGTATACTGACAGCCTTGTTGAGTATTGTGTTAGCTCAAGGATTCAAAATCCCCCTTCATTATATGAAAAAGAAGGAATGGAAACCTGAACTATTTTTCCAGACAGGGGGCATGCCAAGCTCTCACAGTGCAGGGGTTGCTTCTTTAACTACATTTATCGCATTAAAAAAAGGGGTCAAAACGATTGATTTTGCCCTTTCCTTTATTTACGGTCTAATCGTGATGTATGATGCCCAGGGGATTAGAAGACAGACGGGTGAATTGACGCTTAAAGTGAATAGCCTGGATGAGCTTGTCAGAAAAGCGCACGAGGAAGAATCAGTTGAATTTGAGGAAAAAAAGCCTAAAATCCTTAAAGAAATGCTTGGGCATCAGCCTCAAGAAGTAGTCGGCGGTGCTGTATTAGGGCTGGTGATGGGGGCACTGGGATTTTTGGTTTCAAAAAAAGATAGGCAAAGAAATAGATTTTTTGTAAGATGAAAAAGACAATGTTGTAATTAGGGTGAGGAGAAAAGTGAAAAAAACAACTGAAGATTTTCTCATAGAATTGGAAAACAGGGGATTTAAATTTCAGGAAGATGCGATTGGTTTCATCTATTTCGGAAAAAAGTATACCGATGCTCCTGATGAATTGGTGAACAGCGCAATCGAGATCACACTAAAAGCGCAAAAACAGTTTGACTCAAGCTTTTATATGTCTATATTGGAACGCCTGCATTCCCAAAAGATCACTTCAAGGAAAGAAGCGCTAAGATGGATGGATCATCAAGGACTTGCATAATTCAAGGCTGAAATTGACAATAAATGCTTATGTATCAAATAAAAAAGGAGAGCCCGATGCAGGCCTCCTTTTTGTTTTCATTCATTCTGATGAATGGCTTTCCTGGCGAGGTCATCAGCCATTTTATTCTCTTTACTTGGAATCCATTTGATGAAAAACAGGGGGATTTGTTGGGACAGGATTAATATTTCATGTAACACTGATTTATAAGCAGCACCTTTGACGAATTCTTTTTCCACTGCTTGCACCAGAGCCTGGGAGTCACTGCGGACCCAAACCGTCTGTGCACCCAGTCCGATACATAATTCCAACGCTTTCATGCAAGCAGTGAATTCGGCAAGATGATTATCCATTTCTCCGAGCGGCAGGGAATGATGTTCCAACCGGCCATTTTGTTTGATCACGATTCCTGCCCCGCTTGGACCCGGATTGCCTGCGCTTGCTCCATCTACATTTACTTCAAATATAGGACTCACCTCGTTTCTGGATGTCTTAAGGTATTCGATTGCATTATTACCAAATGAAGTAACCTCAATCAAATAATCTACCTTAACAAATAATTTCATTCTGTGGTTGAACTAGCTTGGGCAGCAGCATAATAATAGTCAAAATAAAATTTTTATCAAGTGGTTCCTCCATTATACTGACTAAAGGAAGCTTGAACAATATGAAGACTACAGATGGAAGAGAGTGATCAATATGAAAATGAAACTAAAGTTTAAATATGTTAGTAAAACAAGCAGCGACATTTGGTTCGAATCATCATGGTTTCCAAGGAAGGAAACGATGATACACGTCGATGATATAATGAAAACGGGCAGAGTCGCTGACCTTGAAATCATTGACGAAATGGAAAATTCCTGGACACGTAAAGAATTTGTCAAATTAAATAAACAACTGGATAAAGAACCTGAAAATATCGTCGTCTATTTTGATGGAGGGTTTGATAAAGATAGGTTCCTGTCCGGCATAGGAATTGTCATTTATTACGATAAAGGTGATGAGAAATTCAGAATACGTAAAAATGAAAAACTAACGGCACTTGAAAATAATAATGAAGCAGAATATGCTGCATTGCACAATGCTCTTTTACTGCTGGATGAAATCGGAGTGAAAAACTCAACCTGTACGATAAAGGGGGATTCCCAAGTTGTACTGAAGCAGCTTGAAGGGGAGTGGCCATGCTTTGATGAAGGATTAAACAGATGGCTTGATCGCATTGAGTCGATCATCGATAAAAGGCAATTGAAGATAACGGTAGACACTGTGAACAGGAATGCTAACAAGGAAGCAGATAAGCTCGCTAATCAGGCTTTGCTTGGGACTGAAGTTCACAGTCATAAGCGCATAGAATAATTTCAGCCCTCATTATATATTCTATAAATACAAACCAAAAGATTGTTGGAGGAAGATTAGGAGTGATGAAATGGACCGCAGACAAGTGGTTGATAAAGTGGATGAGTTGATCGACACCTATTGCAGCGACTGCTTGCTTAAGGCATATTTTCGTAAAGAATACGGTAAATCAAGAGCACATCGTTTCTGTATCGCAGAGTGTACAGTCGGTGAACAAATCAAACTTTACGGAAATCAATTAAAGTAGTCAATAACAAAATATAAATGAAAAAAGCGGACGATCAAATCGTCCGCTTTTTTCATTTATATGGGTTTGATTATAATTTAACTACGTTGGCTGCTTGAGGCCCGCGGTTGCCTTCCACAATTTCGAAAGAAACTTCTTGACCTTCTTCTAAAGACTTGAAACCATCGCCTTGAATTGCTGAAAAGTGTACGAATACATCGTCTCCGCCTTCCACTTCAATAAAGCCGAATCCTTTTTCGTTGTTGAACCATTTAACTTTACCATTTTGCATATTCTTCTAATCCTCCTAAATCGATCAAGCACCATGGTGCTTATGGAAAATAGTTTTCAATGAAATGGTGATATCCAATGCTTCAGCACTAAAAATCGCTCCACTTCAATGATGTCTTTACTATACAATATGGAGATTTTAGAGTCAACATCATCAAAATGAATTTAGTGGAATTTTTAAAAAATTGTTTCAGCTGACTGTGGCTGCAGGATAATTTGAAATTATATCCCCTCAGATGGTTGACAATAATTGAATTAGGAAATAAAATTTGCACTAAGGAAACTTTTATTGCATAAGGTAAAAAATATTACTTAATTAAAAATAAGTTGCTTATGTAAAAAAAGGTGAACATATGTAAAATTATTGAATAGAATTGAATTAACGAAAATCAAACGTGAGAAAGGAGAGTACACATGAACAAAAAAGTAATGTCACTGATAGGAATGATTGCGATCTTAATGGGAGGACTTATTCTTTCCGGGTGTAGAGCGGCCGTGAGTGAAACTCCGAATAATAAAGTAATTGTCACCACAACAATCGGCCAAATTGGTGATGCTGTAAAAAATATCGGAGGAGAGCATGTAGAAGTTCACAGTTTAATGGGACCTGGTGTAGATCCTCACTTATATAAAGCTAAGCAATCGGATATCGGAAAACTGCAAGAAGCAGATATCATTTTCTACAGCGGATTGCATTTAGAAGGTAAGATGCTTGAAATATTTGAGAAGATGAATGAAGAAAAACCAACATATGCTATTGCCGACAGTATCCCTAAGGATAAATTAAGAAAGGATGCAGCAGATAATACGGCAATGGACCCTCATGTCTGGTTTGACATAGACTTATGGAAAATAGCTTTAGAGCAGGTACGGGACGGATTAATCGAGAAAGATCCCGCACACAAAGAAGACTACATTCGAAATACGGAAAAATACTTTTCCGAATTAGATGAATTGAAAAAATATGCTGAGCAAGAGATGAAAAAGATTCCTGAGGAACAGAGAGTACTGGTCACAGCTCACGATGCGTTCAATTATTTTGGCGCAAAGTATGACCTTCAAGTGAAGGGACTGCAAGGTTTAAGTACAGATGCAGAATATGGCCTGGGAGATGTTCAATCACTTGTGAACACGCTGGTTGACAGAAATATTAAAGCTGTATTCGTAGAATCAAGCATCTCGGAGAAATCAATCAATGCCGTTATTGCAGGGGCAGAGGATAAAGGCCATGAAGTAAGTATCGGCGGTGAGCTATTCTCGGATGCCATGGGGAAAGATGGAACAGATGAAGGTACGTATATAGGCATGTACCGCCATAATGTAGATACAATTGTTGATGCATTAAAGTAAAGGTTGGAGGAGGGAATAACATGAATTCAGTGGACGTATTTGGTTTGACAGTTGCCTATCATAGAAAACCGGTGCTAATGGATGTGGGATTTTCAGTGCCTAAAGGTAAACTCATCGGGATCGTCGGTCCAAATGGAGCAGGGAAATCTACCTTGATAAAAGCGATCTTAGGATTGGTTCCCCGGTCTTCGGGAGATATTAAAATATTCGATAAACCTTATTCATCAAAGAGTAAAATGGTAGGGTATGTTCCTCAACGTGGATCCGTCGATTGGGACTTCCCGACAAATGCCCTCGATGTTGTCCTGATGGGAAGATATGGACATTTGGGCTGGTTTAAAAGACCATCAAAAAAAGACGCTGCGTATGCAATGGAATGTTTGGATAAAGTAGGAATGACCCAATTTGCATCAAGGCAGATCAGCCAGCTTTCAGGCGGCCAGCAGCAAAGGGTGTTCCTTGCACGGGCGCTGGCACAGGAAGCAGAGGTCTATTTCATGGATGAACCTTTTGTAGGAGTGGATGCAGCAACAGAAAAAGCGATCATTTCTTTATTGATTGAATTAAAAGAACAGGGAAAGACAGTTTTAGTCGTTCATCATGACCTGCAAACTGTCACAGAATATTTTGACTGGACACTGCTCCTTAACAGAAAAACCATCGCATATGGACCGACAGAGGAAGTATTCAATGTTGATAATTTACAACTGACTTACGGAGGAAAGTTATCTTTCCTCGAAAAGGATAAAATGCTGATTCAACCATAAGAAAGAGGTGAGCAAGGTGAATCATTTATGGCAATCGATTGCAACAGACGGAAATACTCAATGGGTATTATTCAGCACATTATTATTGGGGATAGCAAGCGGGGTATTAGGGAGTTTTGCCCTATTAAGAAAGCAGAGTTTAATAGGGGATGCCGTAGCCCATGCAGCTCTCCCCGGAATTTGTTTTGCTTTTATGTTCATTGGTGAGAAGAACTTCTTCGTATTATTAACGGGTGCAGCTGCAACCGGATTGCTTGCAGCTTATACGATTCAATTGATTACCAATACCACGAGAATCAAGGAAGATACTGCAATTTGTTTGGTACTATCAGTATTTTTCGGATTAGGTATCGTACTTCTGACGAAGGTTGCCCAGATGCCAACTGGCAACCAAAGCGGATTGGATGATTTTATCTTCGGTCAGGCTGCTTCGCTTGTGGGAAGGGATGTTCAGTTGATGGGGCTGACAGCTGCTGCATTGATCATCATCACAACGTTGTTATTCAAAGAGTTTAAAGTCAGTACATTTGACCCGCAATTTGCAAAGGGAATCGGGCTTCCAGTTGGTTTCCTGAATTTCTGGTTCGTTTCACTTTTAGTTATTACCGTCGTCATCGGTATTCAGGCCGTAGGGGTGATTCTAATGGCAGCCTTGCTGATCACACCTTCGATATCAGCCAGATACTGGACGGATTCATTGAGCACGATGGTTTTCATTTCGGGAGTAATCGGAGGTATATCGGGTGCAACGGGGACGCTGATCAGTACTATGGGAAAGGGTTTATCGACCGGTCCTTTCATCGTATTGACCGCTACTGCCATTTTCATCGTCTCTCTGCTGTTTTCGCCAAATAGAGGATTGATTTCAATTTTTATGAGAAGAGCAAGGAATGATGATCGCCTGGCCATTCGTTTCATATTGAAAAAAGTCTATGAAATGGGCGGAGAATCAATAAATGAAAGAAATCTTTGGCGGATATCCGCCATTTCAAAGATGCGCTTCACCCGAGTAATGAAACAACTTGTTAAGAATGGCTATATTATGAACCCTGGTGGGGTCATTACCATTACCGATTCCGGTTCAATAAAAGCGGAGCAATTCAGATTTGTAGATGAATTGATTGAATTGAAAGAAATGTATCCGGGAGAATTGGGCTCCCTTGACATCAATTGGATTGAAAACCAAGAAGAAGGGGCCATTTCGGGCGACCAACTTAAAAAGCTTCAATTGAAGATGACCGAGGTTTATAGTCAAAATCCTTTTTTAAACATTAAAGTGCGTGCAGGAAGAGGGGGACAGGGATATGAGCTATGAACTTTGGATTCTTCTCACTGGAAGTCTAGTAGGACTATCTTGCGGGGTGGTCGGCTGTTTCCTGATCCTGAGGAAAATGTCTATGTTAGCCGATGCAATCAGCCATACGGTTCTTCTTGGTCTGGTTATGGCTTTTATCGTCAGCCAAAGCATGAATGGTTTCTATATGCTGATAGGAGCAGCCGCTGTTGGATTATTGACAACTTTCATCGTCCAGCTATTAAACTCTGGCGGGATCCAGGAAGATGCAGCTATCGGAGTGGTGTTCACTTCTCTGTTTGCTTTAGGTGTCATTCTCATTTCCCTATTCGCTAAGAACGTTCATCTGGATGTCGAGCATGCATTAATGGGAGAGATTGCATTTGTTCCGTGGAATACACTCTCCTTACCTTTTCTGGGGTCAGTGCCTAAATCAGTTGTCATGCTTGGCTCTATCCTTATTATTGATGTTGCAGTCATATTGCTGTTGTTCAAGGAGTTTAAACTAACCTCTTTTGATCCAAGCATGGCAGCTGCGATCGGTATACCTGTTTTAGCCATTCATTATATCCTGATGGGGCTGGTTTCAGTGACAACTGTATCTGCATTCGACAGTGTCGGTGCCATTCTGGTTGTTGCCATGTTGATCGCTCCCGGGGCTACAGCGTATTTACTGACAGACAGATATAATGTAATGCTGTTGTTAAGCGGATGTATCGGTATCTTCGACAGTGCAGCCGGATATTACGGTGCAAAGATGTTCGATGTATCCATTTCGGGAGCGATGGCAGTGGCTGCCGGCATCGTATTTCTCATCGTCTGGATGGTATCACCAAAGTATGGGCTGGTATTTAAATTCCTGAATCACAGAAGACTTACTGAAGAATGATCTAAAGTCTTCGGGTTGTATTCATTCTGTTCTTATAGTAAACTTTTATTGATATTCATGGGAATTTGGAGGGTGCAGAATGCCTACACCAAGTATGGAAGATTATATAGAACAGATTTATTTGTTGATTGAGAATAAAGGGTATGCCAGAGTGTCAGATATAGCAGAAGCTTTATCCGTACACCCCTCCTCAGTGACAAAGATGGTTCAGAAATTAGATAAAGATGATTATCTGATATATGAGAAATATCGTGGGCTCGTACTGACTCCAAAAGGAAATAAAGTCGGAAAACGCTTAGTTTACAGACATGAACTGCTGGAACAATTCCTCAGGGTCATCGGTGTAAAAGAAGAGCATATATATGAAGATGTTGAAGGCATCGAACATCATTTAAGCTGGGATTCCATCGACCGAATCGGAGACCTCGTACAGTTTTTTGAAGAAGAAGCGAAAAGGCTGGAAGATCTTAGAGATGTGCAAAGTCGAAGCGAATGAAAATAAGGGCTGACCATAACGGTGCAGCCCTTATTTTCTTTTCCCCTTTCGCTGTTCAAAAGATGGTCGGATACCCATCGAAGCTATTATCCGTGCCATGGGATGAAGAAATTTCATATTCCCCCCATTCATTTTCGTGGAGGTCGACACCTTGGAGCAGACCCTCTGAAGCTTCCATAACCGCTTTTCGGTAAGAAATGATCCTTCCTCCTGAAGTTTGGAAACTAATAATATCTCCATGATAGTTACGCTGTACTCTTGTGATTTCCTCCATAATTGAAACTCCTTTTCAAAGATTTATACTAGTAGTATTATCAGAAATAACATTCTTAATAAGGAAAAGATCAACTTGATGTTGAAATTAAGCAGGTAAAAAGAAGGATTTTTCATTTAAATTAAGAATAGAGAAAAGAGAATAAATTTACAGAGGTGTAATATGAGCCAATCTGAATGGCATACAAATGCAAAATCGCGATGGGATACAAACGCAGATAATTGGCACTCAAGAAGCGTTGACATGTGGTTAACCGGAAGCAGAAAGGCCATCATCCCTTTTTTTCTTAAATCCGTTGATAAAGGCAGAATCGTAGGGGACCTGGGATGTGGAGACGGCTACGGATCCTATTTGCTTCATCAAAATGGGTATAACGTCACAGGTATGGACTTCTCTGATAGAATGGTTGAAATAGCAAAAAAACACGAAATGAACAACTTACGATTCATTCAAGGTGATCTTAATAAGCTGCCTTTCGGGGACAATGAACTGGATGCTGTCATGGCGATAAACTCCATTGAATGGACTGAATCACCATTAACGGCACTGCATGAACTTGAAAGAGTGGTAATGAAGGACGGATACATATGTATAGGGCTGCTCGGTCCTACGGCACATCCACGGGAAAATGCTTTTCCACGGCTGCTGGGAGAAGAAGCGATCTGTAACACGATGATGCCTTGGGAATTAGAAAGACTGGCAAAAGATAAAGGGTGGATAAAGGTAGATGAGGAATGGGTCTATAAAAAAGGTGTCTCTCCTTCTCTGACAAAGACGCTGCCCAGTGAGTTGAAACAGGCACTTACGTTCATGACCTTGTTTATGTACAGACTATAAGGGGAAAAAAGCAATCTCTCTCGCTTCACTCAAGTGTAAATTGATATGAAGCATAGACAGGGTTAATTTGACGAAAGGAGAGTTAACATGTTTGATCCAACGGCATTTGACAATTTGAAAGTGGTCGTAGAGGGGGCAGTGTATGACCTGGACCTCTCTGGTGAAATTAACATCCTTGACAGAAGAGATTTATTCGATTTTGCCCATTATGAACGAACCTATCTCATCCAATATAGCTTGCTGAATCAGTCAGAAAGCTCAGTCACCCTTCATCTGAAAGCGGATATGAGTCACTTTATTGCCGAGAGGAAAGGGCTTGCTGATAAGAATCGGGCAGGTGCAGAAATCGAATTTACATACGAAGGAAGCGATAAACTGACTGGTTCGAAAAAAGAGCTTGAATCCGCTTGGGGTGCTGATAAGAGCTGGGAGTGGATGAATATCTCCTCTTCCCTTCGTCCCCCGAGTGTACAAGGCATTCTCCGGTTCAACCGGGTCATTACAGAAGAAATGGTCGATGACATACTTCAAATGGTATCGTTCTCCGCAGAGACACTTGATATATTAGATTGAGGTTATTGTGTAAAAGTTGATAATAAAAAAGAAATAGTATAACCGATTGAGGGGGAATATTTGATGAGGATTGCTTGGGTGACCGATAGTACTGCATATATTGAAGACTTATCTGCATGTAAAGGAAAAGATCTATATGTAGTCCCTATGATCATACTGTTTGGAGATAAAGAATTTAAAGACGGAATCGATCTTACACCTCAACAATTATTCGATAAGTTGAAAGAAGAAAAAGTCGAAGTGAAAACGTCACAGCCATCGATCGGAACGTTTAAGGAATTGTATGAAGAACTTGCAGAAAGCTATGATCACATATTCTCCGTTCATGTTTCATCCCATTTCAGCGGGACATTATCATCTGCACACCAGGCTGCTGAATTACTCAAAGAAAAAGTGCCTTCCATAACATGCATCGATTCGAAGACTTTGACCTACCCATTGACCGAACTCATTGAATATGGTCAAAGCCTTCAAAAGGAAGGAAAATCAATCAAAGAGATTACGGGCGCACTGGAAGATAAGATCAGGACACGGGAAGTGTTTGTCATGGTCGGAAGCCTTGAACAACTCCATAAAAGCGGCAGGATGAACGGCTTATCCTTCTTTTTAGGGAGCATGCTGAATATCAAACCGATTCTTTCAATAGCAGACGGGAAGCTTGAGGTGAAAGATAAAGTTAGAAGCATCAATAAAGGGTTGAGCAAAATGAGCCAAGTGCTTCGGGATGCTTCGCAAACAAAAAATATAAAAAAGGTTTCGATATTGCACGGTTTGAATCATGACGAGGCCGAAGAATGGATGGGACAATTAAAGGCGGACTATCCAGACATGGAATTCGGTGCCTATCCACTCGGGACTGTCATCGATGTTCATGCAGGTGCCAACACAATCGGAATCAGCTGGTCCGAGGAGTTGGAAGGGTAGTCGATATTGAGGTGACATATAAGCTCCATTCTTATATGTCACCTCCTATTTTCTTTTATATGAAGGATTTTTTGATACAATAGGGGTGAAAGGTGATGATGACATGGTCAGACCGGAAGTCGAAGAGTTAATGAGTGCATTGAAAAGAGTATACAAGGATGAATCGACAGGGCATGACTGGTATCACCTTGAACGTGTCAGAAAGAATGCTCTATTGATTGCGAAGAAAGAAAAGGTAACAAATACATATATTATTGAGCTGGCTGCGTTACTTCATGATGTACCTGATGAAAAGCTTGCATCCTCTGAAGAAGAAGGAAACCGTATGCTGAATGGATTCATCTCCTCATTATCATTGGAAAATGATGAGAAAGAGGAGTTAATTGATATCATTTACTCCATCTCCTATAAAGGCGGAAACGAAAAACTGCTGACATCATTCAACGCAAAAATCGTCAGGGATGCCGACAGATTGGATGCCATTGGGGCTATCGGGATCGCCAGGACATTTGCTTACGGGGGAAGTAGGGGTCAGTCCTTATTTGACCCGGACATCGAGATAAGGTCAGATATGACCCTGGAAGAGTATAGAAGCGGAAAAAGTACGAGCATCCATCATTTTCATGAGAAACTATTAAAGTTGAAAAATCTGATGTGTACAGATATGGGAAGAGACCTTGCAGAAGAAAGGCATAAGTATATGCAGGGATTTTTAGAGCAATTCAATAAGGAATGGAATGGTCAAGGATGAGAATGTTAACAGCAGAGAGCTTGTCAAAATCATATGGAGAGAAGACTTTATTTGATGGTATTTCATTTTCCATCACTGAAAAGGAAAGGGTTGGCCTGATCGGTGTCAACGGGACAGGAAAATCAAGTCTGTTAAAGCTGATTGCGGGAATTGAAGAGTATGACAGCGGAGACATCATGGCTCCCGGTGATTATCATATCTCTTATTTATCCCAGGACCCGGAATTCATTGGAGATTTGAGCGTCATCGGGGAAGTTTTCCGCGGAGAGGCAAAAATCATAAAAGCAATGCGGGAATATGAAACAGCTTTAGTGGAAATGGAAAGAAATCCTGAAAGCGAATCCTCACAAGAAAGGTTATTTGAGGCACAGAAACAAATGGATCTTCTGCATGCATGGGAAGCGAATGCAAATGCCAAGGCGATTCTGACGAAATTGGGAATACATGACTTCACAAAAAAAATGAAGGAATTATCAGGAGGACAAAAGAAACGGGTTGCCCTCGCAAGTGTACTCATAGAAACACCTGATCTGCTCATACTCGATGAACCAACCAACCACTTGGATTTTCAGTCCATAAAATGGCTTGAAGATTATTTGTCTAAATATATTGGTTCTGTATTGATTGTGACTCATGACCGGTATTTTTTGGATAACGTCACGAATCGCACTTTTGAGCTGGATGGAGGCAAACTTTACTCCTACAGCGGGAATTATGCTTCGTTCATTGAAGCTAAAGCGATGAGGGAGGAAACCGAGCGTCAGATATCAGAAAAACAGAAGAACCTCTACCGTCGAGAGCTTCAATGGATGAGAAGAGGGGCAAAAGCAAGGACAACAAAGCAGAAAGCAAGGATACAACGCTTCGAAAACCTGGAAGATAATATGACATCGGGGTCGAATAATGCCCAAGTTGAGATGGCCATCGGCGGTGACCGGCTCGGAAAACAGGTCTTTGAATTAAAAAATGCCACTAAATCCTTCGCTGAAAAAGTCATTTTGAAGGACTTCAATTACTTGATCAAGCCCGGTGACCGAATTGGTGTAGTCGGTAAAAACGGAAGTGGAAAGTCGACATTCCTAAACCTGCTTGCTGGCATGGATGTGCTCGATACTGGAGAGCTGACTAAAGGATTGACCGTTAAAATCGCATATTACACCCAGAATCATGAGGAATTGGATGAAAATATGCGAATGATTGAATATATAAGGGAAGCCGGTGAATTCATCACCACTGATAAAGGGGAAAGAATTTCTGTCACTTCCATGCTTGAGCGGTTTCTCTTTCCGATGAGCACTCATGGTACACTTATTCGCAAATTATCCGGAGGAGAGAAAAGAAGACTTTTTTTATTGAAGTTGTTAATGAGTAAACCGAACGTCCTTCTGCTCGATGAACCAACAAACGATCTTGATACAGAAACACTGACGGTACTCGAAGATTATATTAATGATTTTTCCGGAGTTGTAGTGACTGTATCACATGACCGTTATTTCCTGGACAAGACTGCCGGGCAGCTGCTTGTATTTAACGGGGAAGGTGAGATTGGATTATATTTTGGGGAATATACAACGTACTTGGAAGAAGTTGTATCTGAGAGTAAAAAGCAGGCTTCTGAGAAGAAGCAGGACACAGTCTCTATACAGACTTCTCCACAACCAGAAAAAGAGAAAAAAAAGCTATCCTATATGGAAAAGCGTGAGTGGGATGAAATTGAAGGTAATATTGCTTCAATAGAAGAGAAATTGGAAAATGTGCAAGCAGAACTTCAATCTGTCGGGAGTAATTTCGAGCTCGCACAGGAATTGATGAATGAAAGCCAAAGATTAAACGATGAGCTTGAACATTTAATAGAAAGATGGAGTTATCTTTCGGAATATGCTGATTAAATTAAAGCCCTTTGTTTTTTTGCAGTGGAATATCTGTGTTATCATGAAATAAACAAGTGTTGGCAGAAAGGGGTTTCAATGTGAAAATCAAATCGATTGAACCTACCCCCAGCCCGAATACAATGAAGGTTCTCCTGGATAGGGAGCTTGAAGCTGGGAAGAGCAATAATTATAAAAAAGATCAGATGGAAGGTGCACCATCCATCATTAAAGAGATACTTGGAATTGAAGGAATCAAAGGAGTTTATCACGTTGCAGATTTCCTTGCAGTTGAACGGAATGCAAAATTTGACTGGCAGGAGCTCCTTCCACAAGTTCGAAAGGCATTTGGGGAAGAAACTCAAGATACAGCGAATCAGTCCAGGATGGAAGAGCATTACGGCGAAGTGAATGTTGCCGTGCAGATGTTTAAAGGGGTTCCGATGCAAGTGAAGGTGACTGACGGGGAAGAAGAGAAGAGGTTTTCTTTGCCCGGGGCATTTATGGAAGCTTTATCGAATGCCCAGCAGGAAGGAGACAATGTCGTACTTCTAAGAAAGTGGAAAGACCACGGAGTAAGGTATGGTGATCTCGATGAAATCGGCAATGATGTCGTGGATGAACTGATCGCTTCCTACCCTGCTTCGAGGTTGGAAGACTTGGCTCATCAGGCAGGGGAAAGCCGTTCTGACTCACAACCTGTTCGGCGCAAAAAGCAGAAAATCACATTGGATGATTTACATGCACCCGACTGGCAAACCAGATATCAGAAGCTTGAAGCAATGGAAGACCCGACCATCGGGGACCTGCCGCTTTTGGAGAAAGCACTGGAAGATGAAAAAGTTTCTATCAGGCGCTTGGCAGTAGTCTATCTAGGGATGATTGAAGACGAGAAAGTACTGCCGCTCTTATATAGGGGATTGCAGGATAAATCTGCTTCTGTACGTCGTACAGCAGGTGACTGCTTATCCGATCTCGGATTCAAGCAAGCGATGCACGCAATGGTGCATGCCCTGGAAGACAAGAGTAAACTGGTCAGATGGCGCGCAGCGATGTTCTTGTACGAAGAAGGCGATGAATCCGTGATTCCTGGCTTGAAGAATGCAGAAAACGACCCGGAATTTGAAGTGAAGTTACAAGTTAAAATGGCTATCGAACGTATTGAAGGCGGAGAAGAAGCAAAAGGCTCTGTATGGAAACAAATGACGGAAGCTCGAATGCAAGACTGACGGAATTTCAGGGAAATAAGATATAAGGAGGAATACAGGATGTCAATGGCATATGAAGAGTATATGAGACAACTGGTAAAACCGATGAGACAGGAGCTTGCGCAAGCAGGTTTCAGGGAACTGATCACAGATGAAGATGTGGTGGAATTTATGGGAAATGCAGAAGGAACGACATTGGTCGTCGTGAATTCTGTCTGCGGCTGTGCCGCCGGACTTGCACGCCCTGCAGCTACTCAATCCGTAATGAATAACGACAAGACCCCTGATCAGCTTGTGACTGTATTTGCAGGTCAGGATAAAGAAGCAACAATGAAAATGAGAGAATACTTTGATGGTTATGAGCCCTCTTCACCTTCAATGGCATTGTTAAGAGGAAGTAAAGTTGTTCATTTCATTCCAAGAGAAGAAATCGAGGATCATGACATTTCAGCCATTATCTCAAACTTGACTTCTGCATTTGACGATCATTGCTGAAAAATAGAAGAATCACATGGGGAACTCTTAATGGGTTCCCTATTTCTATGGTATGATGGAAAGAATGAGCAGAATAAAAAGGAGACAACAATTGTGTTTGTAACGACATGTGGCAGAGCAAACGGGAATGTTATCCAAGAGGCATTGCGAATCGCTTCTGAACTGAACATTCCATATATAGAACGGGGAATAAAATCTCTCATTTATCTTATGGAAAAACAAGATCAAGATTGCCTTATGGTCGGTAAAGCGCGACTGGAGCTTCATAAGAAAGAAAAGGATAAAGAACCTTTTTTCTTTCATCCGAACTCAGCCTCATTCAGAATTAAAAGATTAATGCGCGGGGAAAATGATCCGATGGTGGAAGCTGCAGGACTCAAGCAAGGAATGAGCTTCCTTGATTGTACACTTGGACTTGCATCGGACAGCATTATCGCCAGTCACATTATCGGCCCAGAAGGATCTATTAAAGGAATGGAAGCAAATAAGTATATTGCCGCTATCATTGCAGAGGGATTGAAGAATTGGACGTCGCCTCTTACAGAGCTAAACGAAGCGATGAAAAGAGTAGAAATGTCGCAGGGGAATTTTGAAAATGCTTTAAGGGAAAGTGCCGATAAATCAAATGATGTAGTCTATTTCGATCCCATGTTTGAAGAAGGTCTGACTGATTCAACGGGAATAAATCCAATCAGAAATTGGGCTTCCTATACACCACTGACAAAAGAAGTGATTGCAGAGGCAAAACGGGTGGCCAGGTATAAGGTAGTTATGAAAAATCATTATCAATCGCCACTTTTTGAGCAACACGGTTTTGAAGTGATAAAAAGACCATCAGCCAAGTTTCATTTCGGAGTTATTAAGTTGTAAAGCAATAAAAAGACAGGCCACATGGATGAGCCTGTCTGCCTTTTAGATTAGTCTGTAAAACCTAATACTACGAAATAACCTAATAGAAGTAAGTAACCAATATTTATCATAATTCCAGTATCCATTTAGTTATCCTCCTAACGAAATATCCTCTATAATATACTACCACATAAATATTTTTATATCCTACAAAAAAATGAAACCTTTTTCACTTTTTGACCGTAATAAATAGTATAATTATAGAAGCATTACATAGGAAAGGACGTTATTTATGGCAATCTGGCTCAAAAAGTCGTTTTTTGTACTTATATCGATCCTTACATTCGGACTGGTTACTCCCTCTCAAGCTTTCCTGAATGAAGAAGGACAGGCCCTTGCAAAAAGCAGTGGAAAAGCCTCTACAGTGGAAAGAGCAGAAGAAGATGTTATGGAAGAAGAGTCCCTCTTTACCAGAGAGGATTTTCTGGAGCATATCATGGAGCAGGCAGAACAAAATGCCTATATGAAATTTGGTACGAAGATCAAGCCGGCAATAGAAGTCGAATTTAGGACCGTAATCCTTCCAAAGATGGAATATGCAATAGAGCAAACCTCTTTGCAGTATGGAGATGATGATCTATCAAATCTGGTGATCTCAGAAGTGCCGCAATATGCAAAGACGGAAAAAATCTTTCACATTTATGATAAAAGATCAGGTGAGGATATCATCCGCTTTCATGTAAGAAAGGATCATCCGCCTAAAGCCGGATATTATTTTAACTTTCACTATCATACTGTTCATGATGATTTTCAGGCACACCATGATTTAGGAAGCATCTTTTGGGCTAAAAACACTCCGCCGCAGTGGATGAGTGTATCATAATCTACCTATACATATGACAGGCACACTCCTTTGTGTGCTTGTTTTTTTGTCCAGCTCCAGCCGCCAAGCCCTCGAGGTGTTTCGGTCCGCCCATTGAAGCAAAAGAGCGGATTCTCTAATCAGCCAATGCTCCCCGGGGCAGAGAAAGGCGCTCTCGCTTTTCTTATAGAAAGAATGGTTACTGTATCCATAAAGCTCGGAATTGGAAGGAATCCATCCTAAAAGTCCGGTTGATATTATGGTAGAATAGTATTATCTAAGCACTTCTCGATTACGGAGGTTCTTTACATGAAACGTGCATCCATTCTCCTCCTCATTATTACAGGTTCTTTCATTATCTGGAAGCAAACACAGGCAAGTTACAGCGGAATTCTATTAAAACACTCTTCCATACAATCCACTATGCAGCTGCATTCACAAGAACAGTTGGAAAACATTGTCCTGCTTCCGGAGACCGACTTTGACAAAAGCGAGGCGAAAGGCATTATAGGAAGGCTCGATCATATCCCGCCACATTTACTGAGTGCGGTAGAAAACCAGGAAATAAAAGTGAGATTGTTCGAAAAAAAACTAACCGACTTTTCTTCCACCAGCCACTTGAAAGGTGTAACTCCTAGAGGGTACACTAATAAAAGTACTACGTGGGATGACTTGCCGGGTATCGGTGGATCTAAGCTTGTCCTTATAAAAATCGGTCATAGCCAAAGGGGTATGGGCCATGACTCCATCAATCTGGAATTACATGAACTTGCCCACAGCATCGACAGATATATCGTCAATGATCCTTATTCAGAAATGGCTTTTATGCAGGTTTGGAAAAGGGAAGCCCCTCTCTTATTCCCCGGTCAATCATACTTCATTGATTACCAGGAAGAATATTATGCCGAAACATTTGCCATGTATTATTTCAGTTCCGACTCAAGGAATCTATTAAAAAGAAAAGCTCCATCCACTTATCAATATTTTAAGTCGCTTAACTGAAAACAAAAGGCGGTTTGAATTGAAAAGACAGCAGAAGATCTATCTTCTGCTGTAAGCACTATAAGATACATACTAGAAAAAGTAAAAGAAAGAAGGAGTGATGAAGTTGATGCATCCTGAAAACGCTTATCTGGATATGTGCCGGCATGTCCTGGAGAATGGCTTCAAAAAAGAGGATCGAACAGGGACCGGCACACTCTCGGTCTTTGGTTATCAGATGAGGTTTGATCTAAGCAAAGGTTTCCCGCTGCTGACAACAAAGCGGGTTCCATTCAGGCTCGTGGCAAGTGAATTGCTGTGGTTCATCAAAGGAGACACGAATATTCGTTATTTGCTTCAGCACAACAACAATATCTGGAATGAATGGGCTTTTAAAAATTGGGTGGAAAGTTCGGAGTATTCCGGTCCAGATATGAATGATTTTGGGCTCAGAAGCCAGCAGGATGAAGAATTTAATCAGCAGTATCAACGGGAAATGAAGCACTTTAAAGAGCGTGTCTTAAATGATGGGGAATTTGCTTCTAAATACGGAGAGTTAGGGCCGGTTTACGGTAAACAATGGAGAGCTTGGGAAACGACCCGAGGAGGGACGATCGATCAGTTAAAAGAATTGATCGAAGAGATAAAAGTCAATCCTGACTCCAGAAGATTGATACTGTCCAGCTGGTCTCCGGAATTTGTTCCTTTGATGGGTTTACCGCCTTGTCATACACTGTTTCAATTTTATGTGGCGGATGGAAAGTTAAGCTGTCAGCTGTACCAGCGCAGTGGGGATATCTTCCTTGGAATTCCATTCAATATAGCAAGCTATGCCCTCTTGACTCATTTGATCGCACACGAATGCGGACTTGAAGCAGGGGATTTTATCCATACTATAGGAGACGCACATATTTATACCAATCATATTGAACAAATTAACACCCAGCTTGACCGTGAACCGAGAACCTTTCCTCAATTGAAGTTGAACAGTGCGGTGAAATCGGTTTTTGATTTTGAAATGAAGGACATTGGATTGGAAGGGTATGACCCTCATTCTTCCATCAAAGCCCCAGTTGCTGTCTAGTAAGCAAAAGATAAGTCAGTCATTCTTATTGAAAGTCCGGGATGGATTTGCCTGGTGTTTATAGAAAGGGGAAAAGAAGATATGATCTCTTTTATTGTAGCAATGGATTCGAAATCAGCTATTGGGAAACACAATGAGCTTCCTTGGCACCTTCCTGCCGATCTTGCTTTTTTTAAAAAAGTCACAATGGGTAACCCGATCGTGATGGGAAGAAAAACTCATGAATCAATCGGGAAAGCACTGCCGGGAAGAGAGAATATTGTCCTTACAAGAGACAAGGGGTACGAGTCAAAAGATTGTATCATCATTCATTCACCTAAAGAGATTACTGACATTGAAAATCGTTTGGAAGAGGAAATATTTGTGATTGGCGGAGCGGAAATTTTCAGGGAAATGTTTCCGTTTGCCGACCGTCTATATATCACCACGATTGAAGAGGACTTTGGAGGAGATACATTCTTTCCTGCATTCAACCAAGAGGAGTGGGTATTGGTTCGGAAAGAAAAAGGTCCCAGAGATGATAAAAATCCGTATGACTATTACTTCATGATCTATGAACGCAAGCAATGAATAGGGATAAAGAAGGTACTGTCCGCGGACAGTACCTTTCTTGTCAATTACACATATAACAAAATACAAAAATACATGCAGCTGCTTCCTGCCAAAACGAATAAGTGCCAGATGGCATGGTTATAAGGAAGTCTATTCCATATATAGAAGACTGCACCAATCGAATACATGAGGCCCCCTGCTAATAAAAGCAAAAATCCTTCAGCCGTCAAACTTGCATAAAGAGGTTTAATTGCAATAATGACAAGCCAGCCCATCACCAGATAGAAAAGAGTCGATACAATCTGGAATCGCTGAACGAAATAACATTTGAACACGATGCCGATGACCGCAAGTCCCCATACAATTCCGAAAAGGGTCCAGCCCAAGGCACTTCGTACACTTACAAGCATAAGAGGGGTGTATGTGCCTGCAATTAGAATGTAAATCGCTGAATGATCTAGAATGGCGAAAAGATTTTTGATCTTTGACGGTTTAAAACTATGCAGCAGTGTAGAAAACAAATATAGAAGGATCATCGAAGCGCCGAATATGGAAAAGCTGACTATGTGCCATGGCGATCCCTTATCTAAAGAGAAAATGATCAGCATGACCAAAGCGGGGATGCTTAATAACAAACCGATACCGTGAGTAATGGCATTGGCTATTTCTTCTTTCCAATTTGAATAATCAAAGTCATATGTCAAGGAAATACACCCTTTCAGTTAACGTGTGTAAATAGTGTGTACTTATCGTAATCCTCTTTTCCAAATCCTGCAACTAATATGAGGAGTATGCTTGTATTTATATTTATTTTCAGTTAATGTCTTGATAAGAAAAAATTTCTATTTAGAGGTGATCTCATGTGTGGAAGATTTTCGCTGACGACTCCCCTTGAAGAATTGATTAAACAATTTTTAATAGATGATTACATCGATGACGTAACTCCGAGATACAATATTGCACCATCTCAGAGAGTATTATCTTTAATTTCTCATAAGGGTTCACGCAAGGCGGGTGAAACATTGTGGGGGCTAGTTCCGGGGTGGGCGGATAAGAGTAAGTGGAAGCCACTTATCAACGCACGAAGTGAAACACTTCTGGAAAAGCCAAGCTTTCGCTCTCTGGTTCATAAGAAGAGAATGGTCATCTTTACAGATGGATTTTACGAATGGAAGCAGGAGGGCGAAGGGAAAGTTCCCGTCCGCTTCCAGCTCCGAAATGAAAAACCATTTGTATTCGCAGGACTTTGGGATAGAAGCAGTGATGGAAAGGTAACATCCACGATTCTGACAACGAAAGCAAATAACCTCGTACAACCTGTACATAATAGAATGCCTGTCATGCTGAAAGATGATGAAGAGATAGAAAAATGGCTCAACACTGACGAATATTCCTTTGAAGAAGCGTCCAGCATACTGAAATCATTTCCTGAGGAAGAAATGAAAAGTTACAATGTATCCAAACTGGTGAATTCTCCTAAAAATGACAATGAGGAATGTATCAACCCTGCTTGAATATGAATTATATGAGGCATGCTAATCGGGTATCTTAGAATATCTGGTATTGCACATGACTGAAAATCGGAGTGGTATGCAGAGGGATTCAACAACACGATTCCCCGTACATAGAAAAAATAATATTTTTGCAGGATTAGACATATTATGCACGTGATATGCGGTATAATGAGATAAACGGGTATAAAAGAGGATTGATACTTTGCTGACAAAAACCATTGAGTTCAAATCAAAGTATGGAAGGAAAGTCAAAATCTTAGAAGTCCCTGTACTAAAGGAAGACAGCCCGCTCTATTTTAGCGTCAATCTTAAACTGAATGTGTTCATTTCAAAAATCCTGGAAGAACAAACCCGCAAAACGGCATACAGTTTCAGAGACTACTTAAAACGCACGATGAAATGGTCAGATTACGAGCAAATTTATCACTGTGAAGAATTGAGAAATAATGCATGATCCAATCCACCTGGTCAGAGTCCAAAGTTCATCCGAAACTTTGGACTCTGACCTTTTTCTTTTGTACGTGTGGATGACGGCATCAATTAATGATATCTATTTAAATCCTGTCTCTTTAACGTTATAATACAATGGATATGGTAGAAGGATGTGGCGAATTTGACCAAAATAAAAATAGTAACAGATTCAACAGTAGATCTGACAGAAAAAGAAATAAATGACTTGGAAATTCATATTGTTCCCCTTTCGATTACGATCGATGGAGAAACATATTTAGATAGGATTGATTTGACCCCTTCAAGTTTCTTGGAGAAAATGAGAACTTCAGAAGAATTACCTAAAAGTTCACAGCCGCCTGCAGGTGCCTTTCTCGAGATGTTCGATGAATTGGGGAAAGATGGTTCCGAAGTACTTTCGATTCATATGACAGGCAATATGAGCGGGACAGTACGTTCGGCAGAATCAGCAGCGGAAATGTCCTCATCATCGGTAACGGTGGTTGATTCAAGGTTCATTTCCAGGGGACTGGCTTTCCAGGTGATTGAAGCTGCAAAGCTTAGTAAAGAGGGTAAATCCCTTCAAGAGATCCTCCATTCCATTGAAAACATCCGCAACAATACGAATTTGTTCGTAGTCGTCGATACGCTGGAAAACCTTGTGAAAGGGGGAAGGATTGGAAAAGGAAGGGCAATGATCGGATCCCTTCTCAATATCAAGCCGATTGCTTCTTTAGCAGGAGGAGAGTATACTCCTGTGGCAAAAGTACGGAGCCATTCACAGGTTGTAAAATACTTATCATCTCAATTCGTTGAAGATGTCAAGGGCAAAACGATTCGCGGAGTAGGGCTTGTTCATGTAGACGGCCTGAAACTGGCACAGAGTCTCAAGAATAAAATTAAAGAAAAAACAGGATTCGACGATTACGAGATCGCCGATACAACACCTATCATCAGCACCCATACAGGCATTGGGGCGATCGGATTCATGTATTATACAGAATAAAGTAGTTGAACGGCGGGGGCTTGCCCTTCGCCGTTTTTGAACTTTTGGATAATAGATGGGTCTGTGTCCATATTTATGATTCAATTTTTCATTTATTTACATATACTATAGTGTATAAGTGTCAGCTGTCCGGTCAGTTTTGAAATTGTTGCAGAAGTGGCTGGAGTTTACAATTTGTTTATGGATTATTAACATAGGTTTTACGGATATCCAGTAGTGATATAATAAGATTATATAGTAAGCGGGGTGAAGCGGATGAAAAGAATAACATTCTCCATGCTTGCTTTTGTTCTTCTCTTATCTGGCTGTTCAATGGAAGAGGCTGCGGAACATGTAACAAGGGAAGTATCCTTGTGGGATAAAGAAAACCCAAACGAAAACTTCATACCAAAAAACTTGAAAATCGTTTCAATCGGTGATTCTCTTACTCAAGGTGTAGGGGACAGTACGAAAAATGGGGGATACGTTCCTTATTTGGAGCATCAGCTCGAAGCCTTGGATGGTATAAATAATGCTCAATTCCATAATTATGGTGTCAGGGGTAATCGTACTGATCAGCTTTTTGAACGGCTGAAAGAAGACAAAGTGAAAAAGTCGATTGAAGAAGCTGATATGGTCATGATCACGATTGGCGGAAACGATGTAATGAAGATCTTCAGGGAAAATTTATCTCATTTAAGCCTGGAAGTATTCCAAGAAGAAAAACGATTGTATCAAAATAGGCTGAATGACATAATGAAAACGATCAAAAGCTACAATCCCGATGCAGGTATTGTTCTTGTAGGACTATATAATCCTTTCAACACCTGGTTTTCCGATATCGATGAAGTGAATCAAATCATCCGTAATTGGAACAGTGCCAGTGAGCAGGTGTTGAGCAGCTATGACAAAACACTGTTTATAAAGATTGATGATTTATTCATCGACAGTGGAGATACCCTGTTATACGAAGATTATTTCCACCCAAACGATGAAGGATATAAATTAATCGCAGAACGGATGTTTACGAGCCTTTCACAAGGGGAAACAATTGCAAGACTGACCAATTAATCATAGTTAGTTAGAAGAGGAGAAGCCAGCATGAAGAACAAATGGAAGGCAGCTTTCTTTGCCTTGTCAGGCGCATTGGCTGCAGGTGCAGTAATTATCCTTATGATGGTGTTTGCTCCTATTAAGGATGATGAGTTACCGGATAATAAAGCAAATAACAATGGAGAAGTCGGATTTGATGTGCGCTCGAATAAACATGACCTCAATCTCATCATTGAGCACTATATTGAAGAAGAAGGACTTAAAGGTCCGGTGGATTATGACGTACAGTTAAAGGATGATGTGGAATTACACGGGTCAGTCCCGGTATTCACTTCCAACATCGACTTTGATCTGAAATTCGAACCTCAGGCGTTAAAAAACGGGGATATCCTTCTAAAGCAGAAATCGATCTCAGTCGGGTCCCTGAACTTGCCTGTTTCTTATGTATTGAAAGTCATCAGGGATTCTTATAACTTCCCTGAATGGGTAAAAATCCAGCCGAATGATGAATTGATCTATGTGTCACTGCAGGATATGGAACTGAAGAGTGATATTAAAGTCAGGGCAAAGGAATTCGATTTAGAAAAAGATAATATCATGTTCCGGCTATTGGTGCCTGTGGATCAAGCTCAATAAGCCAAGGGAAGAGGCTGGGACAAAAGTGTTTTGGTCTGAATAAAACCCGAACTAATTTGAACTCTAAGTTCAAGTAAGTTCGGCTTTTTTTTAGCTTTGTTCAAATGTCCATTTTGCATACAGCTTGTTCGAGCGGTTGATTGGAGTGCAAGACGAAGACTCCTATCAGAAAAGCGGAAGGGCTTTGCTCAGAGGCGTGTGGCATAAGGCGAATCGGCCACGAAGGCGTTCTTTGCCTTCTTGGTCGGTTTGACTTATGTCATGTGCCTCTAAGCCCTGCAGCTGGACAATTACTCCTCGAATTTAAAGGAGGCTCACGGGCTACCCGCGGAAAGCGAAGTCTTGCACGGAAATCATTAGCGATATTCAGTGGTCATCACTGATAATGTTCGCCTTTAGGCAGTTATTTTTTTGTTTTGTCCCAGCCTCTTTTCAATTATCCTTTTAATAGCATGACCTCAAGTTCAGGTGAACCCCCGGCCAATCCAACAGCCACAAGGGTATAGGGTTGATTGGCGTTCAGTTTCACATTCGGGATCTCCAGGATTTTATCTTTCGTTCCTGCTTTCCTGGCTTCCAGGTTAACGGTCATTGGCGTGAGGATTAAATAGTCGGAAGCCTTTTTGAAAGAAACATCTGAAAAGACGGTGTCTCCCCCTTTTACCCCGATGTCAACTGCAGGTGCATCAGGTGAAAGATGGATGAACTTTAACTTCGTTTCGCCGCCAGGAATAGAAGGGTCATCGATGTATGGCAGCAGCTGCAGTTTATTTGAAGTGCCTGCTGCAGCAAAAGTATAAACTTTTCCGGGTTCCAGTTTCACTTTTTTGCTGATCAGCGTAGAGACTCCTGTTCCTGCAGGATAAATATCTATGTGATACTTCCCTGCCGGAAGTGTCAGGTAATCACTGATATCCTTAAAGGCGACATCTCTTAATACACGATTTGCATTCACATAAATATCCACACTTGGTGCATCTGGTACGGCATGAAGGAGTCTGACATATGATGGCTGGCTTGAAAGGTTCATTTCCCTCTCTTGTGCCTTCAAGGCGAAATTCATGTACTTCAAATGTTTTTGATAATAATGGACATGCATGGAAGGGTTACTGTATTTATAATAACCGGCCAATAAATCGTATAAAGCTGCTTTATTTAGAAAATCCTGTTGTTTGCTCATTGTGTTCTCCCCTTTTAACTTTCTCGCCACAATAGATTATGCACAAGAAGTAAAATGGTGAAAATGCCCATGAATATAAAAGAATACGATGAATTCTTCTGAAAATAGAAAAAATTTCTTGTTTTTTTGTTTTGGTTAAGAGATAATAGTCTTAACTTAAAGAAAGCGGGTGATGTGATATGAATAGACTGATGAATTTCAATAAACAACTTCTGTATATACCAGTAAAAGTCTCTGCATGTCAACCAACCGCTTTATTCGGAAAATCTTTTTAGAGGTCTATTAACCCCTAAAGACTAAAAACCGTTGGCGTGCAGAGCGCAAACGGTTTTTTTATTTTAGGGAGGATTACCATTTGAATACACTTAGAACGCAATTGTTTAATAGTAAGCTGGAATCATTTAAAGAAGTAAACGTAAACGACATGAACGTGCAAAATCTAGGCAGAGTCGTGACTGAACAAAAAGGCGCATACATGGTCATGACCAAAACCGGGGTGAATTTATGTAAAATAACGGGGAAAATCCGATTTGAAACGGTTACCCGCGAGGATCTGCCGGCTATTGGTGACTGGGTACTGATAAACGATGAAGGCAGCACCATTGAGAAAGTGCTTCCGAGAGCAAGTAAATTTTCGAGAAAAAAAGCAGGATTGGAAGCTGATGAGCAGATAATTGCCACGAATATAGATACTGTATTCATTCTTTCCTCACTGAACGACGAATTGAACATCGGAAGAATTGAACGGTATTTATTACTTTGCTGGGAAAGCGGTGCAAACCCGGTAGTCGTACTGACGAAAGCTGACATATATAAAAACGCAGCTGAGAAACGAAAAGAAGTGGAAGATAAGTTGTACGGAGTGAAAGTGCTCACCATCAGCTCCATTACGAAAGAAGGGATAGAAGAACTGAGTCCATATTTTGGAATGGGAAAAACGATTGCATTAGTAGGTTCTTCAGGTGTAGGCAAGTCTACCTTAACGAATCTCCTCCTTGATGATGATGTCCAAAAGACGAATGAAATCAGGGATGGTGATGATAAAGGGAAACATACGACGACCCATAGAGAACTGTTCCTTTTGAAAAATGGGACTTCCATTATTGATACACCGGGAATGAGAGAAATACAAATGTGGCAGGGGCAGGAGGGGTTGTCTACTCAATTCAGTGATATTGAAGAACTGGCACACTCATGCAGATTCAAGGATTGTTCTCATAATGAAGAACCGGGCTGCAGGGTCAAGGAAACGATTCTCTCTGGTGAGCTTGATCCCAACCGATTTAGTCAGTATCAAAAGCTGCAAAGGGAAATCGCTTATATGGAAAGAAGAGGGAATAAAAGGCTGGAATCACTGGAACGAAAAAAGTGGAAAAATATCGGAAAGCAAAGAAAGCTGAAGTAATGTAAGAAGGAAGATTGATCCTTTGAAAAGGGGTCAATTTTTTTCATTATGAGCTCCGTCTGCTAGGCCATCGAGGTCATAAGCCAAATGGTCCAAGTAGGCAAAAAGCGCCTTCCCGGCCCATTTGGCTTATGCTTGTCGGGCCTGACCGAGCCGCCTCCGCTTTTCTTTTTGTCCAGCTCCGTCTGCTAGGCCCTCGAGGTCATAAGCCAAACGGCCCAAGAAGGCAAAAAACGCCTTCCCGGCCCATTTGGCTTATGCTTGTCGGACCTGAGCGAGCCGCCTCCGCTTTTCTTGATTTATTCTGTATTCTTTTTATTTTTTCACTTAATGAGTTAAAATCTTCAACATAGGGAAAAGTCAATATATCACTAAGAAAGGTTGATTAATATGCCGAATGATAAAAAAGTTCAAAAAGCTACATTTGCCGGAGGTTGTTTTTGGTGTATGGTCAAGCCTTTCGATGAACAGCCAGGCATCGAAAGTGTCACTTCCGGTTACACAGGCGGTACGATTCCGAACCCGACATACAAGGAAGTATGTTCTGAAAAGACAGGACATTTCGAAGCTGTTCAGATTGTATTTGATCCCCGGGAATTCTCATATGACAGGTTATTGCAAGTCTATTGGCAGCAGATTGATCCAACAGATCCCGGGGGCCAGTTTTTTGACAGGGGCCATTCTTATAAGACAGCTATTTTCTACCATAACGAAGAGCAGCGAATTCTGGCAGAGAAATCAAAGATTGAACTTGAAAAATCAGGAAAATTCAGCAGACCGATCGTTACATCCATACTGCCGGCTAAAGAATTTTATCAGGCCGAGGATTATCATCAGGATTATTATAAAAAGAATCCCGCACATTATCAGCGCTATAGCCATGGCTCTGGCCGTGCATCATTTATAGAGGGGAACTGGGGGAATAAAGATGAAAAATAAAAATGAGTTGAAGAAAAAGCTGACACCCATCCAGTACGAAGTGACGCAGAATAATGGTACGGAACCTGCATTTAATAATGAATATTGGAATCAATTTAATGATGGTATTTATGTTGATATTGTTTCAGGTGAACCCCTTTTCAGTTCTAGAGATAAGTATGATGCGGGGTGCGGCTGGCCTAGCTTTACAAAGCCTATTGACGAAGAAGAATTAAAAGAAAAGGATGATCGAAGCCATTTCATGGTCAGGACCGAAGTAAGAAGTAAGGAGAGCGATTCCCATTTGGGTCATGTATTTGATGACGGCCCGGGTCCGACCAAACAGCGTTATTGCATAAACTCGGCTGCACTGCGGTTTATTCCTTATGAAAAGCTGGATGAAGAAGGGTATGGGAAATACAAAAAATTATTTTGATATAGTTTAAATGTTGTGATAACTTTCACATATGTGCTACAATGAGATCTGCATGTTTATTCATTTATACATATGTGTATATATTTTATATAGGAAGGTGAAGAACTTATGTTGAAAAAATTATTCGGTAAAAAAGAAGAAGTGCCTAAAACAGTGTTGGCTGCTGCACCACTTACAGGTACTGTCAAATCGCTGGAAGAAGTTCCGGATCCTGTATTCTCTCAAAAAATGATGGGTGACGGCATCGCAATCGATCCCTCAAAAGGTAAAGTGGTTTCACCGGTTGATGGGGAAATCATGCAATTGTTCCCCACTAAGCATGCTGTAGGAATCAAGGCAAAAAATGGAGCAGAAATCCTCATTCATATCGGCCTCGAAACAGTATCAATGAACGGTGAAGGTTTTGAAGCACATGTTGCAGAAGGCTCAAAAGTAAATAAAGGTGATGCCCTGATTACGTTTGATCTCGAATTAGTAAAAGAAAAAGCAAAAAGCACCATCACCCCCATCATTTTGACCAATGGTGATGATATGGGTGAATTAGTTAAGAAAGATGCCGTATCGGTAACGGCTGGACAAGAGGATATTCTGGAAATATCAGCGAAATAGAAAAAAGGTGTGTACCCGCAATGAAGCGGAGGACACACCTTTTTTTATCCTTATAGTAATAATGCCATGAGGTGTGAAAAGGTTTCTTTTTTGGGCAAAATGGGCAAATGCACAAACAGTGTCCGGGCACTTGACATACATTGACAATGTAAATAAAAAATGAGGAGAGATATGTATGTATAAAGGTGCTGTTGAACCGGCTTATACTCAATGTTATCCGGGGTATGGTTATCCTGTTGGTGGAGTGGCTTGCGGAAATAGCTTTGCCTTGATTGTTGTATTATTCATTTTGTTAATCATCATTGGGGCTGTCTGTTACTGCGGGAAATAATGAAATATACTGAAATATAAGAGAGGTGCCAAAGCGAATGCTTTGGCACCTCTTTTCTTACTGAATGACCAATCCTATATTTTGAAGCTGGATACAAGTTCCTTCAGTTTTTCTGCTTGTTGGGAAAGTTCCGATGCGCTCGCAGTGACTTCTTGCATAGCAGCAGATCCCTGTTCCGAAGCTGCTGCAGTTGATTCAGTATTGGCTGCAGTGGCAGCCGCGATTTCATTTACTTGTGCGAAAGAATTGGCCACTTCCTGGCTTAAGTTTAGTGTGGCTTGAATATGATCCACCATTTCATTCACCACGACAGTTGTTTTATTCGTCTGACTTAAGATGCCTTCAAGTGAAGCGTTTGTTTCGTTGGTTATTTCCACTCCGGCGATGACTTCCTTTACACCATCAGAGTTCTGTTTGATGATTACATTCACTTCTTCCTGAATACTGTGTACGATTTCCGTGACACCTTTTGCAGCTTTCTGGGATTGTTCAGCAAGCTTTCTTACTTCATCTGCAACCACTGCAAAGCCACGGCCGTGTTCACCTGCACGAGCGGCTTCAATAGCGGCATTCAATGCTAGGAGATTTGTTTGTTCCGCAATTTCAGTAATCGTGCCGATTATCATAGTGATTTGTGCTGAACGTTTTCCAAGTGCTTCGACTGTTTCGCTGGTGCTGGCCATTGTTTCTTCAATATTCATCATCTTTGTGGAAGATGCCTGAACGGATTTTCCGCCCTTTTCGGCTGCTTCCCTCATATCATGAGCCGTCTGCTTCACTAGATCTGCCTGCTCGAAAAGAAAGCGTGCTGCTTCTTCCAAGCTGTTCATCTTCTCAAATGAGCTGGACATCTTCATCGTGGTCTGGTCAGTACCTGCTGCAATTTCACTTGAGGTTTCTGCGATAGAGGTGATTGTCCTCGATGTTTCTTCGGCAGAAGCCAATAATTGCTGTGAGCTGGCGGATACATTTTCCGCCATTCCTGAAACTTGTTTAACCAAGACGGCGATGCCTTCAATGAGCTGGTTTGTATCTGAAGCGAGTCCTGCTAATTCATCTTTGGATTTGACTTTTATCCGCTTAGTCAGGTCACCGCCTGCATTTGCGATTTCCAGAATGGAGCGGCTGATTTTTCCTACATTGGTTTTAATATTCTTTGAAAGTATAAATCCAAAGAATGCAGCCAGCAGGACGGCAAATGCAGATAAACTGATTGTAACGATTTTGGACAAAGTAACTTGTTGATTCAATGAATCTATTCTCTTGTTAAGATCTTTCTGCTGGTCAACTACAATCATATCGACATATGACCGGATTCCATCAAGATATTTCTTCCCTGTCCCCGATTCTACAAGGCTTGCCGCTTTCTCAAGCCCTTCGTCCTTTCGGGTATCGATGACCCTGTCAACAAATTGGATCCAATATTCATATTGTTTTTCGATTTTATCAAGCTTATCAAGCTGTTCCTGATCATCCTTTAATAGAGTGTTTAAATCAGAAAAGTGCTGTTCAACCTGATTTTTCCCATTTCCGTATGGAGCTAAAAAACCTGTAGCACCAGTAATGACAAATCCTTGTTCACCAATTTCAATGTCATTCAGGACTTTTGACAAGTCCTTTACCTTTGTGTCCACTTGCATGTCGTATTTTATTAGTGTATTAATTTCGCTTTCCAGCTTCATCATATTGAAATATGAAGTAGATGCCAGAATTAATAAGACAATGGTCAGCAGACCAAATGAAAGAACAACTTTTCCACGGATTGTACGAAAATATGTAAAGTATCCCCGATTATTCCTTGTCTTTTCCTTACTCTCTTTCTTTTTGTTTCCTTTTGGCAATTTGACTGGCGACTTCCATTTTTTCTTTATCACTGCATCCCCCTCCTGGACGTGAAAAAAGTAGCATCAAAGGATGAACTTACCATTATTCTACCTATATTGTCCTGATTAATCTAGTCTATTTTATCTTTTTTTGTCGAATTTTTAAGAATTTTATCAAATTTAAATAAAGTCGTACAAAAAAGTTAACTTGGTGATTTTTGTTCGCTTTTAAAGGGTTAATAAAAGATTATTCATGCACAAATGAACGAATTCATCAATAAGTACTAACTTTCTTCGAACGGTTATTTAATTGTATAAGTGTATGATGTGGGTCTAAGGTACCGGTATGCAGACAACTATAAACATCATGATCAGTTTCAGGTAATTTTTGAAAAGCAAAGAAAGATTCTTGTTTCAAGACATATGAATGTAAGTAAGAGATCCTTCATTTGTGAAACACAGGACGAATGAAAGGAGAGCTCGATATTGAGTCTTCGGGAGGGAGAATATGCCTCATTCACATTTAATTAAACCTTTTATTGGTGAACATTATCCGATGATTGATTATGGGAAGGGAGTTTATTTGTACGATCAGTCAGGTCAAGAATATTTAGATGCATGTTCGGGGGCTGTCACCGCAAATTTGGGACATGGTATGGAAGAAATCATTCAATCTATCGTTGACCAGGGCAGCAAAGTGGCTTTTGTTTATCGTTCGCAATTCAGCAACCAGCCAGCTGAAGACCTCGCTGCTTTTCTTCATGAGAAAACAGGTTATCATTGGAGTTTCTTTGTAAACAGCGGTTCTGAAGCAGTGGAAACAGCGATAAAAATCGCTCTTCAACATTGGCAGGAAAAGGGCAAGCCTGCAAAAAGAAGAATCCTGTCGAGGTGGCTAAGTTACCATGGAATTACATTTGGTGCTTTATCAGCTTCAGGTCATCCTGTCAGAAGGGAAAGATTCGATTCGGTAATAGGGGACTGGCCGGCAATCGAACCTCCCTATTGTTTGTCTTGTCCGTTTGGCAAGTCCTATCCCTCTTGTGATTTAGCTTGTGCAGAGCAGCTGGAGGTGATGATTTCAAGAATAGGAGCCGAGAATATCGCGGCATTCATTTCTGAGCCGATCATCGGAGCTGCAGGGGGTGCCATTTCACCGCCTGATGATTATTATTCCCGTATCAAAGAAATCTGTGAACGTAATGATGTTCTATTTATTTCTGACGAAGTCATGAGCGGGTGCGGAAGAACAGGGACTTTCCTGGCACTTGAACAATGGGGAGTCAAGGCGGATATCGTGGCAGTCGGAAAAGGGTTGAGTGCCGGATATGCGCCAATAGCGGCTGCGCTGATATCCGACAGAGTAATGGAACCAATAGTAAATGGGACCAGAATCATCATGAGCGGGCATACTTACAGCGGCAATCCTCTCTCATCAGCCGCCGCTCTTGCCGTTCTGAAACTCATCGACTCAGAAAAAATCATAGAAGGGATAGAAAGTAAAAGTATTTACTTAAGAAATTTATTGGTTAAGTTAATGAATGAGTTTTCATTTGTGCGGGAGGTAAGGGGAAAGGGCTTGTTATTAGGCATTGAATTCACACCATCCGGCATTGAATCGGGTGGCGCCTTTACATCTTCTGTCGTGGCTGCGGGTGTCGAAAGCGGAATCCTATTGTATCCGGCAGCGTCTGGTATCGACGGAAGAAAAGGATCTGCCATCATAATAGCACCTCCTCTGAATAGTTCAAAAAGGGAGCTTGAGGAAGTATATAAAAGGCTGCGTTCCACCTTTCAAATGATAGAAATGAGGTCGAAGGAGGGGTAGGGATGCCCGCACATTTAAATAAAATAAGCAGCTATGAAAACTTAAAGTCTTTATTCTTCAATAATATGATTCTGATGTTTGGCGGTTTTGGGGGAGTAGGAACTCCACCGACAATGATAACCAGCATACTGAAATGGGGGATCAGGGACCTGACGATTATTGGGAATGACACGGGCTTTCCGCATATAGGGATCGGACAGCTGATTGCTGAAGACAGAGTCAAAAAAGTCATCGCCTCCCATATTGGTTCGAATCCGATAGCAGGCAGGATGATGAGTGAGGGGACGCTTGAAGTGGAATTTTCTCCACAGGGAATACTGGCGGAAAGAATCAGGGCCGGCGGTGTGGGGCTCAAAGGTTTCCTATCTGAAATAGGTATTGATGACCCGTACTTGAACGATGGGAAGAAAGTGATTGAAATAGAGGGACATTCTTTCTTAGTTGAGACCGCCCTTTCTGCACAAGTGGGTATCGTATTCGCAAAGAAAGCGGATCCGTTCGGGAACCTTGTGTATGACAAAAGTGCGAGGAATACGAATCCATTGGTGGCTATGGCTTCGGACATCACCATTGTGGAAGCGGAAGAAATTGTGGGCACCGGGGACTTGGATCCGGAGGAGATTGTTACCTCAGGAGTTTTTGTCGATTATATTGTTCCTTCTAAAGGAGTCGATTGGAAATGGATATGGGAATAAAGAACAGACTGGCAAAGAGAGCTGCCCGGGAAGTGAAGGAAGGGATGGTCGTCAATCTTGGGATTGGGATCCCTTCACTCGTACCCAATCATCTTCCTTCAGGGTATGAAGTCATCTTTCAATCTGAAAATGGAATTGTGGGCATAGGTGCTGCCCCGGATAAAGGCAGTGAGGACGAAAATCTGTGCAATGCAGGAGGTTTCCCGGTTTCACTGATTAACGGCGGATGTTATACGGACAGTGCCGCAGCATTCGCAATGATCCGAAGGGGGAAAATAGATTTGACTATCCTTGGTTCCTTGCAAGTCAGCGAAAAAGGTGACCTGGCAAATTGGATCATACCCGGTAAAAAGGTGCCGGGTATGGGTGGAGCGACGGAACTTGCCTCCAAAGCGAAAAAAGTGATCGTTTTAATGACTCACTTGGATAAATATCATCATAGTAAGCTAGTAAAAGAATGTTCCTTGCCTTTAACCGCAAAACAATGCGTATCCATGATCATCACGGATCGCGGGGTGTTCACAATCGATAAAGGCCGCTTAACGCTGATTGAAGTATTCCGTCCCTATTCAATAGAAGAAATTAACAATTCCACAGAAGCAGAATTCTTCATCAGCCCGCAAGTTACTTATATGGATTAATGCTTGAAAAGGAGAGGGTCCTGTTGAACTATGTCCATCAACTCATAAAAGAAAAAATAGAAGAAAAAAAGAAAAGTACGGTGGAACTTCTGCAAAGAATGGTGCAGGAAGACAGCGTCAGAGGGAGAGAATACAAAGCGCAAGCGGTAATAATCGAAAAATGCAGGGAGTTGGGAATGGATCTTGATATTTGGGAGATTCAGGGTCAGGAGTTAAAAGATCATCCATTTTATCGCTGTGACCGCTTGGACTTTAAAGGGAATCCCAATATGGCTGCTGTATTGAGAGGTTCAGGCGGAGGAAAGAGTCTTATCTTGAATGGTCATGTAGATGTCGTTCCAGAAGGCGACAGAGCGGATTGGAAGCATGATCCTTACAGCGGCACCGTTAGTGGCGGGAGGTTATATGGCAGGGGTTCAACAGATATGAAAGGAGGAACTTCAGCCCTATTAATGGCGATAGAAGTGATCAAAGATTTACAGATTCCTTTGAAGGGGGATATTATCTTTCAAAGTGTAATAGAAGAAGAGAGCGGCGGTGCAGGGACCCTTGCAGCTTTATTGCGGGGCTATAAAGCCGATGGTGCGATCATACCCGAGCCGACAAATATGAAAATGTTCCCTAAACAGCAAGGGTCGATGTGGTTCAGAGTTTTTGTTAAAGGGAAAGCGGCTCATGGAGGTACCCGGTATGAAGGGGTTAATGCGATTGAAAAAGGCTATACTGTCCTTTCAACATTGAAAAAACTGGAAGAGAAGAGAAACGGAAGAGTGAAAGATCCGTTATATGATACTGTCCCCATTCCGTTGCCTATTAATATAGGAAAAATGGAAAGTGGAAAGTGGCCATCATCAGTACCGGATCTGGCGGTGATTGAGGGCAGAGTGGGGGTAGCACCATGGGAAACGATGGAGCATGTTGAACGTGAATTTGAGAAGTGTCTTGCGGATCTTGAGACGGCCGATCCCTGGTTTAAAGAACATCCTGTTGAAATCGAATGGTTTGGTGGCCGCTGGCAGCCTGGTGATTTATCTCCGGATCATCCGATCATGAATGAATTAAAGAGTAGTTTCATGAAGGTGATGGGTTCCGCCCCGGTCATCGAAGCTTCACCCTGGGGGACAGACGGGGGGATTCTATCCCAGGGCGCAAATATCCCTGTTGTCGTATTCGGTCCAGGTACAACAGAAGTTGCACATGATGCCAATGAGTTCATCGAGCTGGATAAAATATTTCAAACTGCCGAAATCCTTACTCTATTTATTTTAGATTGGTGTAACGGGGACTGCTGAAATTTTTTTATGTATGTCGGGAATGGATGGCAGGAGTGCGGGGAACATCACGCCGGGTTATTGGGCGGTCTTTCTTTCAGAGGTTTGTTTCATATACTTCGATAAGAATTCATATGTTGATAAAAAAGGGTGCTATATATGCAGAAGTATGAATTGATAAAGCAGAAAAAATTCGCCGCGTCCGTTTACAGGGATGGTGTAAACAAACGAATAAGGGTGGATGATCTACAGGGAAACCTGCATTTCTTCCTTACGCACTTAAACAACGATTCCCAATTTGACAATTACGAAAAACTCATTATCAAGGCACGGGAAAGTCAGTTCATGACACTGATTGAGCGTGGTTTCGTGCATGAGGGAGTGATCAATCATTATTTTAATGGGGACAGAGTGCATTTCATGTCCAGATTTATGAAAGAGGAACGCCGTACAAGCAGCTATTGGAGTCAAGAAGATGACCTCCTTTCTTCCGTTCATAAGCTTGGGGTGTATCCTTCCTTTATGGATTCAGATGACTCTATACTAGTCGCGGGGACCGGGCAGGCTGAAGAATTGTCCAGTTTATATAAAGAAGTATTTAAGCTTTATCCAGTGCCTCTTCACGATCCTCGATACATTAAGGACGCAATGAAGAATGGGACAATCTTTGTATGCATCAGGAAAAATGAACAAATAATCAGTGCTGCTTCGGCGGAGATTAATTTTCAATATAAGAATGCTGAACTGACGGATTGTGCCACCCTTCCGCTTTACAGAAAAGGGGGATTCATGAAGAATCTGATTGCAAGGCTTGAAGAAGAATTACTGTACCGTGACATTTATTGTGCATACACTATTGCGAGAGCGCTTTCTTATGGGATGAATGCAGTATTCCATCAATTGGGGTATGAATACAGAGGAAGGCTAGCTAATAATTGTTATATTTTCGATAAAATTGAAGATATGAATTTGTGGGAAAAGGATTTGGGGCAATAAATCCACACGACAGGAGGAGTACCGATCATCATAAGGCCCTTAGGAAGAAACTTTATGAAAGATGGTGAAGAATTTGAGGATGAACCTATATAAACCGAAGAGATATTGGAAAGATATCGAACTTTGGAAGAACGTTACCGATGAACAATGGAATAACTGGCTTTGGCAGCTCACCAACACCATCAGGACACTTGATGATTTAAAAAAGGTGGTGAATCTTACACCGGAAGAAGAAGAGGGGGTAAGGATCTCAACAAAGACGATCCCATTGAATATCACTCCTTACTATGCTTGGTTAATGAACGAAGATGATCACAGGTGCCCTATCAGAATGCAGTCTGTCCCAATTGGGAAAGAAATCAATAAAACCAAATACGACATGGAAGATCCTCTCCAGGAAGATGAAGATTCCCCTGTTCCAGGTTTAACACATCGATATCCTGATCGAGTCTTGTTTCTCGTTACGAATCAATGTTCCATGTATTGCCGTTATTGTACGAGGAGACGTTTCTCCGGACAAATCGGAATGGGGGTGCCGAAGAAACAATTGGATGCAGCGATTCAATATATCCGTGAGACACCTGCTGTAAGGGACGTATTGTTGTCAGGCGGTGATGGATTATTGATAAACGACCAGATTCTTGAATATATTCTTAAAAATTTAAGAGACATACCACATGTAGAAATCATCCGGATCGGGACAAGAGCACCGGTAGTGTTTCCGCAGCGAATCACTGAAAATCTTTGCTCCATTTTGAAAAAATATCATCCGGTATGGTTGAATACGCATTTCAACACCTCGATAGAAATTACGGAAGAATCAAAGAAAGCCTGTGAAATGCTTGCTGATGCTGGGGTGCCTGTCGGGAATCAGGCAGTCATTCTGGCAGGAATCAACGACAGCACCCCAATCATGAAGAAGCTGATGCATGACTTGGTCAAAATTCGTGTACGTCCCTATTATATTTATCAATGTGATCTCTCCGAAGGCATCGGGCATTTCAGGGCACCTGTGGCCAAAGGATTGGAAATCATGGAAGGTTTAAGGGGTCATACTTCTGGTTATGCAGTTCCTACGTTTGTATTGGACGCTCCAGGAGGAGGAGGGAAAATCTCGCTTCAGCCAAATTATCTGATATCTCAAAGTGCATCAAAGGTTGTCGTGCGGAATTTCGAAGGGGTTATCTCCACATACCCAGAACCTGAAGGATATGTTCCAGGCAAAGCAGATGATTATTTTAAAGAAATTTATCAGGATGAGGACATTTCTGGTACAACGATCGGTATCGCGGGGTTAATGAATGATACACATCCTTCCTTGACACCAAGTGGTTTAAAAAGATTGGAACGAAGAAAGAAATACGAAGAGGACCCATCCCATAATTCACTCAAGGACTTCAGGGACAAACGCGACCAACTTAAAGAGAAGAAACATAAAGCCATGCTTGCTAAAATGAATTCCGAAAAAAAGGAAGATTCGAATGATGGAGAATAAGAATAAATGCGAATGGTGTGGTGGAGCAGATGTCATGGAAGAAAAGGGTAACGTGTATTGGGAACTTCCTGACGGGACACGGGCGATTACAATCGTGGAAGTTCCAGGGATCAACTGCAGGAAATGCGGTATGGAGTACCAGGAAGAGCACGTAATCAACGCGATTGAGGATCAATTGATGTTAATCGACACCAAAAGTCTTTCAGATACGGTCACCTATGAAGAACTCTTGAATATCCCAAGATTCCTAAAGAAAAATTATTTTCGCTTCTGACATTCTCTATACTTTACGGATTCTGAATGATTCGCTATCCTTTAGACATACATTACGAAGGATAGGTGAGTAGATGAGAAAGTCATTTTATCATTACTTAATGAAACACAGGCAGCCCGCAGCCAAAGATGATTTGACCAGGTTTGCAAATGCGGCTTATGACGATCACAGCTTCCCTAAGCAGTCCGAAAAGTATGATGAGATCAGCTCATACCTTGAAATGAACGGCTCTTATCTCGAAAGCATGACCATATTCGACCAAGCCTGGGACCATTATTTAATAGATGAAAAAGTTTAAAATAAAAAGACTGACTGAAGTGTAGTTGTATAACTGAAGTCAGTCTTTTTATATCATCTTCAGACAAGATGAGGGCAGTAATCCTTAAGCCTGCAATGGGTATGAATATAGATTTCAATGAAAAGCCTCTAAACAGAAATCTTGTATCCCGTTATAACGTTTTTTGCATATTATATAAAAAAGGCGATTAAGGGTGAGGGGAGAATGAAGAATCGAAAAGAGCCTAGATTCAGGGTAGGGGAAACAGTAGTCGTGACCATCTATGGAACAGTTGGCAAAATAACAAAAATCAAAAAATTAGATGGTGAATTCCTATATGAAGTAAATGAAAGTGAAGGGTTGTTTAAAGAAAAAGCACTCGAACTTCTTGAAACATATGACGGATATATTTTTGAACAGGAACAAATCGATATTGAATATAAATTTCTTTTTGGAGATCTTGTCATTGTTAAGGGATATGAAGAAGACCTATTCAAAGTGGTGGGATTCAGAACGGAAATTTGGCGTTATAAAGACGATGCATGGGAAGATGTCATATACGAATTAATGAGAATTACTGACGGGGAATGGCTAGAGGCAGATGAAGATGAGATTACCCTCGTAGCTGATGAAGAACAGGCAGAAGCATTTATTAAAAAATACGGCTTTGTATTTCCTCAGAAAAAAGACGGTAAGTCAAAGCTGCTTAATTCCCCTTCTTATAAAATAAGCTGGACAGACCAGCTTCTGGATTATTATAACGACTATAAAGCTCTTTATCTTTTCTTCCAAGACAACGCGTACAAAAAGAAAATGGACCATGTCCTTGAACAATTAAAGAACCATGCAAATTCTCACTCTGTCGTTAAAGAGAAGGAATGATCCACATAATATATAAAAATAACGGAACACTTATAAGTAAGAATGAAATCAATATTGCTCGCAGAACCAATTGCATACAGGCTGCAATCTTGCCTCCTCCATTTTCCAATTCTTTAAGTGTGGATTGGCCTTTTTTAATAAAAGTCAACATACAATCGCTCCTCTAATCTTAATGGTAAAGTGTATGCTTGTCCGAAAGCTCTTATGAAAACTTTTTTTCTGCTGGCATAACTAAGCTGCCGGTATCATAAATTGAGAATCAAAGGGGGCGATCAAATGCGGGAAATTGAAGTCTTTATCGACACTGAAGAAATTGCTGATTTCTTCATGAAAGAACTTGTGCAAAGAGGCTATGTACCTTCTGAAGATGAACTGGAAGAACTAGCGGACATAACTTTCGAGTATCTGATTGCCAAGTGCATCATCGACGAAGAATGGGAAGAAGACGTATAATTCAAAATTAATCAATATCCCGTCCCCCGGATCCTTGAAAGGATCCGGGGGACGGGATATTTTGTTTTTGTTCAACTTTTATGAAACCGATGGAGCAATCTAACCGTATATAGTAGTAGCAATCATGAATGAACTTAAATATTTGGAGGTAGAACAATGTTAAAGAAACTATTGAAGAGTTTATTGGGTTCGCATTCGAAACCCCGTTACTACAGTTCAAGTGATTCATGGAAAAAGCATAAGAAACATAAGCATTACGGTCATCATCATTACAAGAAGAAATATAAGGGCAAAAGTTACTTTTCCAGCTTTTTCAGCAGCTGATGATACGCTCTGTGTTTCGAAGGCTGGTTGACAGCTTTGAAATGAATTGGAATAAAGGTGATAGAGTCAGGGAGTATCTGGTTATGGATATCGTGGGGAAAGGGAGTTACGGCACTGCATATACGGTTCAAAATATCAAAACAGGGAAAGTGGCCATCCTGAAAAGAATCCGTCCCTATAAAAAGCTTTTTTCCGATCATGGACAATATATCGATAATGAAACTTCTGTCTTAGGTGAACTTAGTCATCCTCATTTTCCGGCATTATACGAAACGGGACTTCATATGAAAACACCCTTTTTCGTCATGGAAAGAATGAACGGAAAAACGTTCGAAGATTTGATTTTTAAAGAAGGAAAAACTTACTCAGAGGAAGAATCATTAGACGTAGGTCTCAAATTAATCGATCTGATCATTTATATTCATCAGCAAGGGTATGTTCACAGGGATTTAAGGATCCCGAATATATTATGGAATAACGGGGTATTGTACATCATCGACTTCGGACTGGCATGTAAGATTGAAAAGAATCCTGAAAAAGAACCCAGGCATCATAAGGAATATATGAGAGAAAAAACTGCAAAAAGTGATTTATATGCGCTGGGACACTTCCTGTTATTCCTTCTGTATTCATCCTACGTGCCACACGAAAAAAAGGAAAAAAGCTGGGAGGATGAACTGAATATCAGGAAGGATACCAGGGTGCTTCTTCAAAAGCTGCTCAGAATCGGTACTCCTTTTGAAACTGCGGAGGAAGCGCGTGGGGAAATGATGAAAATAATACATCACTTTCAAAAAAACCGTTGAAACTGGAGGAATGGACATGTCATTTTTTAACAAAGTATTTGCTTCATTTGGTATTGGTGCTGCAACCGTAGATACGAAATTAGAGAAATCAAGCTATAAAGCCGGTGAAACAGCAAATGGGATAGTTGAGATTACAGGCGGAAGTACTTCCCAAAGTATTGATTCGATTTATTTAACCCTTTACACGACTTATATTCGCGAGTCGGATGATAAGAAATATACAGATTATGCCCCGATTCAAAAGGTTCAAATTTCAGATCCTTTTACAATCGGTGAAAATGAAAAGAAAGAGTTTCCTTTTTCATTCACCCTTCCCTTTGAAACGCCGATTACGTACGGCAATACAAGAGTGTGGGTTGCAACGGGACTGGATATAAAGAACGCAGTGGATCCAAAAGACAAAGACTATATTGAAATTCTTCCTAATAACCTCATCGACTCCATTCTGCATTCAGTGCAGGATCTGGGCTTCAGGATAAGGAAAGTCGAGTGTGAACAGGCCCCGCGTCGTTTCAGAGGCAGATACCCATTCATCCAGGAATTCGAATTTGTTCCAGTGAACGGGCAGTATCAACGTTCATTGGACGAAATCGAATTAATGTTCCTTAATCAGTCCGAGGATCAGGCGGATGTTCTGATCGAGGTAGATCGCAGAGCAAGAGGACTTGGAGGATTCTTGGCCGAAGCCCTTGAAATGGATGAGTCGATGGTGAAAATGACGGTAAGATCTTCCGACATCCCTCATCTGTCAACAAAATTCAAGGAAGCAATCAGCAGATTTGTTTGATTGAATTCGACAAAGGTTCTTAATTTTTGATGAAGGATTCGACAAAGACGTTGTTTAATACTATGAGTACAACCTAAACCGGAGGGGTGCTCATGCTTTTACTCGAAAAAATCAAACGTCCAAGGATGCTGAGGTCAAAATATGACATAACCCTTTTTCAGACTCCCAAGTACGGGGAAGAAAAGGGCTACCAGAAGGTGTATAGAATTTCAATAGAAGCAAATTCCCATGAAGAGGCCCTTTACGAAACGTTCAGGATTTTCAATGTTCCAGACCTCATGCCTGCTGATTACAATGGCAGATATATCGCCACCAGGGATATTATTTTCATTGACGAAGGCAGAAAGGGGCACTTTTACTACCGTCTACAGCCCAATGGCTGGAAAAGGGTGAATCGTATTCTCCTTCATTAAAGTCTTAAGCAAAAAAGGAAAGACACCATCAGGAGTCTTTCCTTTTTAAGTTGATTAAATATGGTGACCAGGCCCATTTTTTCTTTTTCCAGCTTCATGTTCTTTACCATGGGCATTATGCTCTGCGTCGAGCACTTCCTTAGATATATGATTGTTTTTCTTTGGTGAATTAATTCTGTTTCTATGTTTTTTACCCATCATTCATCTCTCCCTGATCAAGATTTCTGTCTTTCTGTCCTTGAAGAGTTAGGCTGAGTACGATTTTTAGTAGAAGGGTTTGTTTCATTTGCATGCTGAACAGCCTGCTGAAGCTTCTTGCTCATTTTTTCCTTTGTCATGACCATTCCTCCTTCTGTCGTTAGTTTTACCAGTTGGCAGCTTCCTATCCATAAAGCTTCCGCATCGTTGCATATGCAAAAGAAAAGGATTACAATGTTACTTCAGGCAATCTTTATAAGGAGGAATAGTAAGATGAGCATACATATTAATGCAAATGAAAATGAAATTGCAGAAACGGTATTACTTCCCGGTGATCCGTTAAGAGCAAAATATATAGCAGAAACTTTCCTGGAAAACCCGGTATGTTATAACGAAGTCCGTAATATGTTCGGGTACACGGGTACGTACAAAGGTAAACGAATCAGTGTGCAGGGAACGGGTATGGGTGTGCCTTCCATCTCCATATATATCAATGAGCTGATGCAGAGCTATAATGTGCAGAACTTAATCCGTGTCGGTACATGCGGGGCTATTCAGAAGGATGTGAAAGTGCGCGATGTCATTCTTGCCATGACATCATCCACAGATTCCCAGATGAACCGTTTAACGTTCAATGGAATCGATTATGCACCAACAGCCAACTTTGACTTATTGAAACGTGCTTACGACAGCGGCATCGAAAAGGGTTTGAGCTTGAAGGTTGGTAATGTATTTACAGCTGATATGTTCTATAACGATAATGCGGAACATGAAAAATGGGCTCAATATGGAATTCTCGCAATTGAAATGGAAACTTCCGCACTTTATACTTTAGCCGCTAAATATGGGCGAAGTGCTCTTTCTGTTCTGACTGTAAGCGATCATATTCTGACAGGGGAAGAGACTTCAGCAGATGAGCGCCAAACGACATTCAATGAAATGATTGAAGTGGCACTGGAAGCGGCTATAAAGGAATAATTATGAAAGTTAACGTTTTCACTGACTGCTTACTGAAAAGTAAGCAGTTTTATTGTGGAGCAATTCAGCAGACAGTAGGATTATCCTGATTACAGGATGCAGGATTCGTGTTAAGATGATGGATGTACTATAAAGAGAAACTAGGTGAAAGTATGAAAAAGGTCATCCTGGTTATTGCAGGTTCCCTTGTTCTATTATCTGGGTGTCAGCAAGCACAAGAATGGTCAAAGAATTTATTAGGCATCAAAGAGACAGAAGAGAAGAAAGAAATTGTTGAAGATGATGGCGGTCAGAATACAGGGCCTACTGAAGAGAACCCGAAAGAAGAACCAAATCAGCAGCCCGAAGAAGATTCTGTTCCCCCTGAGCTGCAATTGGAATCGCATTTCTTTAATGATGTGAAGGTAGTGGATGGAAAACAGGTTATACAGAATCCCGCCAATATCCTTGCGCTTGTAAACAAGGAATTTGCGCTTGGGGAGTATAAACCTTCCGATCTGGTACGTCCGGATGTTCCGTTCGTTTTTGGTAATCAGGAACTCGAGAAAGCTTATATCCGTGAAGATGCTGCAAGAGAATTGGAGAAGATGTTTGCAGCAGCGAAGACTGAGCAAGTCTACCTTACTGCCATTTCGGGATATCGTTCTTACGATTACCAAGAAATGCTGCTAAATCGTGAAATTGAGCAGTTTGGAAAAGAAAAAGCCGTTATGGCCGTTGCTCCACCCGGTCAAAGTGAGCATCAATCAGGGCTGGCAATGGACATTTCAAGTAAAAGCAATGATTTTCAGGTGAATATCAAATTCGGTGAAACCAAGGAAGGGAAATGGCTTGCCGAAAATGCTTATAAATTTGGGTTTATCTTAAGGTACCCAGAGGATAAAGTGGATATTACTAAATACCAATATGAGCCATGGCACTTCAGATATGTTGGCCTTGAGGCTGCAAAAGTCATCCATGAAAATGACTGGACCCTTGAAGAATATTTTAAAAACGTGAAAAAGATCTAGTAAAGAAGGCAGGAAGCATAATAAGCTCTCTGCCTTTTTTATATGGAAACAATCAAGTTGACCCATACAATTTACCTGTCCCCCCTCAATTCAAAATCAGGGAAAATAGAAGACTTTTTTAAGCTTTTCCAACATAGAACAATAATAGGAGAGGTTGTCTTTTTAGGATGGGGGATTTTCAATGGCGAAGGGATTTCTTATTTTAATGGCGGGAAGCATTCTGGTAGGCATCGGAATTAATCTGTTCTTTGTTCCCCACCAGTTTTTGGACGGTGGCATGATTGGAATCGGACTTATCTTTCATTATTGGTTCGGATTTAAATCAGGACTTACAATCATCCTTTTGAGCATACCACTTTATTTGATTGCCTTTTTTAAGGACAGATCCCTTTTTTATAACAGTATACACGGTTTATGGATGTCTTCGTTTATGATTGATTTTTTTTATCAATGGCACGACCTGTATCTCATTCCTCCATTACTCAGCTCATTCACTGGAGGTACTTTTGTCGGGGTGGGAATCGGCCTGATGCTGAGAGCTGACTCAGCAACCGGAGGAACGGACTTATTGGCACAGCTGATTGGAAAAAGCTTTGGATTTAATGTAGGCAAGTTGATATTTGCAATTGACAGTATGGTTGTATTAATTGGCTGGTCCATCATCGGAACAGAGTCTTTTTTGTATTCTTTGTTTGCCATTAGTACAGTAGGTTTTTTTACCACGATTTTGACACATGATAAAGATAGTGATGGAGATATTCCTTTCGCTAAATGATAAAAGCTGATAAAATGAAGAAGTTATGGGATTGCCCATCGTGAATATTCATGATATTCTAAACGGAAATTCTTAAGATACATAGCAATGAAAGTGGTGGAAGCCTTGGAACAAGATAAAACAAAAGAAGAATCAGTACATCAAGAAGAAAATCAATCAAGCTATCTGAAAATAAAAAAATTCAAATTTGTGATGCTCCTCTTTTTTCTCGTTTTCGCTACCGCTGGAATAACGACATTTGCGTTGGCATTCGGGGATGAAAAGGCAGTGAATGTAGGCGTCACAGAAAGAGCAGAGTTCAACAAGCTGTACGAAGCTTATGATAAATTGAATGAAAATTATTATAAGGATCTCGACCAGGAAAAACTGGTAAATGGTGCAATCAATGGAATGATTGAGAGCGTTGGTGATCCTTACTCCGATTACATGAATCAGGAAGAGGCCAAAAAGTTTGATGAAAGCATTTCATCATCTTTTGAAGGAATCGGTGCTGAAATTCAAGAGAAAGATGGATATATCTCGATCGTATCCCCAATTAAAGGATCTCCTGCCGAAAAAGCAGGTTTACAGCCTCATGATAAAATCATAAAGGTCGATGGTAAAAGTATCCAAGGCATGTCGGTGACCGACGCCGTACTCTTAATCCGCGGTGAGAAAGGAACGAAGGTAACATTGACGATCCAGCGCCCGGGGCAAGAAGGGAATATGGAAGTTACGATCACAAGAGATGAGATCCCGATCGAAACTGTCTATGCTGAAATGAAGGGAAATGGAGTAGCTGAAATCCAGATCACCAGCTTCTCTGAAAACACTTATAAAGAATTGGTCAATGCTATAAATGAGATGCAGGATAAAGGCATGAAGAAGCTTGTCCTGGACTTAAGACAAAATCCAGGTGGCCTTCTTGAGCAGGCAGTCAAAATTTCCAATCTGTTTGTTCCTGAAGGCGAAGTACTCTTCCAGGTTGAAAACCATGACGGCAAAGTAGAGAAGTATGTGTCTGAAGGCGGTCAGAAAGTGAATGTACCGACAGCCATTCTCGTGGATGAAGGAAGTGCGAGTGCTTCAGAAATTTTAGCTGCTGCAGTCAGTGAATCAAATGATATCCCATTGGTTGGGACGAAAACGTTTGGAAAAGGGACTGTCCAAACAGCAGAGACGTTTGAAGATGGTTCAAATATGAAATTCACCACCGCCAAATGGCTGACCCCTGATGGGAACTGGATTCATGAAAAAGGCATCACCCCGGATTATGAAGTGAAAATGCCTGACTATGCACAGCTGCCATTCATCAATCCTGATAAAGAGTTAAAAGAAAGCGATATGTCCGATTCAGTGAAAACAGCAGAACAGATGTTAAAAGCATTGGAAATCAACCCGGGAAATGTGGACGGCTTTTTCGATGAGGATACGAAGAGTGCCGTCGAGCAATTCCAGGAAAATAATAAACTTGATGTTACCGGCGTACTCAAAGGAGAGACCACGCTGAGACTCATGGAGCAGCTCCGTCAGAAACTTCAAGAAAATGATCCACAATTCAAAAAAGCGGTCGAGGTTCTAAAAAAAAGATGATGTCAAAAAGATCTCAGGAATTTCCCCTGAGATCTTTTTGTTTGAATAACAATCATTTCCGTTACTTAAAGAATGTTAAATAGCCATTCAATAAATAAAGTAAACGTCAGGAGGGAAAAAATTCTGATATGTCGAGGTCAAGGTAGCTTTCGATACGCTTCATCTTTCTCACGATCAACTGATGTAAATATTGTTTATATTTATCATCATCGGTATGGTCATATTCATATTGAAGAATTTTCAGGTGTTCCAAATGTTCCTGGAGTGAACGTTCGTCACTGTCTGAACCGCCGGATTGCACTTTCCTCAGGATGACCTCTACAAGTCGTTCATTTGTTGCTTCGATGGTTTTTGTCCCTTGGCGAACATAGATGGCACCATAGCGGAGTTCTCCTCTTGTTACAACAGAGGTATAGGGGACATATCTCGGATCGTAATCAATAATCAGCACCTGGAAACGCTTCATGTTTAAAAGGGGGTGGATGTCCTCTGTAAAGATGAAATCCTCGGTTCTGTAACGTAAATATTTTGGAAGCAAATGCTGAAGTTTATTATCCACATCTGCTTTATCCAAGAATTCATCATCAGTCAATCCTTTCAACTCTAAAGAACCATCATCATATTGCATAACCCCGATGATGATGCAGCCGCCTCCCGAATTAGATATGGCTAATACATGTTTGGCAAGCTTTGAGATTTCGATCCAATCTGATTTGAAATCCACATAATCGGTTTCGCCCGTATTATGAAGCAATAACTCCTTTAACGATTCATGCGAAGGATTCTTAAGGAAATCCCTTAGTTTCAAAGGCACTATTTTTTCATAGAACAATGAAAATCCCCGCCTTCATAAAACAGTCTTCTTCTATTATATATCTGTCCGGTCTCCCCTTAGAACAAACAATATAGGATTGGCGTTTCATTGTATTTGCTTAAGATTTTATATAAAATGAAAAGGTGAAGATCGAAGAGAAGAGGGAAGGGACAAATAAATGAAGAAAGAAGTCTTTATATTATCCGGATTTCTTGGGAGCGGGAAGACCACTTTATTGAAAGAAGTGCTGCAGGCTTTAAAAGTTGAAGGTAAGAAACCGGCTGTTCTGATGAACGAGTTGGGGAATGTTTCAATCGACAGTGATGCAGTGGAAGCTGACACCGCTTTACGGGAACTGCTGGATGGGTGTATCTGCTGTACCATTTCTGAAAAATTAGAGTCTCAATTACAGGAGCTGTTAGTAAACGAACAATTCGATGTACTTATTATTGAGACAACAGGCGCTGCTCATCCTGTAGAGGTAGTGGATTCAATTCTTTCCCCGTTATTTGCAGACAGATTTGAGTTCAAGGGCATTATTACAGTCGTGGATGCTAAGCAATGGAAAGACAGGTCGGGATTCAGTCCTTCCGTATTGCATTTAATGAGGGAACAGATCAGGCATGCTCAATATATCATCGCGAATAAAATGGATCTGCTTACCGAAATGGAACAGGGAAGATTCGTTTATGAACTCCAGCAGCTGAATTCGAATGCAAAAATATTCATGACGAATTATGCGAAAGTATCGATGAAAGATATATTTTCATCGAAATCAATTAATGAAATCAATGATTACGACCGGGCTGCGATTGGCCAACACCTTACCTTACAAGCTGTAGTTTACACGTTCAAGGGTTCTGTTGACAGTGAAAAGTTTGAAAAATGGGTTAAACGGCAGCCAGAGACAATTTACAGAATGAAAGGGTACATACCGCTTAGAGGCAATAAATATCCGACAATGTTTCAATATTCATACGGTATGCCTTTGTTCTTGCAGGCTGATATGAAGTATAAGACTAACTTTGTCGTCATTGGTGAAGGATTACATAAATCAGATATTATTCGAGGGCTTCAAGAAATCGATCACACGTGAACTAAAGGCGTCGATCACAATACTAAAAGGGCTAACCGAGATGGTTAACCCTTTTACTGTTAATGTGTATTTTCCCCGAATTTTTTGAAGGTCATCTCATCTTCTACCAATCCACACGCAGCACACTGCACTTTTAGTTCAGGACCATTATAAGCGAGATGGAATGGATCGAGGCTGCCTTCCTCATATTGCTGAACAACCTGACCTGATTGGGGATCCAATTTCACACTCTGCGGTACTTGTTGAATGATGTTAAACCTTGTCCGGTTCGTCCTGCAATTCGGACAGCGATACGGTGTAGTCATAAGAATCACCTATCCTTGTTTTTTTTTAGTATGCTCTGCTGAATCAAAATTATGTAAAGGAGATTTACTATGTGTAATGATACATTTCAATTTTTGCTCGAAGATTATCGAACCGTTTGGAAGAATCGGATCCTGCAAACTGGAGACAAAGCCGCAGAGGATATCCTGAAAGATGCCATTAGAAGGGAACTGCTCGACGAAAACAGTCATCCTCGAGTTAGAAAGCCGGTGAATGATAAATATGTATCGTCCTCCAGAAGAATCTTGGATTCTCAATTATCACCTGAAAGTAAAATCGACTTGCTTCGGTTACATATGGAATTAATGGAACAACTGAATTAAGGAGTTGAATAGATCATCTGCTGATTAGAAAAAGATAATCAAACTGTAAGGCTTTTTCCTTTTCTTCATACCCTGTAAGGTATATAATACAACTAGTTTTTTGAAAAGGATGATACAGTATGCTGTTAATAATGTTTTTTACTATTAGTGTGCTTTCCTATACATTTTATTACCGTTATGCACCAGTGCGTGTTAAAGAACTGAGAGGAAAGGATCTGGATGATTCTCATATCATCATCGACGTCAGGGATTATCAGGAGTCATATAAATCAACCTGCGACCAGGCTTTAGCCATTCCTTGCGGATACTTGAGGCGTCATGCTCATGAAATTCCCGCCGGTCAGATTATTGTCCTTGGTAATTCTTCCGTTGAATGCAATGTCGGGGTCAGACAATTAAGAGGTTTGGGATTCGCGGTAGTGGGATATATAAGAATGGAAAGAGACAACCCATGCAAAGATAGCTTATCTATGGGGTGAAATACCTATATTTTTGACACCTATTTGTAATATCCGTTACAAAAGGACGCGCTCCCGAATGGTGTCAATATTCTTTTTGCGGTAAATTTTAGGCCGTTGAGTAAAAAAATTCTTATTGCGGAAATGTAAGTTAAAAAAATAAATCCTTTATTTATCTAAGATTGCTAGCTTCCCAGATAAATTGTTTTTCATAAATGAACAATTTCAACTCAATTACCAATTCCTCCCGTAAATGTAACAATTAAAGGGTGTTATGATGAATGTGCAGCAAGAAAACAACACATTCACTAAGGAGGAATTCATCTTTATGAACAAGAAAAAATTGTTATCAGCAGCAACAGCATTAACATTATTAGCATCTCCATTAGCGGCAGGCAGTGCTGACGCTGCAAGTCCAGAACAAGTTAAAACTCAAGTCAAAACGTTTCAACTAAATGGTAATCAAGAAGATTTAAATAAATATATTCAAGATATTCTATCAAAATATGGAGCGGATGCTCAGAATATTAATATTCAAGATTGCTTGAAGGGTCAAACGCCACAACCTCAGGAAGCACCGAAAGCTGAAGCACCTGCACCTGAACAAAAAGCACCTGAAGCTGAAGCACCAGCTCCAGCACAGCCCAAGGCTCAGGAACAACAAGCTCAGCCTCAAGCTCAGGAACAACAGCAAGCGAAGCCTGCAGCAGAAACTGGCGAGTTAAGTCAATATGAGCAAAAAGTAGTTGAACTTACAAACCAGGAGCGTGCAAAGCAAGGACTTCCGGCACTTGAAGTGGATGCTGAGTTAAGTAAAGTTGCAAAAGAAAAATCCCGCGACATGCAAGCAAATAACTACTTCTCTCATGACAGCCCGACATACGGTTCACCTTTTGATATGATGAAACAATTCGGTATCGAATATTCTTCAGCAGGTGAAAATATTGCGATGGGTCAGCCTACTCCAGAAGAAGTTGTACAGGCATGGATGAATAGTGAAGGTCACCGTAAAAACATCATGAATTCTAATTACACTCATATCGGTGTAGGTTATGTTGAAGATGGACACTATTGGACACAACAATTCATTTCAAAATAATCTGATATTGAATGGAAGCAGCCTCTTTAGCGGAGGCTGCTCTTTTTTATTCGGAGACTATAAAAGATGAGCATGGATGGTTTCCACGACTTTTCTATAAACATCTAATAGTTGCAATTCATTGAAATGATTCTTAGTATGGTAATATAAAGATTTTCTGGAGTGGATGTTGGTGAGCAAGAACAAATCAGTTATGATAACCGGGGGTTCTAAAGGTATAGGGAGCCGGACAGCGATAGAATTTTCCAAAAACGGATACAAAGTGTTCATTAATTATAAAAGCGATGTAGAATATGCGAATGATTTCGTCAAGCAATTACGCGGTGTATACAATAATGAAGTTTTTGCAGTTAAAGGAGATGTTTCAAATCCTGATGATTGTGAAAAAATGGCGGAAATAACAAATGAACAATGTGAAGGCATTGATATTTTGATCCATAATGCAGGTCCCTATGTCAAAGAAAGAAAGACATTTGATGAATATTCCCCGGAAGAATGGAATTACATAGTAAACGGTAATCTCAACAGTGTCTTTTACTTGACGCGGCTGATGATTCCGAAAATGAGAGAAAAGAAATGGGGAAGAATCATCACACTTGGTTATGACAGAGTAGAAACTTCCCCTGGCTGGGTCTATCGTTCTGCTTTTGCAGCTGCAAAGGCGGGGCTTGCTTCATTTACGAAAACGATTTCGATTGAAGAAGCCAAAAATGGAATTACATCAAACATGGTTTGTCCGGGTGATATCGTTGGGGAATGGAAAGAAGACGAAATTGTCCGTGCAAAGGAGAGAAAGGATCCCGCCACTCCGGTCGGTCGTCCTGGTACCGGTCAAGATGTAGCGAGGGTAGTAGAATTTCTTTGCAGGGAAGACTCTGATTTTATAACAGGAGCAGTTATACCTGTTACAGGAGGCAAAGATGTCCTCGGGAAAGTATTTCATAATTAAAAAAAGATTCGCTCAGTGATCGGGCGAATCTTCTTTGTTATGATTTCAATCTCGTCGTGTACTCTTTTCTGAATCTCTTTTGAATGACAAGCAGTCTTCCCGATAGAGTCAAAGCGCCTGCTGTCAATCCTGAAGTAAGACCAAGCCAGTAGCCGTAAGGTCCTAACTCTGTGAAGTTTGCCAATAGATAGCCGAGCGGAAGTCCGATCACCCAATAGGAGATCAGCGCCATGATAAAGGTGATATTCACATCCTTATAGCCTCGGAGCGCCCCCTGGACAGGAGCCTGTATCGCATCAGAAAGCTGAAAGAAGACCGCATACAATAGAAAATGGCCGATAAGCTCCAGGACATATGCATCATCACTATAGAGATGCGAAATCTCATTTCTGAATCCATATAGAATCACACCATACAGAACGGCCAGAATAAGAGCGATACTTACCCCCATCCAGCTGTATGTTTTCGCATCTTTAAGCCTTTTTGCACCAACCTCAAAGCCCACTACAATCGTCAGTGCCATTGATATACTCAACGGAATCATATATAAAAATGATGCGAAATTGAGCGCTGCCTGGTGTGCGGCGATGACTGCAGTTTTATATTCACTCATCAGCAATGTAACGGCAGAGAAAATGCTGACCTCAAAAAATATGGATAAACCGATGGGTACACCGATTTTAAATATTTCTTTCCACTTACTGAAATTTGGTTTCTGCATCGTGATGAATATTTGGAAATCCTGAAATGGACTTTTTGTATGGATGATCCAGAAAGCTATGAGCGTAATAATCCAATAAGTAATCGCAGAAGCGTAACCTGCTCCTACCCCGCCAAGTTCAGGCAGACCAAGTTTTCCAAATATGAAGATATAATTCAGTATTACGTTGATCGGAAGAGATAACAGGGTGATGAACATAGTCACTCTTGTCAAACCGAGTGCATCAATAAAAGATCGCAAAACATTGAAGATGAATAAGGGAATCATCCCGATTGATAACGCGATCAAATAATCTTTGGCGACACGGTGTACATTTTCGTCAAGGTTCATGCCGTTCAGGATGGGATCTAGAACGATCATACCTATACCCATGACAAGAAGTGACAGAAGAATTGCCGCATAGACTCCCTGAAAAACAGTATGGGGAACTTCTCTCTTTTGTCCCCCGCCAATCAATTGTGCGACGATCGGGGTTACCGACAGTAAAATACCGCTAAGACCTGTAAAGACTGGCACCCAGAGCGAAGAGCCGATTGCGACTCCTGCCAGATCATTCGGAGAGAATTGTCCGGACATGATCGTATCAAAGAAATTCATGGAGAACATGCCGAGTTGAGTGATCAGTATAGGAACTAAGATAAACGAAAACTGTGACAGTTTTCCCTTTATACTGTATGTCTGTTTCATATGCCTGACTCCTTATGTTCATTTGCTGCAAACGTTGATAAATCGATGCAATCACTAAATACACTATCATACTGTATCATATTAGTTGGAAAGTAAGTACGAAAAAGCTTTTTAAAGGTTTCTGTTTGAGCAGGGAATAAGAGGAAAGAATAATTCATTGTTCTATCCGAAGCGCATTTTTGATAAAGTGTATATGGATAGTTAAAAAAGATAAGCGATAACGACTGGATAGGAGTACATATACATGAATAAACATATTTTATTTACTGGTGGAGGGTCTGCTGGGCACGTTACGGTAAACACAGCCTTGATTCCTCATTTTGAAAGTGAAGGATGGAAAGTGACCTATATAGGATCTGAAGACGGGATAGAGAAAGAAATCATTATTGATCAGTTTCCGCATATTCCATATAAAAGCATTTCGAGCGGAAAGCTGCGCCGCTATTTCTCGTGGAAGAATTTTACCGATCCCTTCAGGGTTATGAAAGGAGTAATGGAGGCATTATTGGTGATCCGCAAATCCAAACCGGATATCATCTTTTCTAAAGGCGGATTTGTATCTGTGCCGGTTGTAATGGCAGCCAAAATGGCAAAGGTGCCCGTTGCCATCCATGAATCAGATGTCACCCCAGGTTTAGCCAATAAACTGGCAGTCCCTTTCGCAACAAAAATATTCACGACATTCCCTGAAACGGTAAAGACACTCCCGCAGGAAAAATCAATATGCGCCGGTGCCATCATCCGGGAAGAATTATTCAAAGGTGATGCAGCTGAAGGAAAACGACTATCAGGGTTTTATGAAGAAAAACCTGTGCTGATGATCATGGGTGGCAGCTTAGGAGCGAGAAAGATCAACGAAGCGGTAAGAGAAAATCTCGAGGACCTGTTAGCTCAATTTCAAATCATCCATATTTGCGGTAAGGGGAATATTGAAGAACAAGCTATTCAAAAGGGCTATAGGCAATATGAATTTATTAAAGGCGAACTTCCCCATTATTTAGCGATGACCGATTTTGTCATTTCACGTGCGGGATCGAATTCCATTTTTGAATTTTTGGCATTGAAGAAGCCCATGCTTCTCATTCCGCTTTCCAGGGAGGCAAGCAGGGGGGACCAGATCTTAAATGCCGACTCTTTTGCAGGGCATGGGTATGCGTTGAAACTTGAAGAAGAAGAACTGACAAGAGAAAGCTTTATCAATAAAGTCAATGAGTTGAAAGGAAGCGGTGAAGAAATCCTTTCAAACATGAGAAGTGGACAGAAGGCATATACGATAAAGGACATGTATCAGGAACTTGCCGCTATGTCAAAATGATAACTTAATCTCTTCCTTCGCGCATATAGTGTATGAATAGGCGAAGGGGAGAGGATGGGTATGAGTTATCAATATTCAAAAGGATGGTATATAAAAGAGCTTAAAAAAATGGGCTACAATTATCATCCAGTGGATAAACGAAAACTTGAAAGCTATAAAACCTTTGTTGTAAGAAATTTATATTTTGAAAAACTTGCGAAGAAGAAATAATAAAAATGCCGGCTCTTGTGTTTCTGAGAAAACACAGAAGCCGGCTATTTGTTGGTAAAGGATTCTTTAGATTCAAAACAACCTGGAAAATCAAAAAAACGACTGCCAAAATTGGCAGCCGGATAGGCTTATCTGACTTTTTGATACATATTAAGCTTCCATAGCCTGCTCTTCCTGTTCTTCCGCAGCTTGATACAAATGAAGTGTATACAAATCTTTAGGGATTTCATAAAGATCATAAACATCTTCAGCTGCATTTAATTGATCATAAAGAGCTTTTCTTGTTTCGTTGGCATTCACGACGTAAGGTAATTTTTGTGCAGCTTTTTGTGAACGGGTATTGATTTTTCGAATTCTCATAAAGATCGTTTCCATACCCAGCTCATAAAAAAGCTCATGAAAAAATGCATCTTTCGCAGGCTTGTTATATCCCTTGCCATGGAAAGACTTGCCGATCCAGGTCCCCAGAAACCCTGCGTTTTCCTGGATATCGAATAAATTAATGGTACCGATGGCATTGCCCCATTCATCGATGATGGTGCGTGAGATCAGCTCGCCACGCTCCTCCGCTTCGATTGTCTGCTTTGTTAAAAAGAGAAACTCATCATGTGAGTACGCTTTTTGACGCACAAAAGGGAAGACATCCGGGTGCACCATCAAGTCATACAGAGCATGACAGTCCTGTAAATCACGTTTCTTGATCATAGTAGACCCTCCTTGAGGGCAGTCTACTTGCGTACGATCCCACCCTCGAAATTTTTAAAAGTTAACTAAAAAATTTCGGGGTGGGAATCGAACCCACTAAGACCAGTCAAGAAACTGGTGGCGCACCTTTTGCCTTCCCTCCATTACAATCGCTCTATTATAAATAGATCGAGCTTAAAGAACATTGTAATCGGAAATAAATATCCTTCTGTATCATATATGAAATTATATAAAAAGGGAATAGGAAAAATGCTCAATTTCGCTAAAAAAATATAACAAATTTCTACAAATTTTGATATGCGATTTCACCATTTACAAACGTGAAAATCGGCTTGGCCATAAAGTGGAAAGGATGATGGCTCCACACCACCAAATCCGCATCTTTCCCGGCTTCCAGAGAGCCGATTCGATCGTCCACCCCCAGGTTTTTAGCTGGAAGAAGTGTAATCCCTTCCAGAGCCTTACTTTCGTCAAGACCTTCCCGCACCGCTATAGCTGCACACATGTTCAAGTACTGGATCGGCGTGTAAGGATGATCAGTCGTAATCGACACTTCCACGCCTGCTTCTGTCAGTTTTTGATATGTGATCCAGCTTTTATTCTTCAGTTCTACTTTTGATCGGCGTGTAAATGTCGGTCCCACGGCCACTTTTAAATTTCTGCCTTTCATTTCATCAGCAATAAGATGACCTTCTGTACAGTGTTCAATCCTTAAATCCAAATCGAATTCTTCTGCAAAACGAATGGCAGAGAGGATATCATCTGCCCGGTGAGCATGGATCCTTACCGGAATATCCTTTTTTAAAGCAGAGACAAGAGGTGCCACTCTCAATTCCTCAGGCTGGTCACAATATTTGGCTGAGAAGAATGCCTCCCGAAGCATTCCCATGATGCCCATTCTCGTAATTGAATCATTATTTCCAGTACTGTGTATACGCTTCGGGTTTTCACCCAGGGCGAGCTTCAATCCTGAAGTCTCCTTGATCATCATGGACCGTATGGATGAACCGTGCGTTTTAATGACAGAAGTAGTTCCTCCGATGACATTGGCACTGCCAGGCATCACATTCACAGCAGTAACTCCATATTTAAGTGCATCCTGAAAACCCGGATCAAGCGGGTAAACCCCGTCGAAAGCACGGATATGGGGGGTCATTGGTTCGATTGTTTCGTTTGCATCATTTCCCGCCCAGCCTGTTCCCTCGTCATATAAACCCAAGTGCGTATGAGTATCGATGAATCCCGGAAAAATATATTTCCCTCGGCAGTCAATCACTCTGATATTGGGCGGGATATCTAATTTATGTTGATAAATTTGCTTGATTTTCCCATCAGAAATGAAGATGGAACCATTTGGTACGGGTGATGAAGAAATCGGATAAATGGCTGCATTCATTAAAAGTATTGAATTCATAATAAATCCTTTCATATTTCGGGTAGTATATGACTCCTATTCTAATCACTTTTTTGCGAAAAGAGAAGTCAGGCTTTCTTTTTATTTCGAAAATATGAAAATAACAGATAAAAACATATTGCTGTGATTGCAATTAAACTTAAAGGTCTGATGTATCTAACTCCTGTCACCTCAATATGTTCCCAATGTATACCGAGCTCCATTCCGATGATCATAAACAGCAGTGTCCACGGAAGCATGGCTGCAAACGTATAAAGTGTGAAAGCTGTCAAAGACATCCTGCTGATTCCTGCCGGAATACTGATGGCATGCCGCACCACCGGAATGAACCGCGCAGTGAAGATAACAATTGTGCCATAACGGTTAAACCATGTTTCTGCAGATTCGATATGCTTTTCAGATATAAATAGATATTTACCGTATTTCTTAAAAAATGGTCTTCCGCCGTAATAACCGAGCCAGTAAAGAAACAGCTGAGCCGCAGTCCCTCCGATAACACCTCCAAGAAAAGCCCCAATGAAGGAAAGCTTTCCCGAACTGACCATGAATCCCGCATAACTTAACACAAGCTCGCTGGGAATGACCTCGATCATCAAAGCGAGTGCAATTCCGATATAACCCCAATCCGTTAATACCGTGAGTAAAGAGACCAACCATTCGTGATTCATCATTACCTCCTACATTACGCCTGAATATTGCAGGATGAGGATCAGTATCCCCAAAGTCCATACATAATAAGAAAAAAGTTTTAACGAGTGCTTTTTTAAGTAGTTGACCATGGAAAGGATAGCAAGATAACCAAATACAGCAGCTGTGACCGTCCCGACGGCCAAGCTTGTAAACGGAATCGCTTCAACATGGCCGCTGAACATTTCTCTTCCTTGAAAAATAATTCCCCCGAGAATTGCCGGTGTAGAGAGAAGGAAAGAGAAATAAGCCGCTGTTTCTCGATCAAGTTTTCTAAATAAACCAGCTGCAATGGTAAGACCCGATCTTGAGAGAGCCGGGAAAATCGCTGCAGCCTGGAAGCTCCCGATTATCAAAGCATCGGTGTAGTTGATATCCTCCAGTTTCTTATGACCGTTTTTTACCCCGTCAGCCATGAACATGATCAATCCGGTTGCTATAAACTCCCATCCGATTGTAGATCCGCTTTTGGAAATCGCATCAAAGTAATCTTCAAATAATAGACCGATGATCACAGCCGGTATCGTCCCGATCACAAGTATCCATGAAAGTTTACTAAAAGGGTGTTTGATCATATGGAGAAGTTCTTTTTGATAAAAAACGAGAACGGCAACGAGTGTGCCGATATGCAGCATGGTATCAAGGAATAAACCGGCTTCTTCCAATCCAAAGGCGTATCTGCCCAGAAATAAGTGCCCTGTACTTGATATTGGAAGAAATTCGGTTAACCCTTGAATGATTCCCAGAATAAATGCTTCAAATTTATCCATTTTACATCGAACCTTTCTTTAAGAATACTTTGGACAAACCTCCTCACTTAACGTATATTCACTTCAGCTGTGTTTCATGAAGAAGTTAACTGATTGGAATAAATTATTGATAAAATGAAACTTTGGCAGTTGAAGAACGTAAGTATAAGGTGAAGTGTTATAGGAAGGTTCCAGTAAGGAGGAAGAAAATGCCGACAAAAGATGAAAGATTGATGGCTGCACTCATTTATGTATCAAGTTTTTTTACTGTTTTTATCGGACCGGTCATCATTTGGCTTTTGAAAAAAGATGAATCTGGATTTGTTGATCATCATGGGAAAGAATATCTTAACTTTCTGATTTCATATACAATTTATGGAATCATCAGTTCGATTCTGATCATTGTGCTGATTGGACTGGTCATTGCCCCGATTGTAGGGATTCTGGCCATAATCTTTACAATATTAGCAGCAATTAAAGCATACGAGGGAGAGCATTACCGCATTCCCACCGTTATTCATTTCTTTAAATAAGGATTAAGAAGGGCTCATGGCTGATCAAAGCTGTGAGCTCTTGCTCATTTATTGGAATTATGTTGACAATTGATGCTGAAACTTGATAATTTATATTAAAATAACTTCTCAAATACATAAATTGATAGATGACGAGGCTTGAGGAGAGGGGAAGATTATGACGAGGATTGATAACAAAGAAAGATTGCTGAGATTAATGACCATCTTTACCCAAGAAACAGATGAAGATCATGAGCTGAGTTTAGATGAACTCATACTGCGGTTCAAACAGATCTACGGACCGGATGTGAAACTCAATAAAAATTCCTTAAAAGATGATATCAATCATCTGATCAATCATTCTTTTGATGTTACCATCAATCAGGAAAAGGACGGGCTGCCAAAGTTCTACAGCCATCAGTACCGACTCTTTGAATTATACGAACTCCGTATGCTGGTGGATGCAGTTGTATCAGCGAAATTCATTACCAGACAGGAAACCCGTCAGTTGATCGGTAAAATCAGAAAGCTCACGAGCTCACATCAAGGAAAAAAACTCCAGAATGAGATTCAGGTTGATTCATCAATAAAGAGTGAAAGCCCGTTTATCAGATTGGCGATTCATGACCTTCATCAGGCTATATCGGAACGGAGGATCATCACGTTTCAATATGGACGGTACGACATGGATAAGAACTTCAAACTAAGCCATGACGGCAGCCTGTATAAAGTGAAGCCATATGCTTTAACCTGGGCCAATGACTTCTATTATCTGATCGCCTATTATTACGAGGCTGGTGAAATCCGTCATTACCGGGTTGACCGGCTGCGGAATGTGAATATCATGAATGAATCTTTCCCATACGAATCGTTTGATGTATCTAAATATGTACAGTCGACCTTTCATATGTTTGCAGGTGATGAGGAATGGATCAAAATTAAATTTAAAAATCACCTCATCAATGTGATTATCGACAAGTTCGGCAAGGATGTGGATATTCAAAAGCATGATGAAGATCATTTCATCTTATCAGTCAAAGCGAGGGTGAGCGGAGGGCTGATCAATTGGATACTGAACTTCGGGTCGCAGGCAAATGTCATATCGCCTGCTCCACTATACGAGACGGTCAAAGAAGAAGTCTCCCGCATGAATAAACTGTATGAATAATAGAAATCGTCTGCTGTTATTAAACAGCAGGCTTTTTATGTATGGTGAAGTTTCCTTCCCCGGACAATATGTTTTCCCTTTTTACTTTCGATAAAGGGTCTTTTTTCTAAAATACGAACATAAATATGGTAGTGATTCGTGGAAAGGACGAGCATTTCATGAACCTTTATCATATTTATAAGAATGAACAAAATACCCTCCTTTATCATAGCGTGATGTACTTCATGATGGGTGTGGGGATGTTATTTGTCGTGAAAACACTCTATTACTTCCCCCTCCTGCTATTCATTCCTGCACTGACCAACCTGTATTTAAGCTATAGTATGAAAAAAGAGATCGAGAAAGCACGGAGATTGTTTTACGAAAATATTCCCGCTTCCAGCCATTCATTGATCGGAATCAATACGAAAGAAGGCTTTTTCTATTTGAAATCGAATGGATGGTCGCAATACTCGCTTCAACGACATTCAATAATTAATAACCCTAAGCATTTTATCTTTCACAGAAAAAACAATAAATCCCTTTCGATCTGTAAATGGAGCAGGCGGATTGCGATAGCCCATGAAGGTGACAGGTTTGATTTCAGGTTGAAATATCACAGCACCACTGCCGTTGAATGGAGAAATGAAAAAAGAAGCGAGACGATCCTCCTTTATAAGGGTAATAAACGATGGATACTGAATTATCAGGGGGTAAACAAACTCTCACTACAAAAAGGCTTTCTCCCCCAAAGCTTTCAAAAGCTGTTCGATAGTCACCACAGCTATATTACTTTTTATGAAGCGTATTCTGAATCAGATGACTGGCTGCTCATTTTTCTCTGGCTGGTGGACCGTGATTATTTTCTTACATCGTAGGTTATCCTTTAAGTTGGATAGGGGACGCTAAAAAGGGTAACGGAGGTGAGGGAAATGAATGCAGCCTATAAGGAAGTTCTCACAGCACTTGAAAGGTGCATGGAAGCTTGCAATATTTGTTATCATGCGAGTTTAAAAGAAGAACTGCCGATAATGCGGTGCATAGAGCTCGACCGCGACTGTGCGGAAATCTGTGGCTACTCAATCAATGCCATCCAACGGAGCAGCAAATTTGTGACTGGGATCTTGCATTTATGTGCTGAGATCTGTGAAGCTTGCGGTTCTGAGTGCAAATCACATGATCACAGGCACTGTCAGGACTGTGCAAAAGCGTGTTTCCATTGTGCGCAAGAGTGCAGAAAGTTAATATAGGAAAGAGTGAATGCTTCCGTTATGGGAGCATTTTTCTTTTGAAAAAGTGATGTTTAACCTGTTTGAATCTTGCCATTCAGGAAAAAATCAAAATAATAAGCATCTTGCGTGATGCACGGGAGAAACTATGATAGAATAATGATAATCGAATAGGTTTCCTTCGGGGCAGGGTGAAATTCCCTACCGGCGGTGATGAGCAGCATGCTCTCAGTCCGTGACCCGGCTGACTGAAGGTCAGACGGTGGATTTGGTGAAACTCCAAAGCCGACAGTGATAGTCTGGATGGGAGAAGGAAAGGCAGTATTTACATGATTAAGTAATAATACGTCATTGACCAATCAAGGATAGATGGAGTTTTTATTATCAGAAATTGATCATTAAATACTTTATTTGTCATGCCGATCTCCCCAAGTTTAATTACTTGGGGTTTTATTTTTATCAGGAAAGGGGGTTAACGAATGAAACACTCAGATTATATGGAACTTGCCATTAATATGGCCAAAGCCACACAGGGACAAACATCACCAAACCCTGCAGTCGGAGCAGTCGTAGTGAAAGATGGAGCGATCGCCGGTATCGGAGCCCATTTGAAAGCCGGGGAAGGACACGCAGAAGTACATGCCATTCAAGCAGCTGGAGAAAAGGCAGCAGGTGCGGACATATATGTGACGCTGGAACCATGCTCCCACTATGGGAAAACACCACCATGTGCACAGCTCATTATCTCGAGCGGTATAAAAAGAGTGTTCGTCGCATCCACAGATCCCAATCCATTGGTTTCAGGCAAAGGCATAGAACAATTAAGAAACGAAGGAATTGAGGTACATGTAGGAACATGCCGCGATGAAGCGTTGGAACTCAACAAGCACTTCTTTCATTTTATGAGGCATCAAACACCTTATGTGACCTTGAAATCCGCCGTTACACTGGACGGCAAGACTGCTGCATCTTCTGGAGACAGTAAATGGATCACTTCCGAAGAATCAAGACTGGACGTCCACTTCGATCGTCACCGGCATGACGCGATATTAGTTGGAGTCAATACCATCATCCGCGATAATCCGCACCTTACCACCCGTTTGCCCCAAGGTGGAAAAAACCCCATTCGAATAATCTTGGATACTCATTTAAGAACACCTTTAGAAACGCATGTTGTAAAGAACAAGGAGAGCAAGACTCTTATCGTTACAAGCACGGCAGTAAAGGATGACAAAAAAATTCCTTTCATAGAAGCAGGATGTGAAGTAATTTCACTTCCTGAAGAGAAGATCAGGCTGCATTCCTTGTTAAGAGAGCTGGGAAGAAGGTCGATTCAATCTTTATATGTGGAAGGCGGTTCCCTGGTCCACGGCTCATTTCTTAAAGAGAGGGCATTTCAGGAACTTATCGTGTATATGGCCCCAAAGCTGGTAGGCGGCACAAAGGCTTTTACAAGCTTCGGAGGAAGCGGCTTTGAAACGATTGCAGAAGGGATGGAAATGAAAATCAATTCTGTCATGTCCATAGGAGAAGATATCAAAATTACAGCTGTTCCAAAAAATCCATAAAGCATGAAAGGAGGAAGAGGGCTTGTTCACCGGAATAATAGAAGAAATAGGAAAACTTGAACAAATAAAGAAATCGGCTGCATCCATGACATTAACAATTGCGGCAGATAAGGTCTTGAAAGATGTGCACATTGGAGACAGTATAAGTGTGAACGGAGTATGCTTGACGGTTACCTCTTTTTCGAAAAGGCTGTTCCAAGTCGACGTCATGCCGGAAACTTTCGCTGGAACGACACTGAGAGACTTGTCTGGTGGCTCCCATGTCAATTTGGAAAGAGCCATGGCTGCGGGAGGACGATTTGGCGGTCACTTTGTTAACGGACATGTAGACGGAATAGGGACGATAAAGAGACTTGCACAAGTGGAGAATGCTGTTTATATCGACATTTCCATCCCTGAAGAACTCTCCCATTTCTTTATCATGAAAGGGTCGGTGGCAATAGACGGTACGTCCTTGACTGTTTTTGGGGTGAACGACGATTCCATCACGGTTTCCCTTATTCCCCAAACCAGGGGAGATACAATTCTAGGTGAAAAGAAGACAGGTGAGACTGTCAACCTGGAATGCGACGTGATGGCAAAGTACTTTCACCGCTTTTATGAAAGGGTTAATGGTTCTAAAAGTACCCCGAGTACTATAAATTATGATTTTTTGAGTCAACACGGTTTTGCTGACTAAAAGAGGAGGAGTTTCATGTGTTTCATTCGATCGAAGAAGCAATAGAAGATCTTAAAAAAGGCAAGATAGTCATCGTAGTGGATGATGAAAATCGTGAGAATGAAGGCGACTTTGTGGCACTTGCCGAAAAAGCCACACCTGAAGTCATCAATTTCATGGCGAAAGAAGGAAGGGGTCTGATTTGTGCGCCAATTACAGAAGAATTATCCAATAAGTTAAAGTTTTCGCCGATGACTGATGAAAATACTGATCCACACGGGACTGCTTTTACGATTAGTATCGACCACCGTTCATCCACGACGGGAATCAGTGCATTTGAACGTTCGGAAACCATCCGGCAGCTGTTGAATCCGTCGTCCCTTCCGGAAGATTTCAAACGTCCCGGACATGTTTTCCCGCTTGTCGCCAAGAAAGGCGGAGTACTGAAACGTGCAGGCCACACGGAAGCTGCGGTTGATCTCGCCTCCCTTGCAGGGGCAGTGCCGGCTGGTGTCATCTGTGAAATCATGAACGAAGACGGCACAATGGCAAGAGTGCCTGAATTAAAAATGGTAGCTGAAAAATGGGATTTGAAGATGATTACGATAGAAGATTTGATTCGCTACCGCCGTAAGAAAGAAGTACTTGTGACACGTGAAGTGGAAATCGAATTACCGACTGAATTTGGTCAGTTCAAGGCTGTTGCATACACAGAAATCCTGACAGGTAAAGAACATATCGCCCTGGTCAAGGGTGAATGGAAAGAAGATGAGGATATATTAGTCCGTGTCCATTCCGAATGCCTGACGGGGGATGTGTTCGGTTCGAACCGGTGTGACTGCGGACCTCAGCTTGCGACTGCACTGACACAAATAGAAGAAGCGGGGAAAGGTGTTCTCCTGTATATGAGACAGGAAGGACGCGGCATTGGTCTAATCAATAAACTGAAAGCCTACAAACTCCAGGAAGAAGGGCTTGATACCGTTGAAGCTAATCATAAGCTCGGGTTCGGGGCAGATTTGAGGGAATACGGTATAGGTGCACAAATACTAAGGGATCTGCATATTCAGCGTATCCGGCTTTTAACCAATAACCCCCGAAAAATTGCAGGCATCAACGGTTACGGACTTGAAATAGTTGACCGGGTGCCGATTCAAATGCCGGCAAAACTGGAAAATGAAAAATACTTAAAGACAAAACATTCGAAGCTTGGGCATTTATTGAAATTTTAGAATATACCGAAAGCTGCCTGTGACGGTAAAATCAATTCAACTGGAGGAATTAGAAAATGAAAACAATTTATGAAGGAAACTTAGTTGGTTCCGGTCTAAAAGTGGCAATTGTCGTTTCACGTTTTAATGAGTTCATTACATCGAAGCTTCTTGGTGGTGCGGAGGATGCCCTGAAAAGACACGGCATCGACGAAAGTGACATCTCTGTCACGTGGGTACCCGGTGCATTCGAGATTCCGATGATTGCAAAAAAGCTGGCTCGTTCAGGAAAATATGATGCAGTCATTACGCTTGGAACGGTTATACGCGGTGCAACTGCCCACTTTGAATATGTAAGCGGAGAAGTCGCCAAGGGAGTTGCGAATCTTGCCCTGCAAGAAGACATACCGGTCATCTTCGGGGTGCTGACGACGGACACGATTGAACAGGCAATCGAACGTGCAGGAACGAAAGCCGGGAACAAAGGCTGGGAAGCAGCAGTCTCAGCCATCGAAATGGCCAATCTTGTACGTGAAATAGATAAATAAACAAATATGAAAGAAGGCCGGTTCCGAAAAGGTGCCGGCCTTCAAGCTAATTTCCTTATTAAAGTTGGTTTATGAGCAAATCTCAATCACTTGGTAACAATTCTTATTGGCAAACCCCTCCTTATTTGCTAGAATAGTATCTTGTGGCTCACCCTTTTGGGGATGAGCGGGTAGGGAGAGGGCAGTTTTATAGGAAGATTATATGAACGAGCGTAAAGGTATTTTTCAATTGAAGGATCATGGTACCACGTTCAAGCAGGAGATAATGGCCGGTGCAATTGGTTATTTTACGATTGTGTACATCATTGCTGTCAATGCACTCATTCTTTCTGAAGCTGGAATTCCATTTGAAGGGGCGGTAATGGCTACGATACTGGCTTCCTTTGTTGGGTGTTTGGTGATGGCTTTCTGGGCGAATGCACCAATACTTCTGGTTCCGGGAATGGGCATTAACGCGATGTTTACTTTCACCCTGGTCAAATCTTCAGGTTTGATGTGGCAGGAAGCTTTAGCAGTTGTCGTAGTTTCAGGGATACTGTTCATGGTCATTGCTTTTACAAAGCTTTCAAAAATATTATCGGACGCCATCCCAAAAACATTAAAAGAGGCGATTACGGTCGGTCTTGGAATGTTTTTGATGTTTATCGGTCTGGAAAAAGGCGGTCTGATCCAAAGAGGGGACTCTGCCCTCATTACCATCGGTGACTTTGGGGAATTAAAAGTGCTGGCGACCGTGCTGACCTTTTTGGTTACGATTTTTCTTTTTATCCGCAATGTAAAAGGACAATTTCTCTGGAGTATCGCTTTCGGAACCCTGCTCGGTTTCTTATTTGGAATTGAACCTTCCATTTCTGGAGGGTCCTTTCATTGGAGTGAATATGGTCAGGTTTTCGGACAGATCTCTTTTGATTCTATTGTGAAGATCCCATTTTGGATTGCAGTATTCTCTGTTACGATGGTCCTTGTATTTGAGAACATCGGCCTGATTCATGGTCATGTCGATATGATCGGACAGCCTCACAAATATCCGAAAGCTTTTCAGGCAAATGCTTTTTCTGCTTTCACATCGGGATTCTTCGGAACAAGCCCGACTGTGGCGACGGTTGAAAGTGCAGCGGCTATGACAGCAGGGGGCAGAACAGGGTTGACTTCTCTGACAACAGGAGTATTATTCCTTGGATCTGTCATGTTCATTCCCTATTTAAAGTGGATTCCGGACCATGCCATCGCTCCGATCCTGATTATCATCGGCGGGTTGATGATACAGAACATCCGCCATATGGATCTCAGAGATCTGACCGAAGCATTTCCGGCGATTTTTATCATTGCGATGATTCCTTTCACTTATAGCATTGCAGACGGTATCGCAATCGGATTCATCATGTATCCGATCTTGAAGATGGCTACAGGTAAAGCAAGGGAAGTATCCATCCCCCTTTACATCATAGCCGGACTATTCCTCATGAACTTCTTTGTTCATTCGATTCATTAATAAAACATAAAGTAAAAGGCTGGGACAAAAGTGTTTTAGCTAAATAAAAATCCGAACTTTAATTCAAATTCTTTAATTAGAATTCGAATTAGTTCGGATTTTTTATAGGTCTTTAAAGATTGTTATTAATATTAACTTGTTTCAGCGGTTGATTGGAGTGCAAGACGCAGATTCCTGCGGGAAAAGCGAGACAGGTGAGACCCCGCAGAAAGCGAAGTCATACACGGAAATCAATAGCGGTATTTAAAAGTTAATAAAAAGTTTAACCAGATATAGTTCATCTATAGAGTATAGTATTTATTTTTTTTTCAGCCTCTTTCTTGTTTTTTACTAAACTAACCTGCTTCTCCTCAGCATCCTTAAATTTACAAATTCCGTAGACTTTCCACATATTCCTTGATATTATTAAGAGAAAATACAAATCTAAATAACTACAAAAAATACATATATTGGTTACTTATGGGGATTTGGCAGGAGTGGGGAGAATGGAAGTATTTGTTGCAAGGCAGCCCATTTTTGATTTGAATGAGGAAAAGGCAGCCTATGAACTTCTATACAGGCATAATCAGCTGAATATGTTTCCTGATATTGATGGCGATCAGGCAACAGCAGATGTCATAATAAATAGCTTTCTGAATATCGGAATCGATTCTTTATCATCCGGAAAGCCATGTTTCATAAATTTTACTGAAAATCTTCTAAGATTAAAGATACCGACTTACTTTAACCCCAGGGAAATCGTGGTCGAAGTACTTGAGTCGGTCGAGCCCAGCCTTGATGTGGTGAAAATCTGTATGGAACTAAAGAAACTTGGTTACAAGATTGCACTTGATGATTTCATCTTCAACGAATCGAACCCTTATTCCAAAGAACTGATGAGGGCGGCTGATTTTGTGAAAGTGGACTTTCAGTCGACAACAAGTGAAATGAGAAGGAGCATCGAAGTATTATCAAGTTTATTGGGATTTAAGCTGATCGCGGAGAAAGTCGAAACAGAAGAACAGTATCAGCTTGCAAGACAACGGGGCTATCATTATTTTCAGGGTTACTTTTTCTGTAAACCGAACATTATCGGGTCTCATGATGTTCCCGCCTATTTTCATTCATACTATTCTATCATTCAAAGTCTCGAAATGTCAGAACCGAGCATTGATGTGATCAGCGGATTGATTGAACAAGATCTATCTTTATCTTACAAACTATTAAAATTGATCAATTCTCCTGCATACCGGCCTAAACATAAAATCCACTCCATCCGTCAAGCAATCGTGTTATTGGGATTAATGGAAATCAAAAGATGGATTTACGTGCTGGCAGTGAGGGAACAGGCTGTTTCCAGGGAAAAAATGGAGAATGAAGTCATCACATTATGTCTTACAAGGGCCAAAATGTGTGAGCTTGCAGCCAAAAAAATGAACGGTCCTGTCAACACATCCAGTTATTTCCTTACCGGTTTGTTCTCTTTGATGGATACCATCCTTGGGGTCCCTATGAAGAGGATCCTTGATGATTTACCGTTAAACGATGAAATTTGTAACGCGTTGATCGGCCGAACAAATGAGCTAAAGGATATGCTGGAATTGGTCATTTCGGTAGAAAAAGCTGAATGGACAGCTCTTGATGAGAGAATGGATATGCTCAACCTGACTGAGCAGGATATTTCGGAAAGTTATCAACAAGCCTGTCTATGGGCGGAAGAGCTCCTCATTCAGGAAATCTCACATTGACCGATTACCAGATTGGTTTATAAGTGCCTGGTTTAAGGAATTTCCTCTGCGGTTTTATATATCTTTTTAACTCCATAAGCAGAAGCCGCTGCACATTCCTGGAACTGATTTGCTGAGCGATATCCGCCGGGAATGGATAGATGCCGATCGAATTATATCGCACCCTGAATAGGCCTTCTTGAAGAAGGTCTTTATTTTGGTTCATTATCTTCGCCAACACAAGAACATCCCTTGAATGATATTCATCCCCGGCTTCGCTGACATCTTTCACTTGAAAACGGAATAATAACTCTTCCATCAATCATCACCTCACTAATCATCCAAATACATTGAATCTATTTAAATTGTACCGGTTTTCACAGGGATTTTCAGTAAAAAGCATGCTGCTGAACACATTGTTTGAATCCATGTAGTAAACTGATAGAGAATCATTACTTCACATTGCCAAATGAAATGGTTTATGGCAAGCTTATGATAAAATCAGACTTTGGCAATTGAGGCAGATCGAAGATAACAGTCTGTCAGATTGAAAGCAACGGAGGGTTCAAAATGAATATAAATCTTATTAAATGTCACGGTTCGGGGAATGACTTCTTACTGATTGATGAAATCTCCAACCCTTATTCGTTTACAGAAGAAGCAAGACAAAATCTTGCACTGTCATTATGCGACAGGCAAAAAGGATTAGGGGCGGATGGGATATTATTTGTCCTGAAAAGCGAACGGTGCCATGCCGCCATGAGGGTATTCAATGCAGATGGTTCCGAAGCATCCATGTGCGGGAATGGTCTCAGATGCGCAGGCCGGTATGTTAGTGAATTAGTGGGCAAAGAAGAAATCATCATCGAAACAATGAAAGCAGATTTGAAAGTGGCATCTGCCCCTGCCATTTATGATGATATCCCCACATTCAATGTGGAAATCTCTCCTGTATTTTTTGAACTTGATAAAGTACCGATGAATATGAATTTTTCAAGATTGGTTGATAAGAAGATCCCTGAGATATCCGAAAATCTTCACTTTACGGTTTTAGCCGTGCCAAACCCGCATCTAATCAGTATGGTAGATGCCGAAACCATCATATCCAACCAGCAGAAGGCGATTTCAGAAACGGTTAACGGGCCGAATAACCTGTTCCCGGATGGAGTGAATGTCAGCTTTGTGCATACAATGGCGAGGGGTACGATTTATGTCCGTACATATGAACGAGGAGTAGGGTTTACCAATGCGTGCGGAACCGCAATGTCAGCTTCCAGTTTGGTCACATGTCTGCTTGGTCAGAATGAACTCGGTGAAGAAATCGATGTGTATAATAATGGTGGAAAGGTAAGGGTAGTGGTCAATCGTAAGGAGGACGGTCAATACTTTATGGAATTGATCGGGAATGCTACTTATTTGTTTGCAGCTGAACTGGAGCTCTCTTTGTCACAGCCTGAATCTTTCGAGTTGATCTCTAAAACAGATTTCAATGAAGAGGATGCTTACGGTCTTCTACAGAAGCACTCCAAATTGGTTGTAGACAGTAAAGTATTCAGTAAAGCATAGGGGAATGAGCCTGGACGATGACCGTCCAGGCTCATTATTTTCCATTCCCTCTCAGAAAGCTGATCACTTCATGAAACGGCTGAGAATCTTTTACCCGGTCATATTGACTGAATGGACAGCCGAAACGGGTAAGACGGCTTAATACTTCTTGCATCGTAAATTGCTCGGGATTTAATCCTTCTTTTACTTCATGCCACCACAGAGGCGCAGCTACCAGAGCTTTATCATTCCCTCTTAATGAATAGGGGGCGATGATGGTCTTCCCTTCTCCATGCTGAATGTAATCTACATAAAGCCTTCCTTTCCTGTTTTTTTTCATCCGCTCAATCGTGAAATCTGCCGGATGATTGGATACAAGGTAATCAGCGATGAACTCAGTGAATAAACCTGTATCTTTCCAGGAGAACCCTGAAGGCAGCGGAATATAAATCTGCAGACCTTTATTGCCCGATGTTTTGACGAAGCTCTGTAACCGCATGCCGTCAAATAACTCCTTCATGATAAGAGCCGCCTTAACCGCTAAAGGAAATTGTTCTCTGCCGGGAGGATCCAGATCAAACACGATTTCATTGACATCTTGTTGACCCGCTTTCTGGAATGGGATATGAAATTCGAGAGCCAATTGATTTCCCAGCCACATCAGGCTATCCAATGCATTGCATTCAATATATTCAATTCCATCCTGTGCTTGTGTTTCAACGAATTCAGGCGCATAATCAGGGACGTTTTTTTGAAAAAAGGATTCTCCAAACATGCCATGAGGATACCTGATACAGGTTAATGCACGATTTCTCAGGAAAGGGAGCAAAACGACTGAAATCCTTCGAAGGTAACGGATATAATCCAATTTCTCCAGAGGTGGTTCTTTCCAAAGCGGTTTTTCCGGATGAGTGATATCCACACTCATGGGTAAACTTGCCTCATCCTGTAGAAATCGTTCCAACGTGCATTCTTCAGGACGGGATGAAAACATAAACTGACGAAAATGCGGCTCTCTTAGCTGCTCCTCATACCAATTTAAGTACACCACCTCTACACAAATAGCCGGGTTGATATAATAATGACTGCCTTCTTTCCGAGATTGATTTCTTTGAATAATTTCCTTCAACGTTCTTTTATTATTCGCGGAAATGCCAAAATGGAATGATCCAATCCCTTTGACTTTATCACCTTCAAAGACTCCGATATGGAAATAATCGTTATTCATATCTACGGAAGTGATAAAACACAGACATTTTTTCCAATTCTTTACTTTAAGCCAGGATGCACTCCTTTTTCCTTCTTCCCACTTGCTGTCTGAGAGCTTTGCGACTACGCCTTCACCCTCTTCATCAGTCACTATATTCCAAATCGAATCCCAGTTAGTCGAGAAAGGAACCATTTGAATGACATCCTGGTTTGAGGGATCAGGTTCAAGGGGTAACTCAAGTGTGGAAAACAGATTCTTCAATTCTTTTTTCCGCTTGCTGTATGGGTGGGTGCACCATGATACGTCCCCGCTTTGAATAAGATCGAAAGCCAGGAACTTAGCAGGTCTTTGAGAGGAGGATTTGCTTATATTCTTTTTGTTTTTCATCCTTCCCCTGATTTGCAGTTCATAAAACTCAGAGCTTGCCGGTGATCGCAAAATGACAATTTCACCGTCGAGTATGAGTGGAAGCCGCAGCGAAGTGTGGTTCATCAGTTCTTTAATATACTCTTCAATTTCTGGGAAATGAGCGAGTAAATCCTTATTGTTCCTGCTTCTCAGGCTAATTTCTTCTGTATCATCAATCCTTAAAATCCCTCTGAATCCATCATACTTCACCTCGTAATTCCATTTCCCCTTTAAAGGAAGATTGTCTGTAAGGGTAGGCAGCATTGGCTTCAATTCGCATCACCTTGAACGTTTTTATCATAGTGTGGCCACGACACGCATTGATTATTTCCAAATGTTTATGGGAATGAAGTGCAATAAGTAACTAAAAGATAAAGTTAATGAGATTCAGTATACAAAAAGGAGGGTATTGTATTGCATACCATTTGGAAAGGTTCAATTAGTTTCGGGTTGGTAAATATTCCAATCAAACTGCATTCTGCCACTGAAGATCGGGATATAAAACTGCGTTCTCTTCATAAAGAATGCCACACTCCGATCAAATATGAGAAAGTATGTCCCGTATGTGATAAAGAAATCGATCATTCAGACATCGTAAAGGGATATGAGGTAACGAAAGGCAAATTTGTGGTGTTGGAGGAAGATGAACTGAATCAAATAAAGGAAGCAAATGCAGAAAAGACAGTAGAAATTCTGGATTTCATCAAAATAGATGAAATCGATCCGATTTTCTATGACCGAAGTTATTTTGTTTCGCCGAATGATGGAGGAAAGAAAGCTTATACACTGTTAAGGAAAGCCTTATTGACGTCCGGGAAAGTTGGGATAGCCAAAATTACAATGAGATCAAAAGAACAACTTTCAGTGGTGAGGGTCTATGAAAATACATTGGTGATGGAAACGATTCATTACCCGGATGAAGTACGGACTTCAAAAGATGTTCCGAATGTGCCTGAGAGCGATGATATCTCGGAAAAAGAATTAGAAACGGCCACCATGCTGATTGAACAATTGACTTCTGAGTTCCAGCCGGAAAATTATCACGATGAATACCGGGAGCGGTTGAGCCAGTTGATCGAATCCAAGCAGACCGGTGAGAAGGTAGTGACTGCTAAAGAAAAGGCTCCAAAAGAAAATGTGACTGATTTGATGGCAGCGCTTCAAGCTTCAATTGATTCCACAAAACCGGAAAAGAAAACTGCCGCTAAAAAGAAACCGGCCAAAAAGAAAACAACGGCTAAGAAGAAAGCACAATAAAAAGTATTAAGTGGGAAGGAGAAACACGTTGGAGGAGAGACAACTTAAGAAAACAGTATTTTTCGTCATATCTATAATCTGTTTAGGTATATTCACTTGGGGATTTGTTTCAATTGTAGAAGAGTGGAAGGAAAATGAGATATCCGGCTTCGACAATGGGGTCTTTGATGTCGTTCATGCTTTTGTTTCACCAAAGCTGACCATCGTGATGACTTCCATCACCTTTTTGGGAGGTGTCAAGTGGCTCAGTATCTGCACGATAGGGGTCGTCATCGTTTTGTTATTTATGAGAAAATATCCACTCGCAATCTTTGTTGCCTTGACTGTAGGCTTGGGGGCTTGTTTCAATTGGGTGTTAAAATGGATTTTCAAGCGGGACAGGCCAGATATCGAAGCCTTGATTGAACAAGGGGGCTACAGCTTTCCGAGCGGACACTCAATGGGATCGTTCATCTTTTACGGTTCAGTAGCGTTTATACTTTTTCGAGCATTCGACAGAAAGATTTATAAATGGATAAGTGTCTGCTGCCTTTCAATGCTTATTTTACTTATAGGTATCAGCAGGGTATATCTTGGTGTTCATTTTCCGAGTGATATTATAGGCGGATTTTCAGCGGGCGGAGGCTGGCTCACTCTTTGTATAGCGCTGTATATATATTTTTATAAACGAAGTGATTGGAAATATGCCAATGAATGAAAAACCTGAAACGGAATACCGCTTCAGGTTTTTGTCTCTCAGTTATGACTATATTAATATAGATTGAAAATATATGGACCAAATGAAGTGACGTAAAGAAGGATATATACGCCCATGAAATAAAAAACTCCCCCGAAAGTACCCCAATCAGGGTTTCGTCCAAATTTCCAAACCATCGCCGTCAGCAGGGTGATGATCAGGAGTCCTACATAACCGCTTCCTGAAAAGGTGAGGTATTCAGGAGCTGCAAAATAAAAATATCCATTCATCGCTTTATTTATAAAGGTTAATGGCATGATCAGGAATATGAGTATTGAAGCATACTCAACCCAGTTAATCCCGTCTTTCTCAAAAATATTCGGTCTGAACATATACAACAGGATCAGCAGAAATAATGATGGCAGTACCCAGTAGAAAGAGGTCATTATGGTGATGACACTGCTGAACAGCATGATGATACTATTGTTGACCGCTTCCTTAACACTGCGGTTCGTAAGTTGCACACTTGCAGAAATAACATCTGGATCTTGAGAAGCACCGAAAAGTTCATATGTATCTCCATCATAGTCCAGCCATGCGATGCTTTCATCTGTTAGCTGAAGGGGGAAATAGGAATAATGTTTGGTGGTTCCTATTGGTTCTGCCTCGAGAAGCACTGAATCATCCAGAGGAGCCAAGTATACACTGACGGCATTATTATCACTCACTTTATGTCCTTCAGAAGTGAAAAGAATGGCATTACTTTCATCAACCGTTACTAATTTTGCTGAACGCGGACCTTGAAGTGGCTCACCTGAAGCCACATTCTTGAACTTCAGCTTCTCAGGAGTAAGAGTTTCTGTGCCTAATTGACTCAAAGAAGTATCCAATTTCATGATCGAATAGCTCAATACACCCTGCGACCTTTGTTCCTCATTATATAGAACTGTCAGATGACCGTTTTCTATCTTAAACGTCAGGCCGTCGATATGGTGATTGGTGGAAATCTTTACTGAAGCAAAAGGATTACCGACTATTTTCTCGTTTTCATCCATATAATGTAGAACGGCAGATGAGTCATTTATCTGTTCCTGGATAACCGAAGTGCCGCTGCCGCCTTGATATACTTCCATGATATCTTTTGAGAAAGTATGTATCTCTTTGCTGGTCAAATCAGCCGGGTTCAAAGAATAAAGCGTGCTGTCCACCCAATAGTAGATTTTGTCACCAGATGTACTCAGCCCGGTTGCTTCTACTGCGAGGACAGTATCCTCGTTGTTTTCTGTGGAAACCAGTTGACCTGACTTCAATTGAATAAAGGTAGAACCGTTTGACCAGAACGGGAAACCTCGGGTTATTTTTGTATTCTGGACAGATTCTTCTTTAATGTTTAATTGATCATCGAAAGCCAATTCACGTACTTTTCCGTTATCAGTCAAAAATAAGCTCTCCTTATTGAAGAATACCTGAGGGCGTTCCCCTGTCGTGAATCCTAATGGAACCGACCGGCTCCAGTCAGGCTGGGGCTGTTTCTTGACCTCCAGTAATTGATGAGCAAAGAGTGCACCCAATAGCAGCAGTATCAGCAAGATAGGTATACCGAATGAAGTTAGTTTTTCTTTCATCAAAATCCCCCTAATCTCTCTTTCTATATTTTGATTTCAATTTAGAATTTTACCACAATTCAATCGTATTGACACCAAATTTTTCCTTCTGTATGTTTTATTAAGAAAATAATTTTCCGTCTCGGCTGCCGTTTCATTAACGATGAAAAGCAAGGGAGTGGATGATATGTTTTCACCGGAAAAGATGATGAACTTTCAGATGTTTTCAAGTGTACACCTTTTGACATTGTTAGTGTTTGCTTTCATGATTGCTGGAATGTTACTGTGCTTATCCAAATTGACAAATGTTAAATGGATCGGAACGATTCTTTTGTGTACTCTTTGTATTTCTGAAGGCAGTTATCAAATTTGGACGATATCCAATGGACTTTGGTCCGTTCAAACGACATTACCCCTCCATCTTTGCAGCATCAGTACCTTCATAGGCATCTATTTGTATTTCAAACGGGGCAGCAGGTTATTTTATCTATTCCTCTATATTGGCTTCATCCCTCCCATACTTGCACTTATCACTCCAGATATTCCGTATGCTTTTCCACATTATAGGTATATCAAATATTTTCTTCATCACATGGCCATTCCATTGATGGTTATTTATTTATTTTTCTACGACCAATACCCGCTGCGAAAGAGATCCATTCTTTACGGTCTTGGCTTAGTCAATTGTTTAGCAGTCCCCATACTTATTGTGAATAAAGTAAGCGGTTCGAACTACTTCTTTTTGTCAGGACCGCCTGAAGGGAAGACTCCCTTATTATGGTTTGGGGATGGGATCACATATTTTATCAATCTTGAAATTGCGGCAGTGATCGTCTTTTCTTTGAATTACCTATTGTTTAAATCTCTTGCCGGGAAAAGAAGGAATCATGAAATTTCAGAGTTCATGAGTAAGGAAAAAGCTCAAACATAAAACTTTTTTAATTATTGTTGACAAACCTTGATAGAAGAATTACAATGATATTGAAAATCATTCTCAATGAAAATAAAAGAGTTTCCCCCTCTTTCTTTCTATATTGGAGAATGGTTCATGATTACCCCCCTTTAATAAATCGTAGAGACAATCCCGGAGTGCACAGCTCCGGGATTGTCTCTTTTCCTTTGTATACAGGAAGTTATTGCATTTCACCGCCGCCTGTCGTAAATTGAAAATGTTGATAAGAAAAAGGAGTGAAAAAAGAGTGAATGAAAAAGAAGATAAACGGTTTCATATCGCTCACCGCGAAGCACTGATCGGAATTGTCTTAGTTGTAATTAATTTTATCTGGTGGTATGGCTTTGCCTTCGGTCTTGGCGGTGGCCCCGTTTCAGGATATGGGTGGGTACTGGGAATGCCGGCGTGGTTTTTTTACAGCTGTATTGCCGGATTTCTGCTGATGGTCATTTTAGTGGTGTTTGTAGTCAAGTATATGCTGACGGATATTCCTTTTGAGGAAGATGAGGGTGAATATCGTGAATAACATGGCATTGGTTCCTTTGATCATTTTTTTAATCATCATTTTCATAGTTGGAGTTTATTCTTCAAGAAACATCGGGAAAGCCGATTCTTTTGTACAGGATTATTTCCTCGGCAGCAGGCAGCTTGGTGGGTTCATTCTGGCGATGACCATGATTGCTACATATGGAAGTGCAAGCAGCTTCATTGGAGGACCTGGTGCAGCTTATTCATTCGGTTTATCTTGGGTGCTGTTAGCGATGTCGCAAGTTGTAACAGGGTACTTCGTCCTTCTTGTTCTTGGTAAAAAGTTTGCCATCATGTCAAGGAAATATAATGCGGTGACCTTGGTCGATTATTTACAAGGACGTTATAAAAATCATTATATTACGATTCTATCCGCACTCAGCATTATCATTTTCCTGTTCTCAGCAATGATCGCCCAATGGGTGGGAGGAGCAAGGCTTATTGAATCTTTAACCGGTCTTTCTTATAAGAGTGCGTTATTTCTATTTGCCGTTTCAGTGCTTGTTTATGTTATTATCGGGGGATTCAAGGCGGTGGCAGTCACCGATGCAATCCAGGGAGTCGTCATGCTTGGAGGTACGATGATCTTATTGATTGCGACGATTGTGGCAGGAGGCGGCATGGAAAATATCATGATGGAATTAAAAGCAGAAAATCCCAATCTGCTAAGTCCAAATGGTGCAAGCGGTGAATTGAGTGCCAGGTATATTTCCTCCTTCTGGATACTGGTGGGTGTTGGTGTGGTAGGCCTGCCGCAAGTAGCTGTAAGGGCCATGAGTTATAAAAATTCACGCTCCTTGCATCGTGCCCTGATTATCGGGACGATTGTAGTCGGATCGATCATGCTTGGGATGCATCTGATCGGGGTGCTTGCACGTGCGGTAATGCCTGGGGTTGAGGCAGCGGACAAAGTCATGCCTCTCCTTGCCTTGGAAGTACTGCCGCCTTGGCTTGCCGGCATAGTCCTGGCAGCTCCGATGGCTGCAATCATGTCAACCGTGGATTCGCTCTTATTGATTGTCTCCTCTGCTGTTGTAAAGGATCTTTACATGAACTATATCAATAAAGACGCAAGTGAAAAAAAGGTCAGGAAGATGAGCTTCCTCGTTACCTCCATTACCGGAATAGCCGTATTCCTAATGGCTCTTAGCCCGCCTGAGCTGATCATCTGGCTCAATTTATTTTCATTCGGTGGTTTGGAAGCAGTATTCATCTGGCCGATCGTTCTGGGATTATACTGGGAATCCGGGAATGCATACGGTGCCTTGGCTTCCATGATCTCCGGCTTGATTTCATACATTTTATTTCACAGTTTCCTGCCGAACTATTTAGATATGCACACTGTCGTTTTCCCAATTCTCATATCGTTCATCATGTACATTTCCGTCTCGCTGATCACCAAGCGGAATGTATTCAGCTGATGACCAGCGGGGACAGTCCTTTAACTGTATAAAGGACTGTCCCCATATTTGTGAGAAGGAGAATGATGCATGAAAATAGAACTAGTAAGTGAGGTGGGGAATATGAGTTGGAAACTGACAAAATATAAAGATATCAATAGCTATTACAGCCGAGTGAATCCATTTCTTCTTCGAAAGGAAGCAGAAAATAATTTACCATTGGGACTGTTGAACAGTATTAGGACGGGTAACCGGTATAAAGACCCTCTTCTAGTATGTGTAGAGGGTGAAGGAACTCTGGTGAAGGGTGCATTCATCATGACTCCGCCGCATCATTTGGTGGCTGTTCTTGAAATAGAAGAGAAAGACTGCCACACCATTGCGGTGGAACTGAATAAACTTTTAAGTGAGGAAGGAATCACCATACCGGGATTTGTCTCTGAAAAGACTACTGCTCTAAAACTAATAGAAGTCTGGTGCAAGCTGACCTCCAGCGACCATGAAATAAGTATGAAACAACGAATATACAAGCTGGACCATGTAAATAACATTTCGATTCCTGAAGGCAGTTTTGTAAGAGTAAAAGATAAAGACATTAAACTTCTTGCAGAGTGGATAATTGGTTTTACAGAAGAAACAGGTATCAACACTTTATCCAAGCAAGATGCTCTCGAAAGGGCGCAAGATATGATTGCAAATGAAAAATTTGTTTACTTTTGGGAAGTTGACGGAAGACCTGTATCCATGGCTAGAGGCGGGAGATGGACAGACAACGGGATCACAGTGAATTTTGTCTATACACCGAAGCAGTATAGAAAAAAAGGATATGCATCCGCCGTTGTAGCGAAATTAAGTGCGATTTTATTGAAAGAATTCGATTTTTGTACCCTTTACACCGATCTTGATAACCCGACTTCCAATAAAATTTATATGGAAATCGGATACGAACCAATATGCGATTCACTAATGGTCAATATTAAGTGATTAAAAAAATATTTTCTTTTGTATTGACATCTATAGTTAAACAGATTAATATAATAAACAATAAATTAATGAGCGAATGGCTTTGACGAAGAGGAGTACCCTTTGCAGACACTTAAGAGAGCTAGTGGCTGGTGTGAACTAGTGTGGATGCATGGGCGAATGGACTTCCGAGCCTCCAAACCGAAACCCTGCCGGGGAGTAGGATTTGGCGAATGTCTTATCGTTACAGAAGACTCGCATTCAAGCATGGGGCTTCGATGCGGTAAAGTGGACTGTTCAGGCAGTCAACAAAGGTGGCACCACGGGTATCTCGTCCTTTTTATAAGGAGAAGAGATGCCCTTTTTTATTTGCAAAATTATATAATCATAAATCGTTGAATAAGAAGAGTACACTTAAGGGAATCTTTACAGAGAGCCGGGGAACGGTGAGACCTTGGCAGGCGAGCTTAAGTGGAATGGACTTATGAGAGATGACTTGAATATTGGAGTAGGGTCATACGGGATTCCACCGTTATATGGATAGAATATCGGGTCTAACCCCTGTATTCGAAATGAAGAGGGAGTAAGATTCTTACTCCAACCTGAGGTGGCACCGCGGTCAGCATCGTCCTCTATAAACACATTAAATCTGTGTTTATAGGGGACTTTTTTTATTTCGATTGGAGGAATGGAAAGTGAAACAACAAGAGGCAGTCAATTATGCAGTGAAAGAGATAAATGGAGATCTGTACACACCCATTTCCCTTTATCAAACATTGAAGGGTACAAAAAAGTTTTTGCTGGAAAGTTCATTGAAGCATGAACAGTCAGGACGATATTCTTTCGTTGGAAGTGATCCATTATTTGAATGTAAAGCTTACGGGGACCGGGTACAAATCTTGAATAACCATACCGGGGTAGTAGAAGAGCGGGAAGGAAGGCCGATCGAAATCATCCAGGAGCTGATACCAACCGTGAATCATCAAGAGCTGAGTATACCTTTTACCGGTGGAGGAGTCGGGTATCTCGGGTATGATGTCATCCGCCAATACGAAGACATTGGATCAATTCCACAGGATGAAATGAATATGCCCGACATTCATTTGATGTTTTACGAAAAAGTGATTGTATATGATCATGTTGAACAAAAAATGACGATCGTGGTTCTGGATGCGGTTGAAGGAAATCTTGAAAAGAAGATCAGAGAAGTGGAAAGTCAAATAACAAATGTACACCTTGATGTCAACGAAGTTCAGTTGAAAGGCGTGCATTTTGAGTCTCAAATGTCAGAACAGGAGTTTATGGGTAAAGTCAAATCGGCTAAAGACCACATCCGGAAAGGAGATATCTTCCAGGTGGTTCTTTCTCAGAGGATGAGCGCCTCATTCACCGGGGATTCGTTCAGCTTCTACAGAAGACTCAGGCAATCCAACCCGTCGCCGTATATGTTTTTCATAGACTTTGATGAATATGTCGTGTTGGGTGCTTCCCCTGAAAGCCTGGTAAAAGTCGAGGGCAGAAGGATTACGACAAACCCGATTGCCGGCACAAGAAAAAGGGGGTCAACGGAAGATGAAGATCATCGATTGGAAAATGAATTGGCTTCGGATGAGAAAGAAATAGCGGAACACAGGATGCTGGTCGATTTAGGAAGGAACGATTTAGGAAAAGTATGTGAAACTGGGTCCATCACCTTAACGAAATACATGTTGGTTGAACGGTATAAATATGTGATGCATCTGGTATCGGAAGTGAAAGGGAATTTAAAAGCAGACATAACCCCTTTAGAGGCACTGGTAAGCTGTTTGCCGGCAGGGACTGTAAGCGGCGCGCCTAAAATCCGGGCGATGCAGATCATAAATGAGCTTGAGGTGAAGAAAAGGGGAGTATACTCCGGCGCCATCGGTTATATAGGGGCGAACGGCAATCTGGATTTCGCATTGGCCATCCGGACACTGGTTCTGAAAGATAAAACAGCTTATGTCCAGGCAGGGGCAGGTATTGTATATGACTCTGATCCGAAAAGTGAATACGAAGAAACGATGAATAAAGCTAAGTCTTTACTGGAGGTGGGAGGATGATTTTACTCATCGACAACTATGATTCTTTCACATATAACCTGTATCAGTATATCAATGAATTGGGTGAAGAAGTCCTGATAAAAAGAAATGACGAGATCACGTTGAACGAAATTCGGGAGATGAATCCATCTGGAATCGTCCTGTCGCCAGGTCCCGGTACACCTGAAAATGCGGGGATCTGCATCGAGATTATCCAGAATCTTCACACTAGAATGCCTATTTTGGGCGTTTGTCTTGGACATCAGGCAATCGGAGCAGCATTTGGCGCAAATATCATCATTGCTGACCATATCATGCACGGGAAAACATCGCTGATCCATCATGACGGACATGGAATATTCCAATATTTAAGCCAGCCGCTCAGCGTGATGAGGTACCATTCACTGATCATTGACAAAGAATCACTCCCCCCGCAATTCAAAATAAGTGCATTATCGATGGACGACAAAGAAATCATGGCCATTCAGCATATGAGATACCCAGTTTTCGGTGTTCAATTTCATCCGGAATCGATTGGGACTGATACCGGGAGAAAAATGCTGAAAAACTTTTTGGATGAGATGAGAAAGGAGAGTAACCGTGAAACAGTTTCTGCAAAAGCTATCTAACGGACATTCTTTAGAAAAAGCTGAGATGAGAAAAGCTGCACAAGAATTATTCAGCGAAGACACAACAGAAAGTCAAATTGCCTGTTTCCTGACCCTCATGAAAACGAAAGGTGAATCTGTTGATGAAATCGCGGGACTTGTGGAGGTACTAAGGGAAATGGCACTGCCTGTAAGAAGCAAAATGAGGGGAGTATTGGATAACTGCGGAACAGGAGGAGACGGTTCGAACAGTTTCAATATCAGTACGGCGAGTGCATTTGTATTGGCCGGAGCGGGAGTGAAGGTGGCAAAGCATGGAAACAGGAGCATTTCCAGTAAAACCGGCAGTGCCGACGTGCTCGAGCAAATGGGCGTATCTCTGGATTTTCATTCGAATGATATCAACACGCTTCTTTCGGAATGCAATATCGCGTTTCTGTACGCACCTCATATCCATGCAGGTTTAAAAAGGATTATGAAAGTAAGGAAAGAAATGAAAATTCCAACGATCTTCAACTTGATCGGACCGCTAACGAACCCTGTACAGCTTGAAACCCAGCTTATCGGAGTGTACAGGAGAGATAAGCTTGAAACGATGGCCAAGGTGCTGAATGCACTCGGCAGAAAAAGGGCGATTGTATTAAATGGAGCTGATTATATGGATGAAGCATCGCTTGCAGGGGAAAATCATCTGGTTCTTCTGGAAAACGGCTCGATAACCCATTTCACCTTGGAAGGTAAGGATGTCGGACTGCCCCATTATCCAAATTCAATGATTAGGGGGGGAGAGGCGGCAGATAATGCACGGATTCTGCAAAATGTCTTGGAAGGTAAGCAAGGTGCGCATCTGGACACTGTCCTATTCAATGCCGGAATTGCTTTGTATGCTCATGGCAGTGTCTCAACTATTGCTGAAGGAGTGGAAACTGCCAGGGAAAGCATCATTTCAGGAAAAGCAAAAGAAACCCTTCAATCGCTCATTCGTTTCAGTCAACAAAAGAGAAAGCAGGTGATATAAGTGTCTACAATACTTCAAGAAATCATAAAAATGAAAACTGGTGAAATAAAAGAATTGAAAGAACGGGGTTATAAACCATTTAATCAGTCAATTAAGCATACAAACAGATTGTACGATTCTTTAGGAAAAGCGGACAGATTGCAGGTGATTGCAGAAATAAAACGGGCATCCCCTTCCAAAGGTGATATCAGATTGGAGGTAGATCCCGCCCAGCAAGCGAAAGAATACGAAATGGCTGGTGCCGCGGCCATTTCTGTATTGACAGACACTCACTTCTTTAAAGGTTCGATGGATGACCTGGCAAAAGTAAGGAAGGAGGTTTCCATCCCGATCTTATGCAAGGATTTCATTCTTGATCCCGTACAGATCGACCGTGCTGAAGATGCAGGTGCAAACATCATTCTCCTGATTGTGGCTGCGCTGGATGAATCTACTCTGCACTCCCTGTTTGACTATGCTGAAAGCAAGGGGCTTGAAGTTCTGGTAGAAGTGCACAATGAAGAAGAAATGAAAGCGGCCGTGGAGATGGGGGCGCATATCATCGGTATCAATAATCGCAATTTAAAAACGTTCGAGGTCAGTCTGGAAGTAACGGAAAGACTCGGAACAATCGTTAATAATAAAGATATCATTCTCATCAGTGAAAGCGGGATTAAACATGAGGCAGACTGTGAAAAGGCTGCAAAGGCTGGTGTTCATGGAGTACTGGTCGGGGAAACATTAATGAGAAGCAATGATTGTGCCAGCACACTCGCCTCTTTGCAGGTTTTAAGGGGGAAGTGATATGACTAAAGTAAAAGTATGCGGGATTCAGCACCTGGAAGCTGCCCAGTGGGCTGTCGATGCAGGAGCAGATGCTGTGGGCTTTATCTTTGCCGACAGTAGACGGAGGATTACTCTGGAAAAGGCGGCTGCCATCTCAGACTCACTTCCTGAAAGTATTCTGCGAATCGGTGTGTTTGTGAATGCATCCAAGAAAGAACTCCAATCAGCAGTGAAAATGGCGAATCTTGACTATGTACAGCTCCATGGGGATGAAAGTCCCGCCTTTTGCAGGGGCTTGAACATACCTTACATTAAGGCTGTTTCTATTAAAGAAAAAAATGATTTAGACAAATTGCCGGAATTCGGCGAAGAGATGATCCTTGTTGACAGCGGAAAAGGACCATACAGGGGAGGGAATGGCACCTCTTTCGACTGGGATTATCTCAGAGACTATCATTCCAATAATCGCAGATTGATACTCGCAGGAGGATTGAAGAAGGAAAACATAAGGGAAGCAATCAAAAAAGTAAGGCCATACATGGTCGACGTTTCCAGTGGAGTGGAAAGCGGCGGCATCAAAGATAAAGAAAAAATTGTGGAGTTCATCAAGGAAGTAAGAGAAATAAATTCAGACAGTGAAAGCGGGGAGTTACAATGATTTATGCACAGCCGGACGAGAAAGGGTTATTTGGACAGTTTGGTGGGAAATACGTTCCCGAAACGTTGATGAAAGCAGTGAAAGAGCTTGAAGCTGCCTACACAGAAGCTTCACAGGACGAGGAATTTCAGCAGAATCTCAGGTATTATCTTACTGATTACGTCGGGAGAAAAACCCCACTATACTTTGCGGGAAATTTATCAGAAAAAGTTGGCGGAGCAAAATTATACTTGAAAAGGGAAGATCTGAACCATACCGGAGCCCACAAAATCAATAATACAATCGGTCAGGCACTATTAGCCGAGCGTATGGGCAAACGAAAGATTGTAGCTGAAACCGGGGCGGGTCAGCATGGGGTAGCCACTGCTACAGTTTGTGCATTGCTGAACCTTGAATGTGTCATCTTCATGGGCGAAGAAGATATCAGAAGACAGAAATTGAATGTATTCCGCATGGAACTGCTTGGCGCAAAAGTGGTAAGCGTTACTGCTGGCAGCGCCACGTTGAAGGATGCAGTAAATGAAGCCCTGCGATACTGGGTGACGAATGTGGAAGATACTCACTATATCATCGGCTCTGTTCTTGGACCGCATCCATTTCCGAAAATTGTACGGGATTTTCAAAGTGTAATAGGTAAAGAAACAAAGGAACAATTCCTGGAGAAAGAAAACACTCTCCCGCAAGCGATCGTGGCATGCGTTGGAGGAGGAAGCAATGCAATTGGTATGTTTCACCCGTTTATTGATGATAAAGAGATTAAATTATATGGTGTAGAGGCAGCAGGTTCGGGACTTGATTCAGATAAACATGCGGCAACACTTACGAAAGGAACACCGGGGATACTGCATGGAAGCTTGATGTATCTGCTGCAGGATGATGACGGCCAGATTCAGGAAGCCCACTCAGTCTCTGCGGGACTGGATTATCCGGGTGTCGGTCCTGAACACAGTTACTTGAAGGATATTAATAGAGTGCAATATACTTCCATTTCTGATGAAGAGGCGCTGAATGCGTTCAAAATGCTTTCCCAAACTGAAGGGATCATTCCCGCTTTGGAAAGTTCACATGCTGTTGCATATGCGTTGCATTTAGCCAAGAGTATGAAACCTCACGAATCGATCGTCATTTGTCTGTCGGGCAGAGGGGATAAAGACGTGGAACAAGTGAAGGAATTGTTAGGAGGTAAGGAGAATGGGTAAAGTGTTTATGGATCAAACATTTCAATATGAATTGAATAAAGGAAATAAATTATTCATCCCTTACATTATGGCAGGAGACGGAGGAATCGGTGGTTTTATTAACACTTTGAAACAGCTTGAAGAAGCCGGAGCGACCGCAATCGAGGTAGGCATTCCTTTTTCAGACCCTGTAGCTGACGGACCCACCATTCAAAAAGCGGGGAAGAGGGCTCTGAAAAAAGGGATCACATTAACGCAAATACTGGATGAGCTGGTATTAAGAAGAGAGGAAATCAGTATCCCGTTAGTTTTCATGACTTATATAAATCCTGTTTATAAATTTGGCATCGATCGTTTTTTCAATCGATGTGAAGAAGCCGGGGTGGACGGACTGATCATTCCGGACCTTCCTGCAGAGCATCTTGACTTGATATCCGCGCCTGCTGAAAAACATGGGATAGCGATCATCCAGCTTGCCACCTTGACAAGTTCCCGAGAACGAATCAGTGAACTTGCAGAGCTGACGGAAGGATTTCTATATGCCGTGACCATTAATGGTACAACTGGGGCAAGAAATGATGTAAACAAGCAAATCGGTGCTCATCTGCAAGTATTGAAGGAATATAGCAATGTACCAGTCCTTGCAGGATTTGGTATTTCTACGCCCGAACATGTGAAAGAAATGACTGAGGAATGTGATGGAGTCGTAGTAGGAAGCAGAATCATCGACCTCCTTCAAGAGAACAGGATCAGCGAAATCAAAGAGTTAATCGATGCAGCTAAAGCTAATACAATGCAAAAAAACTGATTAAAGATTACTTTGTAAACTTCGTTATGATAAAGTTAAGACCCTCTAAAGAAAAGTTGATTTATGGTAAATAGCCTTCTCTATCGAAGAAAAATCATTATGATAGAGGTGTATTACAAATGCATCTAATTAGGAGGCAAAAAAATGAAATCAATGAAAAAATGGTTATTAATGCTTTTGACGTCGGTATCAGTAATTGGATTCGCAGCCGGATGCAGCGGTGACACGGAAGATGACACAGGAACAGAAGAACAGATGGAAGAAGAATCAACTACTGATGAAGGCAGCAGCACTGAAGAGAAGACTGAAGAATAAAGATATGAACGGCCAATCCTAGATGGATTGGCCGTTTATTCATTGGGGAAATCCATATCTTTAAATATACTTGCACAGGACAGGTGACCTCGTTCTACCAGTTGTAAATATATAACCTGCAGTAATTTTTATAACGGGTTCGGATTTCGAATACAAAAAATATTAGCAGTCCTATTCGTAACTGAATTAGACTGCTTCTTTTTGTTGATATATATAGGGGTTGAAAAATATACGGTAAATCTGCCCTGAATTTCGAACCCCTTTTAACATGGTCTCATAAGTTTTTGTCAGCATGAAAATTCACATGCTAATTGTTATACCAATTGGTGTGCTGCGAATGATATTTATCTAGCAGGGGGGTGTTGATTTTTAGAGGCAGATAAATGAAGCAGACATTTTTTTCATCCTTCATTGTGAGTAACCTCTGAATGCTTAAATAAGGGGAGTTTTTTCCTTTATCCTGCAGAATAGGGCTAGCTTCGTGGGATATAATGGGAGTTTTTTCCTTTAAGGCAAGTGAAATGGCATTTTCATGCTTTTGGAGTAAATAGGGGGATTTTTTCCCTCTATTCACTCTATTTTTCGTGCTATTTCCTCAATAAGAGGATTTTCTCTCCTTATTTTAGTAGCTTATTTTCTGGATATTATTGTAGATATGAAAATCGCTAACCAGTGCTTATCTTGAGATGAAAAATGAGGCTGGGACAAAAGTGCTTTAGTCTGAATAAAACCCGAACTAATTCGAACTCTAACTTCAAGTAAGTTCTGGTTTTTATTAGCTTTGTTCATATGTCCATTATGTATATAGCTTGTTCGAGCGGTTGATTGGAGTGCAAGACGAAGATTCCTGCGGGAAAAGTAGCTTATTAGAAAAGCGGAAGGGCTTTGCTCAGAGGCTGGTGTCATAAGACGAATCGACCTAAAATGTGCTCTTTGGCTTCTTGGTGGTCGGTTTGGCTTATGACATGTGCCTCTAAGCCCTGCAGCTAGACAAGTGAGACCCCGCAGGCTT
>NZ_JBAJHU010000009.1:0-168582 GCF_036867415.1 Mangrovibacillus sp. Mu-81
AGTTTTTCCCGTTATCCTTCAGAATAGGGCTAGGTTCGGGGGATATAAGGGGAGATATTTCCGTTAAGGCAAGTAAAATGGTCCATTTCCCTGCTATTGGAGCAAATAGGGGAAGTTTTATCCTCTATTCACTTTATTTTTCGTGCTATAACCTCAATAAGAGGAATTTCTCCCCTTATTTTAGTAGCTTATTTTCCGGATCGGATATTCTTGTAGATTTGGAAATCGCTAACCAGTAGTTATCTTGGGAAAAAAAATGCTTGGAGCATATGTCTCCAAGCATTCTTCTTTTTGATTTTCTGCCCCAATTGCTTTTTAATTTTGGTGCGAATTACTACATGAAAAGCAATGTTAATTCATATTTTGTACTTCAAAACAGAACCCCCTAATGTAGACGAATCGCGTTTTCAAGGTAAACTTTTTTAAATTGAACACATAATTCTTATTGACAAAAAAACAGACTATCCATTAAAATATTTTCATAGCGGTTAACAAGTTATACATATCGCACGGGGCATTAGCTCAGCTGGGAGAGCGTTTGGCTGGCAGTCAAGAGGTCATCGGTTCGAACCCGATATGCTCCATACACCCGAAACCCTTGATATTCAAGGGTTTTTTTATATTCCCTCAATTTTCTCTTTTTCCCTTGTATATCCCTTCACCTTCACAAGTCCACATTTGTTTTCAGACATTCCTTTGACTTTTATGTTTCTCCATTTCTTTCTCCAAGCCCCGAACAGCCTCATGGTCCGCATTCGGCCAAAGATGGCCATAATATCGGAATGTGGTTTCTATATCTTCATGACCTAATCTTTCCTGCACCAACTTGGGTTGTGCTCCGCTTCGAATGAGCAAGCTAGAGTGCGTGTGTCTTAGTTCGTGAAACGTAATCCTCCTCACGTTCGCCTTTTTCATCAGATTATAGAGTTGCCTGCGCACATTAGATGGATTTTGGAATCCACCATCCATTTTTGGAAATACCAGGGCAAGTTCATGGTGATAATCTTTACCGATTCGCTGTTTCATAATATCTTGCTTTTCTTTGTGCACCTTCAGTTTTTCTACCAGGTACGTGGGTAAGGACAACGTTCGGTAACTCCTTGGCGCTTTCGGTAGAAGCTCTGGATTTCCCATTTCATCATAGGAAACACTTCTTGTTACAGTGACGCTTTTCCCGTCTAAATCTACATTGAACCAAGGAAGGGCAAAGACCTCCCCCTGCCTTAACCCAGTCGCAAGGGTAAAGTCATACATTACATCTTTCCCCTCTTTTTCAGCTACTGCTAAGAATTGATCGACCTCTGCATAACTCCAAGGGTTGGCTATGCGGATGGGATCTTTTGGCTTATTCTTAATGGCTTTGATCGGGTGTTCCGTTAAGACCCCATTTTCGATTGTAGCTTGAAAGAAACTCGATAAGAATTTGTGAATGCTGCTGATCGTTTTTTGAGCATACCCATCTCGTTTCAGTTTGGCATAAAACTCTTTGATGTCTTGAGTCGTAACGTCTGAAAGGTATTTATCTCCGAAGAATGGACAGATGTGCTTCTCCATAAAGTAACGGCCTGCTTTGAATGTTGTGGCCCTGACTTTTTGGTAATACTCGACTTCTAACCATTTGGTCGCATATTCGACGAACAAGATTTCCTCCACCTCTGCTTCATTTTTGCTGGAAGTCCCGTTTTGATTCATTTCACCTTGATAACTTCTATTTAACGTTACTTGTGATCTAAACTCTTCTGCTTCTTTACTTGACTTGAAAGTCTTTTGAAGTTGTTTCCTATTTCCTGTCCTTGGATCAGGCGCACCGTCATACCTTACCACCCAACGTTTTTTATTTCCTTTTCCTTTCGTCTTTACACTAGCCATAAGCTTAACTTACCTCCTATTTTAGGTAAGCACGTGGTCATCAACAGTATGAACACATGCCACCAAATATATAATGTAATGCCCTTTACCTAAACAAAGATGGAATTTCTAATTACCTGCAAAATTTGAAAATAAAAAGGCAAATAGATTGATCAAACAATCCATTTGCCAGTTCTTCTGTGCAAATAATTCCTATTAATATTTATAGTAGTCACTTACCCGACCAAAAATGGTTAATTCATTTATTGATAATATACATTCTTTCTGAACCTGCGATTTACCTGAACGCCTCAATAGCTTGTTTGTATTATGACATACAGCCGAAATTACTCTTTTACTCAAAACTCTACCTTTAGCTATATACAATATCACTGCCTAGGTTATGTATAGAGTATGAAGTGTTTCAGAGTTTTTAACGCCCTAATCTTTCTTGTATGAACTGAGGATGTGCTCCACTTTGAACCAGCCTGCTCTCGTGTATATTACGCAATTCATGGAAACTGATTTGCCGTAAGTTTGCCTTCTCTATCAGCCTGAATAATTGAACTCGAATACTTGAAGGGTTACGTAATCCCCCATCCATTCCGGGAAATACAAGGTCAGGCCCATGTCGATAATCTTCCCTCAGGCGTTGCTTAATTTCATCTTGTTCCTCTTTATGCATCTTCATTTTCTCTACCAGGGATGGAGGTAGAGATATCGTACGATGGTGACTTCTGGATGTACTAAGATCAGCACCTCCATTTGAAAAGAAGGAAACGCTTCTTGATACTGTAACGGTCCCCTGTTTTAAATCCACATTGAACCAAGGTAGGGCTAAGACCTCTCCCAGTCTTAATCCTGTGGAAAGAGTAAAATCATATAATAGACCTTTTCCTTCTTTATTAACTACCGCTAAGAATTGACTTACTTCTTTTGAACTCCAAGGTCGTTTATTACTTAACTGTCGGTTTAGCATCCTCTGCTTGGGTTTACTTCGATTAATTAAGTATTCTCTTTTACCTTCCTTTCCCCTCTTATCCGATACTGGAGTATGTTTTCTGACATACCTAGCTTTCAGACATTTCTTGTTTATATTTCCTTCATGATTATTATTGTTCATACTCAACTTCCCCCTGATTTAAATAAAATTCAAACGCACAATTGTTGGTTAAGAATTGTTTGATTTTTCTTCCAACCAATTGAAAAATTCACTGCGAAGCGCTCTCATATTACGTCCTAAGGTTTTAATCAAAGGAAAATCTTTCTCACGCATTAGTTTATACGCCGTAGGTTCTGAAACACCAAGTATTTCAGCAATGTGACTTGCTTTAAGAACAATTGGATAACTCTCAATCGACTTTCCCAATGTCTTCCCTCCTTATAATGAAATTGATTATTACTATATGTCGTGATTATAGTAATTCTATTCCCTCATAACTAACTTTCCTCCTAACAAAAAAAGGACAAACGTATTGTGTAAAATCCACAATACATTCGTCCAGTCCTTCTGTACAAAATGCATTAATTCTTATCTTATTAATATTTATTTCTAATTTAAATTATAAGTTTGTTGATAGAGCGAAGGCAACCAGAGGGGATAAATTTTTTTCAGTTTGAATAGTTGTTGTTCAATATGTGTAATATGTGTGATAAGGAGTTGATTGTATGGAAATTGAATTATCACCATTGTTTGAAGTTCCTGATGATGTCGTTCTCCATATAGAAGATATATCTGACCTAACTGGTATGCACCCAGAATCAGTTCGCCGCTGGTGCCGCGATGGAAAGATGGCTTCATATTGTTTTGGAAACAAGTATATTGTAACTGGGCATGACTTTAAAGTATTTATGAAAGCTGCTCGTGTAAAACCTAAGTGGGCGCGGGAGTGACTATATGGGCAAACATTATGTTGTATTATCATTCTTTAAAACACGAAAAATTGATTATGTCTTTAATGCAGACGAGATGACAATTGTTTTTCCATGTCCCCATTGCTGGGAAAACACAATCATGGATGCAGTGACGAGTGAATGGAAATGTCTTCAATGTAAAGAAGATGGAAACATCTTTGACTTAATACATATCACAAAACTTGAACCCATCTCCACAAAGGTAGATACCTTTGACCCGGTAAAAGAACGAGCTCAAATTAATAAAAAATTTGAGATAATTTTAGGAAACCCACCTAAAGAAAAATTACATACATTGCTTATTGAGATCCAACATAAAGTAAATGCAGTTCTTGATTTTTATATAAAATAATATTAGTACATTACTAGATGTTCTAATTATTGTAAAGTGCAAAATTAAAGAGACATGCAATATTAGAAGACGAATAATTTAGTTTTTGCAACACCATAAGTGCAAAAGCACATACTTTTTATAAAAAGATGAGATGAGGGATATAAATGAAATTGGAGAATAGGCCGCCAATAAGTAATTTGTTGCTTAGTTTATGTTTACTTCGCAATATAAATGTTTCTTCTCAATTTAGCCTTATTACTGGAGATGATTTATTACATATAATGATAATTATGTCACCAGTCTGAATTGCTGAGCATTAACAAATTATAGAAGTTAGTATACCTAAATATTGAACATAATAAGGGTTGCTAAAATAATTGAGTTATACTCTCGTTAAGAAGAACGCTTCTTAAACAACAGTATTAAAAACTCTAGAAACGTTGATATGTTGCGTTTTCTAGGGTTTTTTAATTTTTAGGTACTTTGTAAAACAACTTAATCTCAACCATTATTATGGGGGAGGTTTTTAAAAATTAAGTGGACAGACGTTAAATATATAATTCATCTTCGAATTGCTTTTTAATATCTACTTAGTACATAACAAATAAATCCTCAATCAAGTTGAGAGAAATCAGGTTCTAGGATTAATTTTTCTAAAGACCTGTCGTTATTCAAACAAAAATTATATACATCTGCCAATAAATCATTACTTCTGTGTCAAAGTATCTAAGTCTTAACATACCATCGTACTCAAGGGCATCTAAATCAACAAGTTCGGCGTGGTCAAGTAGTTTAATTTCAGATTGAAGAGTGCCTTCTCCTATACGAAGCTGTCTTTGAACCACCCCTGGATCTATAACAATATCTCTATTATAAAAATTTTTTGTCTTACTTTTATATGCAATCAACACTCGATATAAAAACCTTTTTGCATTCTCATCTAACTCATTAATATTTTCAGCTAATTTTTGTATATTTTCTAATATTTCTTTCTGATCAACTGGGTTTGTAATTCCATATGAATTTATAAATGAACTCGCACTAAAAGGTCGTATTCTCTGGGGAGTAATCTCATATAATTGACGTTGGTAGCCTTCTATTTGAGCATTTATATTTTCATTGATAAATTTACAAACCCTTGATATTTTATCGCCTTCTTGCTCATCGATTAAAAGTATCAGGTCCATTAAATCCATAATATGTACTTCATATTGATAGTCACCAATTGACCGAATAGTTACAAAGATATTATGTTTTACCTTATTAAATTTGATTTTATCAGTCTTTCTTAAAGAGTAATGTTTTTCTCCTACAATAAAATGGATTAATACATTATATTTTTCATATAATTTGTGGTTTTCAAACTTATCCATAGTATTCCAAAGTTTTGTTTTAGAGCCATCCGTTGTTATTTGCATAGAAACAAGATTCTTTTTGTCCCCAAGGTCAATACCAGGGTGATTTTTCTCGTCATATTCTAATCGTTTATACTTTGTATCCCATAAAATATTAAATAGTTCACAAAAGAATGGCTCACACGCCTTATTAATGTCGTATAACCCAAGTTTATTAGAACTAAATTTTATGTAATATTGAAGTAAAGATAATCCCTTCATAATATCTTCAATTTCCTCTAGTCTTCTTATCAAACTCATGCACCTCTTTAAACCTATTTTACCAAATATTACTTTAAAGTTTGCGATTTTAAAATAGGTATCTGTTAAATAGTTGATTATATAAATTAATACTGTAAGCGTAAAACTCAAAAATAAGGTTAATAGAGGCTTTAAAACTTTTATATTGAGAATAAATAAAGTTTTTCAATAGAAGATTGGTAAGAACTTCTTCCAAAGTAATATAAATTCGTTTACTTTCGTTTCGAATATTGCTATATAATTACAAATATATCAATATTTATAGAGGGAGCCGATAACATTGACTATTGCCCTTGAGGAAAAGATTACTCAACATGCTACCTATGTAAACTTGGAAAATATATTACAATCACTAGAGGAAATTGACTCTAACGGTTTACCAACTGATCAATTACAAATGTTAGGGAGAATAAGAGAGACTTTTATTTTCCTTAAAGAAGCTCTCGATAAAGTTGATCCGTGGCTAATTTCCACAACAACTTTAACAAATATGAATCAACCAATTTCACAAATCGTAAATGAGTTAAATAATTTTAAAAGTAATAAGAACGATCAACACTTAAAGAACACTATTAACAATCATATAGAAAAATTATTATTATATTTTTCTCAAGTTTTGGTCTCAAGGACACCAGAAGATATTGAAGGTGTAAGAGCCTCGGTTATTTCATTCAGAAAATCTGTTGGGCAACATTTATCAAATGTAGAAAGAGACGCTATTGAAACTTCGGAAACTTTAACAAGTAATACTCAAAAACTAAATGAATTAACTAATTCTATTGAAGGTCAAAAGTCGAGAATCGATTCTATTATTTCGGATATTCAAAAACAATTTCTTCAAGCGCAATCTCAAAGGAATGAGGAGTTTGGAAATTTCCTAAAAATAGGGGAGGAAGATTTCAAAGGCACAGTTGAAGCAAATAAAAATTCATTTGGTCAACTAATATTAGAGCAAAAGGAGTCTTTTGGATCCCTAAACGAAAAGTTTAAAGAACAGATTAAAACTCAACAAGAGTCATTTGACACTCTAACTGAAGACTTAAAAAACAAGTTAGGATCAGAACTCGATGAGATTAAGCAGATGAATCAAGAAGCAGAAAAAATAGTTGGCATTATCAGTATGAAAGGTCTAGCTCATGGTTATCAAAAGATTGCAAATGAGGAAAGTAAAAGAGCCCTTTGGTGGAATTTAGGCTCAATTGGCTCAATGATTGCTGTTATTGTTTTCGGAGTTATATTTATATTAATGCACGAAGGTACATTCGATTGGACAACTCTTGTTAGTCGGATAGTTCTAACCGGTATTGGGTTAACACTTTTCACCTACTGTGCAAAACAAGCAACTAACCACCGAAACGAGGAACGCAGGAACAGAAAAATAGAATTAGAACTTGCTTCACTTGATCCTTACTTAAAAGATTTAGATACACAGGAACAAAAGGAAGTTAAACAAAAGCTTGTTGATAAATACTTTGGTGTAGAATTACCAAGCACTGCATTACAGGAAAAACAAGGACAAGCTCAGCAACAAAATGTTGTTGACACAATAAGTAACAATCCACAATTATTACAATTATTAGCGGAAAGGGTAAATCTCTTAATAACAAAGCAATAAAAAATAAAAAGGCACAAGCATATCATTGCTTTGTGCCTTTTTTAAATGAATAAAAAACAGGGCATAAATTTAGAAACAGTAAAGTATTTATGGGCCATTGTTCTAGCCTCTAACTCCCCTTATCAATTTTTAACACCTTCAAAAGGTTATTTGCTATATCATTATCTATATTTGTTCTATATTCATTTTCAATTGCATTAATATAGGAAATGGAACAACCAACTAAAGAAGCCAGTTTTGCTCTTGAATAACCAAGTTCTATTCTTTTATTTCGAATAGTATTCCCATTTGTAAACTTTAATAGATCACACACCTTTTTATATTCTACCTCTTGAATTTTTTTATATTGAAGATACTTCCTAGTGAGGTAGATTGTTGCACCATCATATAGCCAACCTAAAACTTTTAAAGTTTGTTTGCGTCCACCCCATTTCACTTCATATAAATGCCCCTGTTTATTCAATAATTTAATATCAGACACATCACATGATTTTTTTATTATTTTTTTAATTCCTTCACAAATGCTCTTAGTTCCATAGAAGATTACTTTGAAATCATACTTATCGCCATATTCTTGAATTGAACCGTCCCCGTCTAATAACCCTCTTATAAAATGGACATATAGATGCTCTGGCAACCAGTATGGAAACTTTAGTTTATAGGTTTTACTTTCGTCTTTTTTTAGCCCAAGTAACCCAAGATGCTTATTTAAATCACTACATATTTTTAGTGAATTTACATAAATAGTCGATTGTTGATAGGTTTTTATCCCTTTTCCAAAATCTATTTCGGTTTCTGAATCAAATATCCCATAACTTGCTTTCAGGTTTTGATTTAGTTTCGCTAAATGATCGGTGTCCTCACGTTTAAGTTTTAAAACAAGAGTATTTTTTTTTATGTGTCCATCAGCAGCAATAAAGCCTAGCCAATATGCTTTTTTTTCATTATCAATTTCCGAGAAGAAGTTCTCGTCTAGTCTAACTTCTCTATTTATCTCTCTTACCCATTCATAATTCATAGGAATAAATTTGTTTACTTTGACACCTTTTTTATGAAGTATCCTTAAAACTGGCCCCACTCCACAGTTATATGACTGTGCTATAGAGACCGCACTCTCCCCAGACATATATCGTTTCACAATAGATGGTGCGTCTTCTTCTGTAACTTTCATCGGAGAGCCAGCCTTACGCATTTTAACATCGTTTTTGTTAAGAAGTGTTAATATCGTGTTTTTAACAACACCGTATTCACTACATAACTTATAACTTGATTCGCCAGCCTGGTATCTTCGAATAATTTCCTTCTTTTCATCTTCAGTTAAAACTGATTTTCTTATTTCAATGTTATTTCTGCGAAGAATCCCAAGTATTGGTGTTATACTAACACCGAACTCCTTAGCTATCTTATTTGCTGAAACCCTTTTTACCTTATACATATAAATGATTGATTGAATTTGACCTTGAGAAAAACTGCCCAATATAATCACCTTCTCCTAATTTAGTATTAGCAGTAATAACCAATTCAAATCATTCTTATACTAAAGGAAAAAAAATTTTGACATATATTTATTTCAAATGGGTCTACTTTATTGAAACACTATGAAAAATTGTCTAAGCACTGATAAAATGAGTATAGAAGTGTATCAATAGACTTGTTTCAAATAAGGAGACTTTAAATTGAGAAAAATAGGGTATGTTCGAGTAAGTTTTGTGGACCAAAATCCAGCAAGGCAATTACAGCAGCTAAATGAATTAGGAATGGAAATTATCTTCCAAGAAAAATTATCTGATGCTTCCAAAGATCGACCAGAGTTACAGAATATGCTGAGCTCCCTGGAAGAAGGAGATACTATTTTTGTCACAGACCTTACTCGAATAACCAGGAGCACCCGGGACCTGTTCGAATTAGTTGATAAAATCAGAAGCAAATCGAATTAGTTGATGAAATCAGAAGCAAAAAGGCAAATTTGAAATCATTAAAAGATACATGGCTTGATCTTTCAGAAGATAATCCTTACAGCAACTTCCTTATGACAGTAATGGGAGGAGTTAACCAGTTGGAAAGGGACCTGATTAGAATGAGGCAACGTGAGGGAATTGACTTAGCAAAAAAAGAAGGCAAGTACAAAGGAAGAGTTAAGAAATATCATCAGAAACATGCCGGAATCAATTATGCGGTAAAACTTTATAACGAAGGTGAAATGACAGTAAACCAAATCTGTGAGATTACAAGTGTTTCGCGATCTGCAATCTATAGAAAATTGAAGCAAATGAATAGAGAAGGATTGGGAGAGTAATAGGAAAAATTTTTATTTTAGACAATCTTTTCAACAATTGCCCTTTGATTGCGGAACACCTCTCTTGTCATTAAACATTTTCCCCAATCCCCTTTTAGTCCAAATTACTCTTTCTTTCACAATAAAAACACCCCTTTAGATAACCAATAAACCTAAAGGGGCAAAGCATCGTACTTTTTATTCAGCTTAACTTTATTTGATATCCACATTAGTAACAAACCAAAACTCTAAAGAAAAAACAAAGATGAACTTGAAAAAAGAAAGCAGGATTAGTACAATGGCTTATCCTATTTTATATTATAGACTTTCTTGATCTACGTCCTTAACTTGATAAATATACCTTTCATTTTTACTATTTTCTTCTTTAGCTTTATCTTTTAACCTTTCAATCTCTTCTTTACTTAATAAGCCTTTGTCTACAAGTAAATTGGCTAATAACTCAATATAGCTTTTGTGGTACAAAGTCATAGATTGAATATTTTGTGTTACAGGATAATTAAGTGGCCTCCGAACGTCATCCTCGGCATCATACTTATCTTCCACGATGACTAATCGATACTTAATTACATCATTCTCGTGTTCAGACCAAATATTTACACCAAAACGCATTTTTATAGGATTCTCATTTATTCCCTCACGAATTACAGTAAAGTATTTCTCTTCATTCTCATGGAAACCTTCAATACGATCTGCAATATCCTTAGTTACAGTAACTTTTGTGTGAATTATAATAGCTTCATCACTTAAAGTTTCTTCGTATTCATAGGGAGTTAATTCAATATCCTCAATCAAAAGTTTATGGATTTTGATTTTTTCCGCTTCAGATAGTTCGAAAGAATACATTCTACCATCGGAATTATCGCTATAACTGTAAGAAGTATTACTTATATTATATTTTCCTATCTCTTTTCCATCTTCATCAACTTCAGTTATACAATGTACTTTTACATAATCTAATTCATCTTCAAAGACAAATAATTGTTGTTCCCTAACTGATACAGCTACTTGGAATCTCTTTAGCTGATGTCCAGTAAAAGGTGAAGTGAAATATTCCTCGTCTGTTGGTTTAACTGTTACATGATTTTCTTTAAACTTTAGTCTCATCAAAAATCCTCCTATTAATTCACAATAGAAACGAGGTGATCATATTGCTTGTCTTATTATTAAGTTATTACTTATATTATAGAACAAACAATCGTCAAATTGATACTAATAAACCTAAAAAATTACAATTAAAACATTTTTTTCAAACACACACCCTTACTTGCCCTTGATTGTTAAATAAAATGCTACAACCAAACTTTTTTATATCATTTTTTCAGGTTGAAGATAATCATCTCAAAAAAATATCTTTTATAGAATTACCTACTGTACTCCAGAAAGTATAGGGTTCTCGTATTCTCTTTTCCAATTTATTTAATAACTTATTTATATCGTAAATAAGTTCATCTTCTTTTACTAAAAACCGATCTTTATCTTTAATTTCCACTAGAGAGCATCTAATTTGACTAAATATATTAAAGATGTCTAGATACCTTGTATCCGCTTGTCTTATATGAATTTGGTACTTTATATTGGATTCTTGTACGTATCTAAAACTAATTCCTACTTCTGAATTTTCCAATCTATTTAACACATAATTAAATTCTTTCTCATGTATTAATTTTGTAGGATTATATTCAAAAAATGGACCACTTTTTTCACTATCTGTATCTGTAATGCTGGTCTTAGTTTGATACTTTTCTTTTTTTAAACTAACTCCATTCTTTATAAGTACCTCTTCTACAATTTCTCCTGCTTTTAGAGAAAGATTTTGAAAACTCCAACCATAAGATAAGCAATCTTTTTCTAGTTCGATAATTTGTGGAAATAAACCTTTGTTTAATTCGACATGGTCTCCTTTATCCATCATTTCTTCTAAATATGGAGTAAATGAATCATGAACCGAGTTCACAAAATGTCTCCAGTATAATGGGTTGCCCTCTTCTATTCCATCTCTGAACTTTTTAAGATAAGAATAGATGTTCCGATATTTCTCTCGTAATTCTTTTCTCTCAGCTCTTTCCTTCCCTGCTCTTAATCCCAAAGCAAATAAGATTAAACTTAAAAACAGACTTATTGCTGCATTAATCCCTATAGTAATCCATTCAATATTATTCAAAAATAAACCCTCTTTTCAATAATCTACTTGTTAGAATTAATTACATCATGATCTCTTCCTAATTTTAGCATATTTCTCAAACCCGGTTATTCCACAATCTATCCAGATTGTGGAAACCCTACCCCGATAATATAACCTTTTTATTATAGTGCATTCCTTCATTAAAATATTTCAAGTTGCACAGCAATGGTCTATTAGGTGTTACAAGAGTTATTCTGGAGTTTTTATCGTTAACTGATCAGAAGGATTTTCAGTGGTAAAGTGGTAAACAGTGTGTCATTTTTTCGTTCAATTTTGTCATTTGATATTTAATATTACGTCAAAAGTTGTACATGGCCGTAATTAAGAAGTAAGGCAAAGCTTTTAAATAGTAAATTAACGTTCATGATTTATAATTATAAGTTAAGACACTTACTCTTCAATAAATACGTGTTCATATTTAAAGAGCTGAAAACAACCTTAAATCATGCTTTTAGTAAGTACAATTATAGAATATCCAATAACTGTTAGACGAAATAAAAATAACCACATAGCCTGTAAAACCTTTAATATCAAGGATTACAAGGCTATGTGGTTTAGTTTTGTGGTTTGGGGTATTCTCTAGCGAACTATGCGACTCGCATGTGACCCGGGCGCGGTCGCCACTTTGAAAGGTGCAGAGATATTGACCTACCTATGATCCCCTAATCCTACTTAACCAGTTGTTTTGTGTAAGGTAATAGTTCTTTTGTCTTTTCAACTATGCGTTTTTATTCTTCTAATGGAGGCAATGGTATTATCACTTTTGCTAATTATGCCGCTGGCAATTGTCTAACTTTTGGTTCAGATAAAGTGTACTCTAACCGAACAAACCTATCCCTCTCTTAGTATGAACGTCTCTCCCCTTAAACAACCAATTATATAAGAATGATCAACGTATAATTGACCAGTTTGGTCCTATGTAATACATTTTCCATTACTCATGTTTATTCCCGGTGACATCGGTTTTGCTTAAGTTGTATACACATAATCCATGTTATACGAACTAAAGGCTTTATAGTTGGATAATACCTGCTATCCCCGTAAGGCTAATTTAATACCAGTAGATTATCAATTAGACAGGAAATGGCGACAGTAAGCGAGGTAGAGGTGCTTCGGAACTCTTTTATGCCTTATCACACCTTGGGCAATACAGCCGCGCCAATAAATGATCACTCCGCTTTTTCCACTTGTGGCCGCAATCCTGGCATTTAGCTGTTACCTTTTCTTTACTTGAGATGTATTCAACAATATCGATTTTGTTATTTGACTTCGCTATAACTTTTCCTCTAAAAGTCTCTGCTCGCCTAATCTTAGGATCGACTTTCACTTTGTCTATTTTCTTCGGACTCTTAGGAACCTTCTCCGGTTTTATTTTCGAACGCTTTCTCCTTTTCCCGGTTTCAAGCAACTTCACTGCAAAAGAATGGCCTTGCAACTGTTCATTAAAAAGAGACTTTTCCAAACACCCTTTTGATTCGGTATTAGTTAGAACAAACTCGGTTTCATCGTTAACTAACTGTTGCAGTTCATCTAATACTACCTCTAACCGTACCAACTTTTTATCTTTCAATGTGTAATCATTAATCCCATGCTTATATTCAGCTAAGACAGATATAAAAGAGTTATCTAATTCATCATCTATCAATCCGGTAATTGAAAACCTCTCGGGATTGAAAACAAACATACTATCAAAATCTTTCTCAATATACTGAATACCCGATAAACCACGAAGTGTTGTTTCATTCTCAATATAATACTGGTTTTCAACTTTTCTCCCAGAGTCATCGAAGTAACAGTAATCGAAGCGAACAATGAATGGATCCTTTCGGTAATATCCTCTTGTCCTCCCATTGTTTGAAATGAACAACTGGATATGAATGGTATTCACATCTTCCTCGATGTTTAGTGGAGCGAGCTGCATTCTATCCCCCAGAAAAAACGGACTGAAATGGATTGAAGGGAAAATCATCTTATATCTTTCGCGCTTAAACTTGGCCATTCTTTCTTGATACTTGTTATAAGCATCCGCAACGGGCTTCCCTCTTTGTTCTTTTTCCTCCAACCTTTCAACCACCACAGCAATTTGTTTGTCGAAAAGTTGGTAAAAATCTATAGAGCAGTTTTTCTTCTCAAGATACTTCAAAAACTCACCTTTAAGTGTCTCTTTCTCTTCCTTAACAATACTGTACAGGAAGTTTTCAAAAGCCTTTTTACTATAAAACTGTAGTTCTTTAAATTTCCCTTTTACTTGATTAGCAAGAAGCACGAAGGCTTTATTATATTCACCTACTGCCACTTCGTATGGTTCTCTCAGCCAACTCCATTTTTTCTCCAGCTGTTGAATTTCAGCTATTTGAAGGTCAAGACGATAATGTGTTAGCAACTCTTTAATCTCAAGATTTACTTCTTTAAAAAGCTTCGTGTCACTTATCTTGGTGTTCAACTCTGACAAGAAAGAGAGCTCCTTAAGGAAGGAATGCTCTAGGTTAAATCTGGTGAAACCATAATCATAATAAGAATAGATCCCCTTTATATCTTCCTGGACTAATCTAAGGAAATCGTCCAACTCTTTTATTTCCGCATCTGCAAGATGGTGCAACTTGATAGCCGCAAGAAAGGAATTCAGTTGATTAAATCCGAAGAAAGAGGCATTTAATTGTTGTATGTATTCCTGTTCTTTTCCATCTAATTCTTCAGCTTTAACCTCTTCTAACAAAATCACACGAAAATCACTAAGAGTATAGCTATTTTCGACCATAAACTTAAAAATCTTAGAAGATTTAAAACGCCCTTCATAAAACGAATTAGACTTAGAAAAAAAGTAGTTATAGTAGTTCTCATAAGATAGCCGGTTTAAGGAAAGGATTTCACTGAGATGAACTTTATACCGCTTTTGCACATCCTTTGATTGGCCAATATAAATGGGTACCATTTTATCTGAAGTGAGTTTGTCTATGTATATCATATATATGCCGGAAATTTTGTAGTTTGTATCTGGGGTGATTTCTTTATCGGAGTGTTCTTCTATTAATTTGTTCACCATGCTTTTGACATCATTAATACTATCCAATCCCGCCACTCCTTTTTTAAAAATATGAAACTAAATCTTCCTATATTTTACCACAGAATACATACAGGCTCCTGGTTTCCTTTCCATTCCTTTATCGGATCTCCAAGCGAAGCGAGAGAACCACCTAATGATAACTCTCCCACTCCTAAATGTAATTCTTCTACTACCTCTGTTTTGTGCATTGGTAGTTGGTCATTGTCTTATTGAAGCAAAAAGAGGACTTTCTTTCATAAAAGAAAATAATTGTTTCGCAGTATGCGTCATATATGAAGAAGAGACGATTACTTATTAAGTAATCGTCTCAATAATTTTCCTATTCTGTACTACGAAGGCATGTTTACTCACCCACTAGTCCATCACCATTTCGATCGTCCATATATTTATTGAGCCAATGTTATATTTAGGTTAGCTGAATTTAACGCTTGGTTTTAAAAGAACCACACATATTAGACATATCTAACATGTCTGGTCTTATTTTGATCTCATCTTCAACTAACGCCCCCGTTAGTTGAATAAAGAACTATTTTATTAATTCAAAGTAATTACGACTATCAATCATTGGCGTACAATCTTCATAATTTGGTAAATCGATCTCAAAAATAAAATCCCTTTGAATAAGATAAGGTTTTAACCTTGACCAATCTATCCCACCAAAACCCAAAGACAGAGCATCGTGAACGTCTGTACCAGCACTATCTACGACGTGGTAGTGCCGAGTAAAAGGAAAAGCCTCAATAAGATCTTGTTCTAACTTTTGGTTGTCTCCTCGAAAAGACATAAAAGAATGGCTAATATCATAGCAAATAGGTAGATTTAAGGGTTTTACGATATGAGATAGCCAGTAACGATTTGCACTGGAGAAAATCCCTCTCGGAGCATTTTCCCAGAGAAATCGATCATATGTATTGCGACGCACTATTTGAACTGCTTCCCTTAAAGAATTTGATCGATCAATAATTAATTCTTGATTAAATGTATCCGTCTTTCCACTTTCACACTTTTCATAGTGAGGATGAACCACACAATAAATGTCTTCAGAATGGCAAATATCGTTTAAAATGTCACAAGACGAACGATAAAACTCAAATACTTCTGGATCCTTACTTAATACATCTAAAAATTTCCCATTTACTTTCATCGGATGATGAAGAAAAACCTTAACTTTATTTTCTTGAAGTAACCGAATACTATTGATAATTTTTTCTGGAGAGTAAATATCATGTTCAAATAATTGAAGTTCGACAGTCCCCGGATTATATTTTAAACGATCATCTATCTGTTTTGGATCAAGAGAACATTTAAGATTGATATTCTTGTTTTTCAAAGTATTACCCTCCAAATTTTCATTAGTGCTTCTTCAATTAACCTGACCTTTAATTGAACAATCCCTTTATCTAAATATTAACATAAAATCCCATAAGACCTTTGGAAAATCCTCTATTATGAATAAAAAAACGCACAGATAACCAATCACTGTGCGTTTTTTAGTGTGTATTTATTGAAAATTATATAGCTAATCGGGTAGCGAAAAGTGCTGTCATTTGACATTTTGTACTCCAAAACCGAACCCGTTAGGATTATCCCCCTCTCCTTAAGTTTGAATTATTTATTTTTAACAACAGTTACTGGCACCTAATAACACTAATCCAGCACCATTTTGATTTTCCTCTTTGTCTAACGTTAACTCTTCCGTTGCTGTAATCTCAGAATCTATGGCCACTTTGATGCCGTTAATTGTTTGAATTGAATCTGATTCCTCAGGTGCTTCTAGAGATATCGCAAACTGTGGTCCACAGCAACCTGTAACAGAATAAAGACGAATCCCTTCTGCACCTCGTTCACTTAGCACATTTTCTAACAATTGCTTGGCTCCATCTGTAATATTCATTTATTTCTCCTCCTAATGATATTATGCTTTTGGAAAAATTCTTTGTAATGTTTCCTTCATTTCGGGTTTTACATTAATTTTTGGGCGAGCAGCCTTAGCTATTTTTTCAGCATCTTCCATTGTACTTGCTTTCTTTAAAGCCAAAAGAGTTCCAATCGCAACGGTTCCTGTACGGTTGCTCCCTCCTTGACAATGGAAGTAAACCTTTTTCCCTTCATTATATGCTTTTACGACAAGATCGATGGATTTCTTAACAGATTCATCTTGTTGGTCTGCGTTATCCACAATTGGACTATGCATACGTTTATACTTTGATTCTTCTTTTGGTGCTTCTGCTCTTAAATCAAATGCAATATCTACTTTTTCATTTTTCATTACATCGTCAAGATCGTCTGCTCCACCAATATAAATACGATCTTTTACTAATTCATGATAATTCTTTGTTGTCATTAAAAGAATCCTCCTATTACAGTGATTTACTCCAATCATGGACAGCATTTCCTTCTAAATATCTTTCAGCATCCAAAGCAGCCATACATCCAGTACCCGCAGCTGTAATCGCTTGGCGGTATTTTTTATCTTGAACATCTCCACAAGCAAAGACCCCAGGTACATTGGTTTCAGTCGTTCCAGGAACCACATTGATATAACCTGTTTCATCAGTGCTTATCTGGCCATTAAGGAAAGATGTGTTTGGTGTATGCCCAATAGCAACAAAAATCCCGTCCGTTCGAATGATTTCTTCTACATTGGTTTCATTATTTTTGACTTTTAAACCTGTCACTCCATTTTCATCTGCTATAACTTCCAGCGGGGTCTTATTCAGTTCCCAAGAAACTTTTGAATTTTCCTTTGCCCGATCTTGCATGATTTTGGAGGCACGAAGTTCATTCCTTCTATGAACAACGGTTACCTCACTGGCAAACTTTGTTAAGAAATTAGCTTCTTCCATCGAAGAATCTCCACCGCCAACGATCACGACTTTTTTTCCTCGAAAGAAAAATCCATCACAGGTGGCACATGTACTCACACCTCGACCAATATTTTCTTTCTCTCCTGGTATATTCAAAAGCTTCGCTGAAGCTCCTGTTGAAAGGATGATGGACTCCGTCTCAACCTCGCCCAAGCCACTCACTTGTAACTTGAAAGGTTTTTGGGAAACATCAACGTTCGTGACCCATCCTCTTTTAAACTCAGCTCCAAATCGTTCCGCTTGTTTTCGCATATTTTCCATCAATTCAGGCCCCATAATCCCATCAATAAAACCAGGGAAGTTCTCAACCTCTGTTGTTAAGGTCAATTGGCCTCCAGGTTGGTCTCCTTCAATGACAATTGGCTGCATATTCGCTCGTGCTAAATAGATAGCAGCTGTCAATCCTGCTGGACCCGTTCCTAAAATAACGACCTTTTCCATATCTAATCACTACCTTTAATTAAGATAATCTTTCAGTTTGTCGTACCCAATTTTTTCTTCATTTAGCCAAGGAATAATGGCACATCTTTCAGTTTCTTTCTCATTCACTTTTTGAATCCATTCTTTTTCTGCCATGGCTTTTCCTTTTAAAACAGGATCTTTCGTTTTAGTCGCATAAAGACTTTGATTGATGACCCACCATTTCGGGGTAATATTTGCTCGCTTTAGATCATCTTGTAATCTTGAGGCTTCTAGCACAGGTGTAGCCTCAGCAAGTGTCACAATCACAACGGATGTTTCTCTTGGATTCCGAATTTGAGGCAATAATTTGGTTACACTTTCAGGTACTTCTCCTGTTGTTCGAGCAAGCTCATTACTATAAGACTGAGCCGCATCTAACAATAATAAGGTATGACCAGTTGGAGCTGTATCAATCACCACAATTTCATTCTGTGATTTCGCCACGACATCAGCAAATGCTCGAAAAACGGCAATTTCCTCTGTGCAAGGTGAATTAAGGTCTTCTTGCAAATAAGCAAGACCTTCTTCATCCAAATCTTTTCCTGCTTTAGATAATACATCTGCTTTATATTTTTCAACTTCTTTTTTAGGATCGATACTACTAATCGTTAAATTTTGATTGAGTTGATCACTTTGAAATTGATAATTAATATGAGCCGCAGGATCTGTTGTCGTTAAGTGTACTCGATGACCTTTTTCGACAAGACCCACTGCAATGGCAGAAGCAACCGTCGTTTTTCCAACTCCACCTTTTCCCATCGTAAAAATCAACCTAGTATTGTTCGAAGAAAATTCATTGATTACGTCATTTAACCTAGGGAGATTTATACTTGAATCTTCCTTGTTCGCCGCTCTTGATGGAATGGAGTAATGTTTAAATAGGTAGCGAAGATTCTCTATACCTGTTAAGGAATAAGATACAAACGGTAACGAATAAATCAGTGTTTGTTTTAGATTTTCTGGTAGTTGCTTTAATGCATCTCTTTGTCGATGATAAAAAGCTGATGATACTTCATCCTCTTCTAAATGTGATTGAAGAAGACCATTGACGATAAGTGTCTGATTTTTGACACCAATATCTTTGAGTTCAAGTGATGCTCGGTCTGCTTCTAAAAGTGATGAAACATCAGGTCTTGTAACCAAGATTAAAGTGGTTTTACTTGGATCGGAAAGGACCTCTACCGTTCTCGAATAGAGATTTTTTTTATCTGCCAATCCTGATAAAGGACCTAAACACGAGGCCCCGTGTGTGCTTTCTTCTAAGAATCCGTTCCAGGCTGTTGGAAGTTGTAAAAGTCTTAGTGTATGCCCAGTAGGAGCTGTATCAAAAATGATATGGTCGTATTGATGGACGATTTCACCATTGGTTAATAAACTCGTGAATTCATCAAATGCGGCAATTTCCACTGTACAAGCTCCAGATAATTGTTCCTCCATAGTGGCAACAACCGATTCAGGAAGTTTGCCTCGATAGGGTCCAACTACTTTTTCCCGATAGGCTTTTGCTGATGCTTCAGGATCTAGATTACACGCAAATAAATTACTCACCGCCGGAACAGCTTTGGGTGTGTTAGTTAATTCGATATTAAATACGTCTTGTAAATTGGATGCAGGATCTGTACTTATCAGTAAAACATTTTTCCCACTATCCGCTAGAGCTACTGCGGTTGCACTAGCCGTTGACGTTTTCCCTACACCACCCTTACCAGTCAAAAATAGAAAGGGAGTATTCACAACGTTCTTTGGATTGAATGGTTGAAACATGTTTTCACTTCCTTCTTATTACAGTTGGTTTAAATCAATAGATAGTCGAGTTTTGGGTTTTTCATTTAGTTCTTCAGGTTTCACTTCAAACCACTCAGCAAATTCTTCGTTTGAAGGATAACTTCCCATTTTTTCAACCTTATCGTTCACTAAGACAACTGGTAAGGCATCTGGCCCTTTTTCATGTAAAACACTATTGATTAAGCTGTTATTCGCAAATTGACCGGGTTCATTTGTTAAATTATATCGTGTAATATCAAAGTTCCTTTTTTTTAATGAATAAATGGCAGTGGCCACTCTAGTTAATTCTGGATCCACACTTGGACCACAAACTCCCGTTGAACAACACATCGCAGGATCATAAATCTCTACTTTTTTCATGATATAACCCTCACCTTTCAATAATGTATAAGCATATACTTATATTCACATATAAAGAAAACCAAGAGATTTCTCTCTTGGCTATTTAATTGGATTATTTTCCTGTTTCACCAAAACGTTTCATTCTATCTCCAATTTCATCACGTACTCTTTGGAAGAATGCCCACTTTTCTTCTTCGGTTCCTTCAGCTTTTGCAGGGTCATCAAAGCCCCAATGTTCGCGTTTCACATGCGGTGGTGTAATTGGACATTTATCCGCTGCATCCCCGCATAATGTAACCACTAAATCCGCATTATTGAGGATTTCAGGGTCAATAATATCCGATGTTTGATTGGAAATATCCACCCCAGCTTCTTTCATCGCTTTTACCGCATTGGGATTTAAACCATGTGCTTCAATACCAGCACTTTTGACATCCCACTCATCACCAAAGTATTTCTTTGCCCATCCTTCTGCCATTTGGCTTCTGCAAGAATTCCCTGTACATAAAAAATAGATTGTTTTTTTAGACATGATGCATTTCTCCTTTATTGTTTAATAGATAATTAATAACCATATATAGAGACCAACTAATGTAATAAACAATGTTGGGATCGTCAAAATAATTCCTGTTTTAAAATAAGTACCCCATGAAATCTTAACACCCTTTTGCGATAATACATGTAACCACAGTAACGTTGCAAGAGATCCGATTGGCGTGATTTTCGGCCCTAAATCTGAGCCAATGACGTTGGCATAAATAAGGGCTTCTCTTATGACACCACTTGTATCCGTATCGGCAATCGCAAGGGCATCTATCATGACTGTCGGCATATTATTCATAATCGAAGAAAGGATAGCCGCAATAAACCCCATTCCTACGGTTGCAGCGAATAGTCCTTGATCGGCTGTCACTTGAATAAGGTCCCCTAAAACATTGGTTAACCCTTCATTCCTCAAGCCGTAAACCACTACATACATACCGATGGAGAAAAAGACGATTGCCCAAGGAGCACCTTTAATGACGGTACGCGTGTTCACAGCATGACTTCTTCTAGCCATAAGAAGGAAGAAAATTGCCACAACACTTGCAATAATGGATACAGGTACACCTGTAAATTCACTCGCAAAATAACCTATAAGCAGTATGCCTAACACAACCCAAGATAATCGAAACATTCTTATATCCTGAATAGCATCAACTGGTTTTTTTAATTGAGCCATATCATATTTCTTTGGTATGCTTTTCCGGAAAAACAGATATAAAACCAAAATACTGGCACCTAATGCAAAGAAGTTCGGTATTATCATCCTGGAAGCAAACTCCACAAATCCGATACTAAAAAAGTCTGCAGAGACAATATTAACTAAGTTACTGACTACTAATGGTAAAGATGTCGTATCCGCAATAAATCCACTCGCGATAATGAATGGGAAAACCATTTTTTCATTAAAGTTGAGATTTCGAACCATGGCCAATACTATCGGAGTTAATATGAGTGCTGCACCATCATTCGCGAAAAAGGCAGCTACTAATGCACCTAGTATAGATACATAAACAAACATTCGAACCCCGTTCCCTTTTGCAGCTCTAGCCATGTGAAGGGCTGCCCATTCGAAGAATCCAATTTCATCTAATATTAAAGAAATAATAATAATGGCAATAAAGGCTAGAGTAGCGTTCCAAACAATGGATGTCACATCGATTACATCGTTAAAATCAACCACTCCAACGATTAAAGCGAGGATAGCTCCTCCACAGGCCGACCAGCCGATGGATAATCCTTTCGGTTGCCATATCACTAAGATAAGTGTGGCTAAAAATATCACTGATGCTAAAATAACTGATGTCAAAATACTACCTCCTCTTACTCACAGGAAATCCGTAATCCCTGTTCTTCCAGCTCTTGTAGTTTATGATCTTGATCTGGAAGGTTTTGAAGCAAGCTTTGAACTAATCGATAATAGTCACTACCTTTATTCAATGAGTAAATAATCCATTGTCCTCGTCTTGTTTCACGAACTACTCCAGCATCTTTCAACTTTCGTACATGTTGACTAATGGCAGGCTGGCTAGCTTTAAATATTTCAACAAATTCACAGACACAACAATCATTCGAGTCTAAAATTTTCACCATGGTTAGACGAGTTTTATCGCCTAACAACTTTAAGACCGTTGCAGCTTTTTCAATTTCAATAACCGTTCCTTGCATAAATGCACCTCCCAATATCATCTAAGTATTAATATATAATAATCTGCTTATATAATCAATGGTAATATGGTCTTTGTATATCTAGTTTCTAAATATCTTGAGTAATTTATTCAAATAGCCAGAAATAACGGTAGAACCTTTATTTTTCTTTAAAATAAAAAGTGATGTTATAAGAACAAAAACAACGAAAACAAGAGATGGAAATATTTGTACAAACATTATAATTCCCCCAAAGAACAAAAGAATGTTTAAAATAAATTAATTAATATATAACAATTTACTTATATAATATTTCACTTATGTATTTATTGCAAGTGTTTTATCTTTTGTTCAATTCTTAAATAGCACTTTCATATTTACTGGTACTTGGTTCATTCCTATTTCTATTTTTTTATGATTATTATGCCTATCATTTCTAGGTTAATTGCAAAGTAGTACAAGTAATGATATTGGCTCATGTCGCTCCCTTATTTTTAGTGGATCAACAAGAAATTTGCTTGTATTTCTTCCTCTTACTTAAGCATTACCAGATAATTTGAGCACATTAGTATCCAGCCATAATTGTGACTCAAACAATCGTTGAACTTGTTGGTGAACAAATTTATATTCGATTAGTACCCAATAAACTTTTGCGTAGAGAAACACCTTAAATTTAATTTCATATATCTTCTTAAAAGAAACAACTCTTGAATCGTCTAGTTAATCTAATACGATTCACAGGGTATTTTTTTGATTGTCTATTTTATTTAATGTTATTCAATTAAATGGCCCTTTAACGGAAGAATAAGAATCTTAGCTTACTGACCTTTAGAATATCTTCTGTTTTGTCGTTAATGGGGATTTTATGAGTAACTTATAACATAATGAAAAATGCCAAGATCCCTTTTATAACAAGGATCCTTGTCATTTTTCAGACGGAATAACATATATGACATTATATTTGTATTACATAGCAACTGTTTACTCACCTACTAGTCCATCACCATCTCGATCATCCATATACTTATAAAGCCAATGTTATATTTAGGTTATAGGACTTTAACGCTTGTTATTAAAAGAACTACACATATTAGACATATCTAAAATGTCAGGTCTTATTTTGATCTCATCTTCCACTAACGCCCTTTAACGGAAGAACATTTTATTTTCCCTCGATGTAATTGCACTTAAAGCTATTTTTTGTAGATTATCATATATGGGGTACCGCCAACATTTCGGAAATTTCGTACGCTAAGCGAATCTCAATCTAAAATAGTCAATTGCCTGTACGCTAAGGAACCGACTTTATTAGGTTGACTCTTCAAATAAAGCGCCACTTGAAGAAGTTTTTTTATTGACGTGGTGCAAACAACATTACTGATACCCCAGCCAAGCAAATACCAGCACCAACCCTACCATATAAATCAGGTGTTTTTTATCAATGCCCCATCCCCACAGTACAGAAAGAACAATAAATACTCCTCCATAGGCAGCATAAACTCTACCGAACGATGGGAATGATTGAAATGTAGCAATGACTCCGTATAAAACTAAGGTTACTCCCCCAAAGATCCACAAATAAAGTGGCTTACCTTCTCTGAGACATAACCAAATTAGATAACCACCACCAATTTCAGCTAATCCTGCAACAATGAATAATACAATTGTATAAATCATAAAGCACTCCTTGAACAATCTAATCAATATAGCAATTATTAACGTATCCTTTTTGAACTATGATAATTATTTCAAGCATAGAGTGGTTAACAACAGTTTGGAGGGATAGTATTGAGCGAGGATTTTATATATACAAATCAAATACTTGAAAGTCGAGGTACCGTCGGGTAAATACAGACGTTAAGGATTTTGAAAGATAAAAAAGCTTAATTCCTCATTATTTTTAGTGAGAAATTAAGCTTTTGATTTTCACCAATCGCGCCCTTTTCTGAATAAGCGTGTGCAAGAGATAATGGAAAAATCGTGCTGAAAAAACATCTAATAAAAGTTACAACATATGTGCGATGTCCGAAGCTACTGTTGGATAGGCAAATATCATTTGTTTCATTTCTTTGGTTGAAATTCCAAAACGAATGGCTGTTGCAAAATGATTAATAAGTTCATCGGCTTCATTACTAATCAAATGAGCACCGACAATTTGATCATGATCTTCGTCAATCAGCACTTTAAACGCAGCAAAGTCCTCATTTGTCCGTTTATACGTAAACCAGTCGGAGATGTTTTTCTGCTTTACTTTAATATTCCGGCCAGAGTTTTGGGCTACCTCCTCGCTCATACCTACCGATGCAATTTTAGGTACGGTAAATACAGCAGATGGAATCACGGGATATTCAATTTTTTTGCTGTTCCCTTTCAATAAATTAGATGCTACGACATGAGAATCTGCACTGGCTACAGGTGTGAGGGGCAAGCCATCCGTTGCTGCAGCATCCCCGGCTGCATAGACATTCGGGTTACTTACACTTTGTAAATACTCATTAACATGGACACCATGTTTTTTCCTTTTTATATTCCCTTTTTCAAGATCCATATCTAAGGCAGGGACCCTTCCTGCACCATGAATAACAATGTCTGCTTCAAACCGAGTTATATCCTCTTTTTTTCGAGCATACACATGAAACTTTCCTTGTTCTTTTTCAATGGATTCAACGGAATGTTGAAGATGTACCTGTATGCCAATCTCTTTCGACTTTTCTAAAAGGATATCTACAAGATCTATATCAAAATTCTCCAAAGGTCTTTGACCTCGATGGATAATATGAACTTCTGATCCAGCACGTGCCGCGATATGAGCAAATTCAAACGAAATATACCCCCCACCAACAAAGACGATTCTTTGTGGTAATTCATCCAACTCTAAAAATTCATCACTATAAGTAAGATGTTCTTCTCCTTCTATAGGCAAAGGAGTAGGTTTCGCACCACTTGCGATCAAGAAATAACTCCCCTCGAGCACTTCTTTATTCACTTCAAGTTTGTCCTCACTCACGAAAGATGCATTGCCATGATACGTATCGATTCCCTGTTTATTCAATGCTTGCTCTTTTTTTTCCGGGACATGATCTGTAAAGGTTCCTTTAAAGCTCATAAGATTTTTCCAGTTTATGGAGACTTCAGACGGTACCCCATTATTAACCATCCGTTTGTTCCAATCAATTAGTTCGGCAGCACCGTGCAAAACTTTCTTTGGGTCACATCCACGTAGTGCACACGTGCCCCCAAACGGCCTGTCATCGACCATAGCTACGCTCCAACCGGCTTTATTACATTTTGCTGCTGCAATTGAACCCGCAGAACCTGTACCAATCACAATAAGATCGTATTTCTTAATCATTATTATCCTCCTCACAGAATATTGATTCTATAATACGTTTGCCTTATTTCTATCAAATGAAACCCCGTACCTTATCCAGGGTTAGAAAAATCCACCGTCTTGCCTAAACGGTGGATTAATTGTGTTGTTATCCCGCACAACAAGATAATTTTGAAACATCTTTATCAAACGTCAGGGAAGCTAATTTCAATCCCTCTGCCATGGTTAAATATGGAGCTAGGGTTTCACGGAGATCTTCCACAGTTAACCCAAATTTAACAGCCAATGTTGCCCCATAAATCACATCTCCTGCATTTTCTGCCACCACATGAGCTCCTAGTATTTTCAACGTTTTTGAATCTGCAACCAATTTAAACACACCAGTCGTCTCTCTATTTACGAGTGCACGGGGCACTGCATCTAACGGCAATACGGAGGTTTTCACTTCATACCCTTTTTCTTTTGCCTGCTTTTCAGTCAAACCAACCGTCGCAATTGATGGAGTCGTAAACGTAACCCCTGGAACCAATTCTAAATTAAGCCTTTTGTTCAGTCCACCAATCGCATTTCCAGCTGCAACTCCGCCTTGATAGGCTGCCACATATACAAATTGAGGTCCAAGCGTGACATCTCCTGCAGCATAGATGCAAGCATTTGTAGTTTTCGAATAGTCATCAATTATGATTTCACCACGCGAACCTGTTTCAACGCCTGCAGCAGGTAAATTTAAACTTGCCGTATTAGGTGTTCTTCCTGTGGCAATCAGCAATTGTTCTGATTCAATGATTCTCTTCTTGCCATTGACTTCAATATGAACTTTTTTTATGTCTCCATCTTGTTCGATTCGTTTATAGGTTGCTCCTTTCACAAGATTTATTCCTTGTTCAACTAGAGCTTTTTCCACTACTTCTGAAATCTCCGAATCATAATCTTTTAAAAGACGTTCACTTCTTTGCATTAACGTAACTTCTGAACCTAAATTGTGAAAAAGTTGCCCTAGTTCCATACCGACATAACCAGAGCCAATGACTGTAAGACGTTTTGGCACTTTCTTTAATTCAAGTAATGTGGTGCTTGTTAAATAATCTACTGTATCTATTCCAGGAATGGCAGGTAAAGACGGTGAAGCACCTGTTGCTATTAAAAATCGTTTCGCTGATAGCTCCGTCCCATTCACTTCAACCGTGTTTTCATTTACAAATTTTGCTTCCCCTTTGATTAATTCAAAACCGTAGTCATCAATTAAATCTACATATTTCCTGTTTCTAAGATCCGTTACCAATTCATTTTTTTGCTTGATCAATGGTGCCAAATCCACCTCACCAGCTGACGTATGCAATCCTACAAACGGATTGTTTTTGGCTAAATGATTGATTTCACCAGCTCGCAACAAGGTTTTTGAGGGAACGCAACCAATGTTCACGCAGGTCCCACCAACTGTTTCACGTTCGATAATAGCCACCTTTGCCCCGTATTTTACAGCTTCAATGGCTGATGAAAAGGCAGCCCCACCGGAACCGATGATAATGTAGTCATAATCGCCTTCATCGCCTAGCTTCACTGGCTCCTGTAGTTGTACTTCTTTTGCTTCACCTGGCTCGAATTTGGCTTCGGCAATAGCGTTTTTCGCTGTTTCCACCTTCACGTCATTTGGAAGTTCAAAAATAGCTTCTCCGCGACGAAAATCCACCTCAATCTCTTTTGCCCCCATTTTTTGAAGGGCGACAGCTACATGTTCTTCACAACCCGTACATGTCATTCCTTGAACGTTTACTTGAAACTTTTTCATGTAAAATTCCTCCTTCTACTCGACTCCAAGGCCAAATTCCGATACAGACATCTTTATTGTCTGTAAATCCGTTTTCTTATCATCAAAGGCAACCGTTACTTCGCCTTTACTTCCACTGACTTTAATGGTTGTTTTGCCAACACCATCTACTTGTTTCAAAACATCTTTAACAACTGAAGGAGGACAACAATTCATACCCAAAACCGTGAATGTCCCTGTTTTAGTTGTTTCAATGGTAGCTTTTACATGCTCCTTAGCATCTATAGTATTTTGTGTTTCTTTTTCGTTATTACACGCACCAACCACGAACAAAAGCGATAATAGCATCATAATCTTGATTAAGTGTACTCTCATATAAGCACCTCATTTTTATACTCCACCTTCAACTAGAAATAAAAAAAGAAACATACAAAAAACGAAAAATGTCGTGAGCCATAAGCCGATGATATAATTTTTTCTTTTTCTCTTTCTTCCGTAAACCATGTAAAAGGAGTAAGCAAGAAGGATAATCGTAACGATGCTAAACAATAATCGATATTTAAATGAGTAGAAGGCTAATGCTCCGGCAAAACCGGTTAAACCCAGGGGTATAAAAATCAACGGACCCAGGCAGCATCCAGCCATAACAAAAGCAGAAAATATAGTAGTTAACTGAGACACTTTTTCCTTCATGATTTAAACCTTTCCATGCTGCAGCAATCATGAGTTGTTGTTTCTTTCTTTGTTTCTCTTTTTGTTTCTGGATCAAGTTTTCTCCAGCCCTTGAAAAGGGCGAATAAAAATAAAAGACCCATCACGATGAAAATAACATCTTTAAATTCCGTAAAGTATGAGCCTAGTGCTGTACCTGCAACCAAAGGAAGCAGTAAAAACAAATGGCACGGACATGTGATTAGTGCGAAAAGAAACCAACCTGAACTTTTTAGTGTGTTTTTCATCCTGTTGCACCTCTTATTTCCTCATCAGTGTTTCAATAATGGGGCATTCATAAATATCTTTATTTTCGGGACATCTTTCTTTTAGATCCACTAGCATTTGTTCAATTCTTTGAAGATCTTCAATTTTACGCTGGATGTCCTCTATCTTAAGAACAGTGAAATCATACATATCACGACACTTCGCTTCATCGCGATCGACAACCCCTAGCAATTTATCAATTTCATTTAAGGTAAATCCCAGTTCCTGCATCCGTTTTATAAAATTCAATCGATCAACTGTTTTCTTCGAATACATTCGGTATCCGTTTTCGGTACGATTAGGCTCTGGAATTAAGCCTAAACGCTCGTAATATCGAATGGTCTCCTTGTTAACGCCGCACTTTTCAGCCAGTTCTCCAATCCGAAATTGCATTTATCTCACCTCATACAAAGTATAAACCCTGTACTATAGTACAGGGTCAAGGGAAGTATTATATACTATATTATCGATTTACTATTTTAAACTGCCATTTTCAAAAAGCTTTATTCAACAATATGGCCCTTTAATTGAACATCCGTTTAGAATTTCAACAACAATAGAACGGAAGCCATAAAAACTTCCACTAGACACTATATTTTTCCAACTACCGAATGTACCCGATTAATAATCCTGTATTATCAACTCGCTTGATATAAAAGACTTTGATAACACTATTTTTGTAATAATACGAAGAATAATCTGTATTCTGATCAAAGAGAGGTCTTATTCCATAAGTAGAATAATCGTGTATCCTAATTTATTACTATTAACTTTGCTATGAGAGCTTGCTGCTATAGTTCAACTTCACCACAAATGAGTGTTTTTGCTCCTACTTTACAGCCATAGCATAGCAATCCCAAGGAATTTAATAAAAGGTCTCGTTGGCTTTAAATTTCTTTCAAAAAGGAATTGTTTATTAATATTTAGGAAAAAATATAAAAAGCCTCTTTGAAAATCTTTTTGCGTGTAAAAATACTAATCAATCATATAGGGAAGGGGGAGGGGAAATGTTAAGTTTGCATGATAAAAAGACAATAGAACCCAGAAAGTTCTTTAGTAATGAAACAAAAGATTTCACTCCGTGGCTAGTTCAATATGACAAAATAAGAGAATTAAGTGACGTGATAAAGTTAGATATAGAAGTAATAGGAAAAGAGGTGAACGCCAAAAACCGAAAAAGAGTAGATGTCCTAGGCAGAACAAAAGTTTCAAGGGAAAATGTAGTTATTGAAAATCAATTAACTGTAAGTGACAACGATCACTTCTCAAGGTTATTACAATACGGGGTAAGTTTCAATGCAAAGTATCATATATGGATAGCTCCGGAGTTCAAAGAGGAACACCAGGATACTATAAGAGACTTAAATGAAAAATGTGCAGGTAGAAGCTACTATTACCTAGTGCAATTTATACCCCAACTATTAAAAACAGGAGAATGTGTGTACGAATTTAGGTTAGTGGTTGGTCCTGAAAAAGTAGAGGTGGGTTTAAAAGAAAATAACGTTATTAGCACTGCCAGCAGTAAGCCCTCCTTAAGTGAAAGCTTTAGAAAAGAGCAAGTAGCTAAAAGTTCAAATCTTTATCTGCCAGTAAAAGATACGTTTGATAAAAACCTAATACACTTCGCAAACATAAGGCATTCAGACATTATAGAGCTTTCAGATTCTAAATTATGGAAGGAGTGGGAGCCCAAACCAGATTTTAATTACAATGGATACATGCATGATTTCATAGTGCGACATCAAATTAACCATCTAGATAATGGTAAAATCCTAACACTTAGAGAAGTTCAATATATCTTTAGATTCGATGATTTTTTTGAGTTGAGAAAACATGTGAATTACAAAGTCTTAAAGCCTCATATATTAGATGGAAAATTAAAGGCGACAAAAGGCAATGATCGTAAATGGCTAGTGAAAAGAGAAGATCTAATCGAATATATTTATGAAAATTATATAGCTTTTGTGCCAAAAACATCAAAACTTGTTGTTAAGTACACAGATACGTCTCAATGTGATATGCCGCCTTCTTAAACAGTCGGGCATAAGTATGCTAGTTTGAACACTCAGATCACACATAAAGGAACTTAGATCGGCTTATAGATATGACAACTGCCTCAACTTTAAATGCCATTTACTTGATGCTACTAAATTAAACAGCTTCTATTAGTATCGACTTTATAATCTGGCACAGGTAAAGAGCTCCAAGTGTTTTCATTTTGTAATAGTTCTACCTAAGACATTACAGCTATTAAATTGGTTAAACCTACCCAATGTACTATAACTCCATAGTAAGCAGTGGATGTTTTTTATTTAGCATGCTCTATTTTCTTTTGATTAAGAAAGAAAACTTTGGCTAACTCATTGGTGTCAAGGTAATATTTTTTCATAATACATAATGCATTTATCTCCCCATCAACCCCTTTTCTGCTATTTTCATTTATTTCTGGTCCTCTACCACTTTTACCTATTTGGTTTCTAATTATATTTCTGTAGTTCATTTTAATGTCACCCCTATTTAAGTAATTAACAAGACTATTTATAGTTAATTGTACTTACTTTTAAAACTATTAAAGTCCTTTCTTTATACATTATAAATTCTTATTAGCGTGTTACCATCTAGCTAAAGTAAATATTTTCACAAAGTAATTTTAACGGGACTTTTGCACAATATGAGTCAAATACGAAAAAACAATCACTTTCAAAGTGATCGCGTTTAAATATAATTCATAACAAGTATATTTATACTGTTTAGCAATTCTCCTGTTGTCTTTTTCTTGTATAACCAACTTAATACCCAATTGAAAGCGAGATAACCATTGTACCAATTTCACTTTAGCAACGATCTCAACAACCTCAGTTTCTTAACGGTTAAAGTACCAAATTTAGGTCTTTAACTCTGCTATACCTAACTTATTAAGTTGTTCATGAATGTATTTATGGCCATACTTTTTTTCCACCTCGGTTGTAAGCAACATAGTTAAGTCACGTATAGAACGAGTAAGTGCTACATATAAATAGTTCCTCATTTTATTGTAATCATCTACTTCTTTAAATAAATAAGGAGCAAGTTGGGTCGAAATTATAAACAAACAATTATAGCCTTCTAATCCTTTAATAGCATCAATGGAATCTACTAATATACCTGGTTCACTTGATAATGCACTATGATATGCATTTACAGCAGAACCAATCTTACCTTTGTCATATTTATCTAGACTTAATGTAAGTTCTTTTTCAAGTCCAGAAAAGATTTTATAAGTAGGAATTCCTCGTTTGATAGAGTTAACAGTCTTTTTTTTAAGCACATAAACAACTTGATTTAAATTATTCTGTTTTACAGAAGATGCCTTACGAGCTAATACAGTTAATTCGTATGATAGTTGCTCCTCTGTTTTTGTTACATCTTCTCTATGAGTCTTAAAGCGGTCATTCCTCTGGTAAATATATGCTAAATCGTACTTTGCACATTTAATATCTTCTTGAATTGTGGAGTTTGATTCCAATAAGTATCGTAATGTTCCCTCTTCTTTTGTTGAAGTCTGATGCTCTGCCTTTGATATGAAGCTATTTGAAAAATCTACGTGTAAACTAGGGCAGCGGTGGTTCTCTGACTTATAGTCAACCGATAAATCACCTGCAATAATATCTCGAAAAGCTGCTCTATTTCTAAGGTCTTGTTTAGGATCACCTATCAAATTAACGTTGATATTATAATTCGCAAGCATTGTTAATACCTCTGAAAAATCTTTATCCATATCTTGTGCTTCGTCCACATATATGGAATCTAAGTATCTAGACAACATTTTCAAGGCATTATTACGCCTGTGTTTTATCTTCTCAGTATCCTTGTTTTTACCACAAAGAAGATGTTTGGCTGTCTTCGTTACATCTTCTACGTGTAATATATGTTCCCTTCTTAACTCCTTTTTCTTAATTGCTTTAAAGGCCGGTTTAGGATGAAGGGGTATCTGTGAAGCAGATTTATATTGAGCCCCATAAACTAAGTGATTAAAAGGATAAATTACTTCTTTTAATAAAAAAGAATGTATAGTTTCAATTTTTAATAGATTAGGAATGCATCCTTCGTTTTCTAAAACTTTTTCTTTTATTCTATCTCTTGCAGCGTTTGTATAAGTGATAACGTATATTATTTTATTATCAGTAATCTCTTTAAGTCTTGATATTACGAGTTCAGCCATTGAGCTTGTTTTACCGGCTCCAGCTCCAGCCACTACAATATACATTTTTTTCTCCCGTTATTAAAAAGTGAATGACCTCTCTAATGTGGTTGGGCATTACCACATCTTTTAATTCTTCAGTTCCTATGTCTCGACAAAAGTGTAACATTGTATCCGTTTTAGCTCCCCTCCACTTATCTGAAAGGTTTTCTTTAGTATCAATATCTTCCCAGCCATGCTTGGTAGAAAAGTATGTTTTCAGCTTTTCAAAATTAGTACTAGTGTTAACAAATTCAGGTTCCAGGGTATACTCTTGTGTAGTTGTTACATAAATATTCGGATGATGATTATAAGCCTCATGATCTTCTTGAGCCTTCCTTTGATTGTCAAAATCTCTAATTATGCCTATTTTATGGCTTGTATTTTGATTCACTTTAAGCCATATATCAAGCATATCTCTAAAGCCCTTATGTAAAGAGATTACTTCAATATCATTCAACTGTTCATTTTGTGTACTTAGGTATGATTTGATAAGCATTTCCTCGGTTGGACCTTCTACTAAGATGCAATTCCTTGAGTAGAGAAACTTTAGAAAGTCTAAGTTAGGTTTTTTGGCTAAGTAATCCAATTGATCACCTTCAAGTTCTTTCTTTAGAGCATAAGTGCTTCCTTCAGCTAATATTGCTACATTCTTTAAATCGAGCTTATTAAGAAACTCCGCGCTATGTGTTGAAATAAAAAGTTGTAGTTGGTTGTTCCTATTCATCGTCGAATTTATAAAACTAGCTAAAAGGTGTTCATTGCTTACACTTAAATGAGCTTCAGGTTCTTCTATTGTTAATATGTTTAAAGCTACATCACTTTCTATGCTTAACGAATTCAACATGACGAATAAGTAGATTAGGTTTCTATATCCTAAACCTTGTGAATTTAAGGATTCATCACCATAGCCTAAACGCACATTGTTTAGTAAAGAGCTCATTGTAGGAACATTAGGTAGCAAAGTAATCTTTCCAAAAAAATCTTTAGCATTTTCTAAGTCCGATGATTCCTGCCAATTAAATACCTCTTCTAAGCTACTAATGTTTTTTAAGTCATTGAAGAATGTTTCATATGATTGTTCCACTTTCTTTTTATCATCTGTATTCATCTTATTATGCAAGAGAGATACTAGTGATTTAGAGCCTAACTGAGAAGATTTATTTGAAAAATCATCTCTTTCAGCAGCTAGTGCATTATATTTGAAGTAAGCCAGGTCTGTATAGGAAACCTTTTCATTGGTCGAGGGTATGATTGTTTGGTACTTATAAAACTCGATTGGAAGTAAATTCATCTTTAAATCATCTATCGAATCAACATCTTGTAATATGTCTGAGATATGGCGAAGTAAATCTTGAGGGTCCTCAACCTTATATTCATACCTTATAGTGAATAAGGGTGTGTCATTATCTAAATTAGAAGTCCAATTTCTAACATAATATTCTTCTGCCACTTTTTGGGGAGAAAGTGTTACTTCAACGTTTACAGAAGGTATATGGTCAATAAATTGATCTATGTCGCATGAACTATTTTTAATTTCTTCTAAATTTCCTTCTATGAAAGAATAATATTCTTGCTTAGCGGCACTATTAATGTCTTGCCATCCGAGATTTTTATTAACCGCTCCAATTTCTTGATTCATAAAAGGAAGTGTTATTGCTCTAAGTAGATTACTCTTACCGCAATTATTATCTCCAATAAAAACTACAATTTTATTTGTATCTAGGTCAACTGCTCTTAAGTTTCGGTAATTATTGACCTTAATATTTGATATCTTCAAATTAAAGCTCCTTTACCTTGTTAATAGTTAAATGCTATCTTTAATTTCAATTAAAGAATAGCAGTCTATTGGTTGCTCCTCTCCTCTGGAATCGCAAATCATGCCACACACCTAAAATAATCAGTACTTATAATCGATGTTATAAGAACTACCTCAATTCATGAAGAAATTAACCTTGTATATTTGACGTAGGAAATCCACCAATTTCCTTTCACTCTTGTAAATTAATTGTCTTACCCTTTCAGGAGTAACCTCAATGATCTCCGCGACTTCCCTTAGTTTTAAGGGTTTTCCTTTTACACCATAAACAGAATCTAATACTATCTGTTCTCTCTCGGTTAACATACTTTTATGATTTAGATAAACACTTATAAACCTCTTATACTCTTCTGATTCTTTGTTATGTAGGATATTATAGTATCTTTTCCTTAATCCGATTTTTCTGATTTTTTCATATATATAAAATGAAGAATTTCTTCTTTGGTTACTTCTAACACAGCAACACTCCCCCAAAAAAACCTGATAATACATACTTCGACATTATGTTTAAAATACCTACTCGACATGTAAAAAAGTGGATAATTAGTTCCCTAATCACCCACTTTTTTAGATTAGCCTATTTACTTTTTATTTCAGCACATTTGGCTCTTAGTGTAATTGTATCTACTGTTGCTATTTCCCATATTTCTGATAAATCTAGATTGTCGTATTCATTTATTAGAGTATAACGAAAGCCAATTATCTTTTCCCAAGGAATATGGGGATTATCTTCCTTCTCTTCAATAGGAATGTTTTTTGCTGTTTCTCCAATTAGTTCTAGATTCCAAATTACTGCATCAATAATTAACCTCGACTTTTTGAACTCTTCAATCGACAGTCCTTGTATATATGTCTCTATGCTGTCTGCAGCATTAATAATCTTGTCAATAAAATGAAATTGGCGCATTAGGATAAATTCACTTCCTTTTGTTTTTTTGACTAGAAATAAAACTAGATATAAAACGATTCCTCAGTCACTATCTTAGTAGATTAAAGCCTCGACATACTTATTTTGATAGGTGCTTTATTAGTTGCGATTTACTTATTATAATAAAACAAATAAGACTAGATGTAATTAGATGGATGAAGTTAGTACTGCTGTAAATGGTTCGTAGTTATTTATAAAGGGCAAGAATATGATGAATAAAACAAGCGTTATCAGAACCGAATAAGAAAAAATGCTTCTAAAATAAAGAAATACTTTCATATTGCGTTACAAAGATAAGAAACACGGAAGAGTACTTAAAAACGAATAATAAAATATTAGTGAGGAGATTTTCTAGAAGTATGTTCCCCTTTAATCTCAAAAATAATGGCTGTAGCAAGGTTATGCTATTTGTACCACAAAGCAAATTAAAATGTGCGTTCTCAGGAGCTTAGGGATTAATACTCATCCAACATTAATACTCAATTAAGTGTGCATGGAAGGGTATGAAAAAGCCTTGCTTATAGGTATTGAGAGATTTTTTGAAATGCTGTTACGAAGAAACCGGGAATGTCTGCAACGGAGAATTTCTATTTGTTTGAGGTTCATATTGAAGTGTTAAAAAAATCATTTCCAATAGCAGGAGGTGATAAAATGTGTAGCGATGAATTCAAGAAAAAAGTGGAAGAATTAGTAGTCAAATTAGAAGATGGTGTTGAAAATCCAGCCCTTTTTCAAATTGTGGAACAGATTGTGCTTAGTGATTCAGAATTAGCAAATTTCTTTAAATCAAAGGAGATTATTATGGAAAAGTTAACATTGAAATTAGAACCTCAAGCAATTACATATGATGACATGGAGTCGTATTTGCCACCAAAATGGGAAATGCCGCGAGAGGGTAAGATGCTATACACAGATGAAGAATTACAACGAGCTTTAATATTGATCATGTATAACCTGGGAATCCATAAAAGTTTAGAACTCATCCCTGACGATTTGATAAAAGTCTATCTACGTAAAAAAACAAAATTCACCGAAAGTAAGGACTGATTTAGCTTTGACAGTTGGAGAAATTAATCAAAAGATACTGGAATTAATACTATTGATTATAAAGACACTTTAAAAATATGGAAATCATCTGGGATGGATAAAAAATAGAGTCCAATTGAAATGTCTTTATAAATCTTTTACTTTGGTATCTTTGTTTATAAACTTCCAGTAGAACGTCTCAATTGAGTTTTTATGCCACTGCTCAGTAAGGAGATCATTTACATTAAGTTTCCCAAGTTGTTCTCTCTTTGATTTCATTTCAAAGTAGTCGTCTATATGACTTTTAATTTCCATTAATAATTCATCCCTATCTAAATCTAACAGACGGTCATATTCCTCTTTAAATGGATGCGATTCACTAATTGATGGACTATTTTCCCACTTCATTACAAGCACTCCGTTCTGAATAGTATACTGGAGGAACTTTAAAATAATCCCATAAAAACTCTTCCCTTCCAGGATTGGAAATATACTTAGTTTTTTAAAGCTATCTACTTTATCTTTATTAAAAAGATATTTTTATGAACGGCATATTCACACGTTCCTTAACGTAATTTAATTAACGCCCCCTTAGCTTAATAAAGAAAAAGAAAGATTTAACAACTAGTTTACATATATGTCTTGACAATAAAAAACGTACTGTTAGGTTCGTTGGGAAACCCAGTACGTTTTCCATTCTGCACCTCTATAGTAGACATCTTATTACATTATTTATAGTTTTGTATCAACTCTTTCCTTGTCCAATAATACAAGAAATTCTTTAAGTCACTTCCTACCACATGATAAGGTGCACGACCAGTTGTAGTTTTCAGTTTCCAAGAACGGCACCATCTTCGAACCGTTTCCTCTGAATATCCTGTTATATAAGATATATCAGAAGGCGTAAGCAGGTCGTTATCCCGGATTTTTTCAAAAACATGAGGGATGCTCCCTTCAAAGCCATATTCATGGATATAACCTTCAAACTCCTCCCAAGAAGAGTACTTTGAAAATATTTCTAGATTTTGATCTTTCATTAGCTTCCCCCTTATTGAGCTAATTAATGTACATTTTTTCTTTTTCCAAGCTCTCTTTCATCTCAAACCATTCTTCTATGGTTAACCCCTTGGGCCGCTTCCTTAGTTTATTTAATTGCAGATTAATTTCATCTAGACGTTTTGAATTAATCTCATTTAACTCATATTCCTTTTTTTCCTGACTGATCTTTTTACTTTCCTTCTCTTCACTTTGTATTTCAAAATCCTTTGAAGAATGCAGGTTCAATTCCTTTTCCCACATTATCAATTCTTTTCGGTTCCATGGAAAGTTAATCGTGTGATTTAAAACAGTATAAAAATCATCATCTGATATGGGTGCAGTATAATGCATTTCTCCAATATCTCCAGAAATTTTATGCCGCATTTGTATATCCGCAGCCACTTTTTGAATCCTACCGTTTAATCTTTCAATAGGTAACCTTACTCCAAAGCCCTCAATTAGATTATTCATGCTCCGCCTTGATGCTTTTAACTCAAAATCTCTTCTCTGCTCATACGATAGAAAATCCAATTGCGTTTTCAACCTCGTCATCACATCTGTCATAATTGCCGACTTGTATCCCTTTTCTGGAAATAGATCTTCAGGTCTGAATAAAAATCCCTTCCCCCTGGGCTCATTCTTTTGTTTTTTATACAATCGTTTCAAGTATTCATTTACCCGTTTTACAGTACCTGCTGGAATTACCGTACCTAGTACGGGGTGAGATGGAGAATTTTCATGTTTTGAAGCTTCACGAGGGATGTGAAGTTCTCCCCACCCCCGACTATTTAATTTTATATATCCTTCCTTGTCTAATAAGAAATATTCAATTTTGAGTTTTCTTACTTCGTACGGTCTAGTCCCTGTAACACAGCATAACTCCCAGATAGTTGCATTTCTATAAGGGTCATGAGAGCCAGGATCATTAAGTAGTTTTTCCCTCACAATAATCATCTCTTCTCTATTTAAGAAAGACTTATTAACTTTATTAATGGTCTCTCCAGACGCTAGTTCACTATAGTTTGTTGGAAACTGATTTAAGAAGGACTCTATTCTTAGCTCCAGTTGCCCATACTCAAACCATTTATCAGGAGTCAATGCATCGTTTTTTAGACGTTGTAGTATCCAAGCATAAAAAGGCTTAATAGTTTGGAATACGTGGACGGCTGATGTAGTCTTAGATTCTGTCATAAATGCAAATGCATCATCCTCACTAATTTGTGTGGGATGGAACTTATTTGAGTCGTATTTCTCCTTTTCATCTTGTGTAAGAAAGGCATACCTCATCTTAGGTTTTTGATCAATATTGCACCGAGCACAAATAATTCTAAAGAAGAATGTGGCCAAGGCACTTCTTAGTTTGGCAAGTGTTTCTTCTTTATTTGCAATGTGTTTTTTTGCCCGATAGTTGTTGTGTGATATTCTTCCCCCCTTTTTTCTAAAAGATAGATACTCTTCTATTATCTTCTGCTGTTGACTGTTGAGCACAGAAAAATTCGAGTTCTCATTTGCTGTATTTTTTGAATGCATATATTTTTCCTTCTTTTTAGCAAGAACAAGGCTTTCAACTTCATTTAAAGACATCGTATCTATCCCATATTGATTTTCTTTAACTGATAATAGTCCTTCTTTTTTATAACTTAATATAGTCGCATCAGAAACTACTATCCCTCTCTTTTTTAGTAATTTAGCAAGAAAACCAGTTGTTAAGTTCTCACAATGCTCTAGGAAGTCGTATTTAAAAAAATATATATAGGCACCAAAGATCGGGTCGAGTTTTTTTCTGCGTAATACTTTAACAAATAGATGATCGTATTGCTTCGAATCAATCATGTTCTTTATCTCTGAGTTGGTTTGAGTCACCCCTTTAACGAGCCCACCGATGTTCAGGTAATTCGGGTCTTTGGTGTAATTGTTAAATTCCTCGCAAGTTTTTTCATATAAAGCCTTAATATTTGGAATTGCTGTCTTTAGAACAAGATCCTGCCCATATTGTGTTGCATCTCCAGTAAACCATGCCTCGTGCTTGGGAAGGCTTTTTAAGACACTGAAGAATCCTTCCGAGATTCCCCATTCATTACTTGCAGCATAAATAGTCATAAAATCATTGGATTTCATTTTAATCACCTCTAAGTATTAGTTTATCCAGCTTAAAAACTGACATACACCCACTGCACACATCACCTACCTTTTAAGGCTTATTAGTACACCAACCAAAAAGAGTAATTTGTTGGCTAATGTGTGCTCTGAGTATATGTATAATTTTTCTTCAAAAAAAAACAAAAGCACCTGAAAACATGCCCGTATAATAAAGTAGGCATGTTTCTGGTGCTCCCAGTGTAAATAATAATAATTTGCGGAATTAATTTAATTTAATCACATCAATGTAGAATTAACAAGGACAGGGGAAATGGATTTATAACTACACCTTTTAATTCTTTAATAATTTTTAGAGAATTCAATTTTATGTATTATTCAGTTGAATATTGGAAATCTTCACAATATGGAAAATCATTTAGTTTTAGAATGCATAGAAAAGTATGGAAAAACGCCAAATGAATTATCAAGATATTTACAAGAAAATAAACTTACTATTACTGAATTCGCAAGGAGATCAGGGAAAAATAACAGCACTGTCGGAAAACATTTTAAAAAGTACGGTGTTCACCCTTATAAATTACCTCTTGCAGAAAAAGCGGAGTTTATTTGTAAGAATTGTAATACTACCTTTGTTAAAGTGATACGGAATTCACCTATTTATAATCAATTCTGTAGTCAAAGCTGTTTTGCAGATTCTCAAGTAAAAGAGTTCGATGAGTCAAATTTTAGGTTCAATACCAAAGAATATGAATTCTTTGCGCCTGATGAAACACTTGGAACATATGACATTGTAGGTAAACAAAAGAATTTTCGTAACAAAGAAATTTGCAACCACTTCTTTTTTAAATACGGGATTATTAATAAAATAATCGCTTATCCTTTTGGTGTTATGTTAGGAGACGGTAATACCTTTCCATCAAAAAAAAAATGCAACAAAGACAGTATCAATATCGCAAAAAGACCATGATATTGCAGAAAAAATTTCTAAATTATTAAACTACACCAATGAACTAAAAATAGTAAGAGATAAATATAAAGAATTAAGAATACATAGTCCATATCTATTTAATGACCTAGTAGCTTTGGGGTGTGTTCCAAATAAGTCATTAGTAGTGAATTATCCATTAATCCCAGATTCATTAGATAGTACTGTAATTCTCGGATTAATAGATGCTGACGGATCTTGGTTTCATAGGAATAGTCAGTTGTTTCTTGCAATTTGTGGTAACGAAAAACTTATGTATGGAGTATATTTAAAAATCAAAAAACATCTAAATATAACCCCCTCTCATGTTTGGTACCCTATTGATCATAATGATTGTAAATCTGAGTCATTTATGAAGATGTTATTTTGCAGCCGTGATTCAATAAAGATTCGTGATTGGTTGTATGATGGCGCGGAAATATATGGAGAAAGAAAGCATAGTATTGCTTATGAAGAAACTTTCAATTATAAAAAACAATTCACAACAACTCACATGGCTGCCTACTTGGGAGTATCTGTAGATTTTATAAAGAGTAATTTAAAAAAGCATCCACACCTTCCAGTACATAAAACTTCTGGTGGTTTACGTTATTTTCTAAAGGAAGAAAAAAAGCAGTGGGTAGACTTTCTGCGAATCCAACTTGAAGATCCAAAATCAAGACTACCCAATAAAAACGAATTAATTAACAAGTGGCAGGTGGTGTAATGGATCGTAGAACTTAACCTGCCCGGTCTTTATATACCTTACCCCCTAGAACATCATTTTTCTATAGCAGCTTTTGACGCTTATGGACACCTTTATCACTCACTATAAGGAAGAAAGAGAAGTATATGTTTAGCTTTCTAAATCAATTCCTTACTATCAAATTCTACTGAATAGGCATATTGATGGTTGATATAACCCCACATTTCCCTCCCCTTTCCGAAACGGCTCATATCTTTTTGGGTAAACAAATTATCTATATTGTCTGATTGGTCAGATTCAACAAAGGATAATGAATGCTGAATTGGATCTTGGTTTTGCATATTTTGTTTCTCCTTGCTTAACGAGAATTTAAAATAATAATTAATCGTACTAATTTTTAAGTATTAAAAAGCACCGTTCTATACTTGTAAATAAAACACTCGTAATGTGTGTTTCTAATCCCGTTTTGCCCTTTTCTAGCTCTTTACTTATAATAGCTCGCTAAATGAATCTGATTTCCCCTCCTTTTCTAGACTTTTTTAAAATAGTCTACCTGCACTTTCAGATAATCTCTTTCCTCTTCTATTGAGTTAAAACTTTTACATGGTCTCCCCCTTGAGAGTGGATCTTCCAAGCAACAGGTTCAGCTTTGTCGATGTAAAATGTTTAAACCTGTATTCTCATGTAGCCGGTCTTATCAAATATGTTTGAACTAACGATAAATCGGAATACGGTTTAAAGAAAACAGATAACAGTTTCAATAACAATCCTCATAACAAACCTAATTAAAAACCCTATTACAAAAAACATTAGGAAAATGCAATTGACGGTAATAGAAGGATTGGATCCCTTGATATATATGTAATTCAAGTTTTATTGATTTTTTCAGATTACAGCAATTTTTCACCAGTATTGGAATTGTGCTTCTTATGGCTTAGAGAAGTTCAATAAAATCTTTTAATGCTATAGGAAGTCGTATAGGAGTAGAAGTAATGGTTTTTATAGAAACGATAATTGTTTTCATCTGAAAAATAATGGAAGAAATGAACACAAAAAAACCAGTTTTTCCTCAATTGGGAGGTGGAACTGGATCGTATTATTGTATGAAGTTTCTGTTTTTTTATGACTCCGCTTAAGTATGTTCTATAGACAAACACGAATAAGCTGTTAGCTTCTTATTTAAAAAAGAAGGGCAACAGCTTGTTACGAATTTATATATTCATCAAGCACGGCTAGATAATTCTTTGGTTTTGGTTCTGGTTCCTCACTGCTCTCCTGTATGCGTTGACCAAGAGGAGCATGTTTCTTTTTGAAGAATCGTACCACCTGTTTGAGTTGGTTAGCTTCCTCCTCTAGGTATTTATGTTTAGAGAGTTGAGCATTAGCAGCAAAAGATGCAATGAGTTTTTTTGTGTTCACTGCTTCTAGCAGTTCGAAAGGTTGATGGATGCCTGCTTTGACACCTTCTACTCTCAACATCTTGTATAACTTAGCTTCGTGAACTGCGTAAGTGGTTTCAATGGATTCTGCTAAGTATGTCCATGGCTCCTCTGCAGCTAGACCTGAGAGTAAATCGTAAGCATTATCAATTTTCTTGATGTCTTGATCTATTAGAACCTTATGTTCATCAGACGAATTGGCAATAAAGTATTTAATAAGTGTAGGGATGTGAGCGCTTTTTATTGGATTTGACAAAGAAGTGCTCACAAATCCGCCTAACTGATTTTCAAGAGTACTCAAAATAACCTTCTTGATCTCTTCTAATAAATAGAAGTCTGTGAAGGTGTTTGCGGCTTTGCCAACAAGGTCGTAATAAATGATACTTTCATTTTTTTCTTTGAAGTATTTTTGGAGGGCTGTACGGTATATCTCAAGTCCGGCAATGCCGAATTGTTCTATCAATGTTTTCTTTCTACCTATGATGAAATTAAATGTTTCTACTTTCATATCTTCATGGCACATATGGTAACGGTCAGCCAATAAGCGAAGTTCCGCCTTACCAGCTTCATTCTTGATAGCTTCTTCATTGAACAAAGTGGGATTCACTTTCAGATCGAGATTGTGTTTTTGTTTGAAATATTTGCTAGTGCGTGATTTTTTATTGTTTTTAAATCCGAAAGTTCTATGGAAATCGGACTTGTAGTGGATTGTATTATTATCAATTAGTTGTTTATTTCCTTTGAAGCGCACTGAAATATAGCCATTATCAATAAGAAAGAATAGGTCTTCTGTCATATCTTTATAACTATCGTAAATATTTAGTCCGTATTCGCGGTCATGCAGTGTATTTTTGTACAGGTTTTCAACGGCTACACGTGTAAATTGATTCCTTACATTGTTTGTAGCGATGTATAAGAATAGACGAGTCTGATTTTTAGATAGGTTTTGGAAATCAGCTGAATTGTAAAAAGGGATATGCTTAAGGTAAGAGTCATCCCCATTTGTAGGCAGGTGGAAATGAGAAACATAATAACCATTTTCGTAGGTTATAAGTTTCTTACCTTGATATGTAGTTTCACGTAACTCATTTAAAGCTTTATGTAATTCGCGTCTGTCGCAATACATCTTTCTCTTTACAACTTCTTTGTCCAGGTGGATACGTCCGTCGCGATCCACGAAAGGAGTTAGGTGAAAGATTAAGTTTAAAGAGGTTTGAGAAATGTTTAACTGTTTCATTGGAAAGTCTCTAAGCAATGTTCTATCTAGCTTTGCGGTATGTATGCTAAAACTCATGATTATCACCCAAATTTTTGTATATATGTTGTAAATAAATAAAAAAGGACCACAAATGAACCGATGCAGGTACGAAACCCATCGTTTAATTTGTGGTCCTTCCACTTTTTTGTATATTAAATTACTTTATTATTTGATAAAATGATTGTACTTTTATTAACTCATATTATTAAAAAAAATGCAATCAATACCTAAAAGAGATTATGTATTTCCTCGGCTGGGAACTTCTGTATATAACATACCATGCAACCCAATTCTTGTAAAGGTTATTTTTAATTATTTTTGCTGAATGAATCAATTCTTTTATCAATGTAGTTTTTAACTCTGTTGATGCGGGAGGATTTCTAAGACTTTAGTAATCTGTATTCAAAAGAATATAGGAATTAATCATTTATTTTCTTAATAAAAGCGAACTCTTACTAGAATTAATTCTAAAAGTCATAAGAACAATTGAGCATTTTGAAATTAAAAATTGACCCCGCACGTTACCAAAAAAATTCACAAAGCACACATTTGATTTTTTAATGGGGTTTTTTCGTGATTTTTTTCTTGAAACGACTTAAATTGACTTATTTTAAACGTATTTAATAACTTCGCTCGCATCCAAAAGGTCAGCGGTTCGATCCTGCTATGCTCCATATACCTAAAACCCTTGATATTCAAGGGTTTTTTTATTCCCTAACGTCTCTCCTTTTTCCTTGTTTATCCCTACACTCTCATTGTGAATTTTTACAGTTGGAGAAATTCCATAGCGTGGAAACACTAAAATTCAACTCTGAGCCCAGTTCTAAATAGATATATTAGTTTGGCTGGTTATCTTTTTCACCGCCTAACTCAAACGGTGAATATACCCCTTCATAATCCACAATCGTCACCATTCCCATATCCGCATGGTTGTTATCGTGGCAGTGGAACAGCCATTCTCCTGCGTTATCCGCCTTGAAGTAGATCACATACTCTTCTCCGGGTTTCACGTGAATTAAGTCTTTCACAATTGGATTTTCAAATTCTTCCCCGTTTTTAGAATTCACCTGGAACCGGTGACCATGCAGGTGCATAGGATGATTCATTCTTCCTGTATTTCTCAGTGTCACTTTTACAATGTCGCCTTCCTTTACCTGAATAGGCGGAGTCTCGGGGAATGTTTTATCATTTATTTGGAAAGACATCCCTTCTCCCATGTTCATTCCCATGCTTAAATCCATGTCGTAATTGACATCTGGATCAGGGGTATCTTCGAATAGGAGTTTTTCACTTCCATATGAAATACCTTTTGCTGTATCCTTTCCGGATGCAAGCACAACCTCTTGATCCGACGCTTGGTTATTATTCTCTGATATCAACGGGATCACCATGTCTTCCGCATTTTCTATGTTCTGTTCCTGACCGATGAAAGCAGTCTCCTGGGTTCGTTTCGTAAACTCCACATCGATTCGCTCGCCAGGTGCAATTTCTAGTACATTGGAAGTGTTTTTTTCTGATATAACCTTTTCTGCATCATTGGCAATTACACGCATAGAACCTTCCGGGAAGACTAATTTATGCACCTGATAACCCGCATTAACGAACCTCAACCTTGCTTTTTCACCTGATTCCATCTTAAGTGGTTCGATGGCATCCCCCGATTTACCGTTCACGGTAAACGTGTCGTACATTTGTTTCGTATCCGCTTCACCGTCACCGGACATAGCTCCCTGCATCATCCCCCCCATATTCGACATATCCCGTTTATCCTGATCTACCGCCCATTCATCAAGAATGAAAAACTCATCCTTTTCATATTCTTTTTCCTTTTCTTCAATAACAAGTGAACCATAGAGGCCTTTATCCACCTGTTTTGAGCTTTGTTGGTGAGAGTGATACCAATAAGTCCCTGCGTCGTTTGCTATAAATTCATATGTAAAGCTTTCCCCAGGCTGCACCGCATCCTGAGTGAGTCCGGGAATTCCGTCCATTTTATTCGGTAATAGGACCCCATGCCAGTGAATCGTAACCGGAACGTTGAGTTCGTTCTTTAAATTTACTTTTACAAAGTCTCCTTCTTTAACCCGAAGCGGTTCTCCTGGAACTGTACCGTTATAGGTCCACGCGTTTACAATCTTTCCTTCACTGATTTCCCACTCTTTTTCTTGAGCGGTTAAATCAAATGACTTTACATTTCGTTCACCTTGCTCTTGTGCCCCGACCTTTAAAATACTCCTTTCGCCGCTTTTCACTCCCTCTGGTAAAGTCATATCACTTTTATTCCATGGAGAATTGAGATACAAAAAAACACCCATGATCACCAATATTGTAATAAGTATAGATCCTATTATTTTCCTGTTCATCGTTGAGTCTCCTTAATACATTTTTTGAATCACTACCACGGTACCCATCTCTCATGCAGAATCTTTGCAAGTAAATCGTAAACGAAGACTGCGCCATTTAAGGCGCAGTTAGTGAACACGAAACAGAAACCTCTCAACTCTATTGTTCCAGTTTTCTCTTAAGCCGATCGTATTCCTCTTCAGTAATTTCTCCTTTTGCCAGCCTCTCCTTTAATCGATTCAATGCTTGGTTGTTCATGTTTTGAGTTGGAGGACTGGCATCTCCTTTTGGATTTGACCTCATCATCCAAATGAATACTCCAATGATGGCAAGGATGAGAATAATAAAGAGAAATCCGCTTCCAAAAAAGCCACCGCCCATACCTCCGCCGTTCATCATAAAATCATCTCCTTATTATTCTTATACACACTACCGTATTTTATAAACTAGAAATTATCCATGTTTAATTAAATTTCGTAATAGTTTACAAAAAAGAGCATATCCACAATGTACGGATAAGCTCTTTTCGTTTATCATTGTTCTTTGGATGACAGCTCACTTTCCGTAACCCATTTATGATTTTTCACTTCTTCTCCGCCATCCGTTGGGGTGTAATCGACCATATAGACGGTTGTTTCTTCAGCTGAATCAATTGCGGCTTTAGCACCATCCATTCCTTCCATGTGGTTGGCATTTAATACGACTTCATCTGCCTGCTTATATGGTTCTTCCCTGAGGTTCTCCAATTCTTCATGGATGACCCACTTGTGGTTTTTAACTTTTTCACCACCGTTTGTAGGCGTATAAGTAACAGTGTATACTACAGTGTCATAAGCACCTTGGATAGTCGCCTCTGCACCTTTCATCCCCGGCATATGATCCGTTTCGAGTAAGGCATTGCTTCCGACTGCATATTTAGGGTTTTCTGCCTCCTTCAAGCCTTCTGGAACTTCACCCGAACCAGAATGATTCATTTCACCATGGTCCCTATCATCCATTTCTTCTTTTTCTTCCATCTTCTCTTGATCACTTTGGTTTTCGTTGTTTTCTGTCTTTTCCCCGTTGTTGCTAGAACAAGCCCCCAGAACAAGAATAGATAGTGTTACGAAAAGCAAAGCAATTCTTTTGATTGTCATGTTGACTCCTCCTTACTTACGTTTCATTAAAATTTTACCCTGTAGATATGCAAAATATATGTAGAAACAAAAACTATTTATAAGCTAGAGTTAACTGTTAAAACTGCACACTTTCTTCAAAAATAAAATGTAAACTTATTAATAGTTCAGAATTGAGGGTTGATAATGAAGATATCTACCAAGTTAACGGTATATTTCACGATTGCAGTATTTATTTTGGTTGTTTTCATCTTGGTTTTTCTCCACGAAAGTATCGTGAACAGTAGGATAGATGAAGAGATAAATTCCATTCAATCCAGAGGTGAAAGTCATCGTGACATATTAGAGGATAATTACACTCAGCAAACCCTGCAGCATATAGCCCTGATGGAATCAAGGACAAGTGCAATCGTTGTTGTTACTGACAAACAAAAAAACATAATTATTGCTTCGGACAAGGTTTCACCTGAAATGGAAGGGGTTATAGAGAAAGCTGTTGTAGCTTCTTATCCCAATAGCAACATGCTAAAAAAAGACTACCGTAATGACGATTACATCGTATCTATGTCTTCTTTTCGTGCAAGTTCTCAGGAAGGCTATATCTTTATGTTCAAACCTACTGGCCCTTTAAGAAAACTAATCAAGGAACTAAATTCTCACTTTCTAATTGCAGGCTGGCTGAGTTTAGTACTAATGATTATTATTCATTTTATTCTTTCCAAGATTTTAACCCGGCCACTAATTAAAATGAAGGCTGCAACCGAGAGTATCAATAGAGGAGATTATGATGTCATGCTTCCTCAAGCTGGAAATGATGAAATTGGCCAATTGTCACAAGCTATACAGAAGTTATCTGATGATTTAAAGACAATAAAAGCAGAGAGAGCTGAATTTCTAGCAAGTATCTCTCATGAACTTAGAACTCCTCTAACTTACGTGCAAGGCTACACTACTATTGCAAAGAGAATAGAAATCGGGGAGCAGGAGCGAAAGGAATATCTTCATATTATCGAGGAGGAGACCGGTACAATTGTCCAGCTAGTGGAAAATCTTTTTGAACTTGCAAAGCTTGATGAAAATACCTTTACTATTTACAAGGAAACAGTGGAAATTGGGCCTTTATTAAATAGATTATATACAAAGGTTAAGCCGGCATTTGTTAATCAAAACATTCAATTACATTTTGTAGATTGTACAACTAATATGGTCATCTATGCAGATCCGATACGTCTGGAACAAATTTTCTTGAATCTGCTGGATAACGCTAAGAAATATTCAAAAAAAGATACGATGGTCACTCTTACTGTCACCTCTGACTCGAAGAATGCTATCTTCTCGCTTGAAGATGAAGGTATCGGTATCCCTGAAGATGAAATTCCGAATATCTTCACACGCTTATATCGCGTTGAAAAGTCTCGTTCTAGAGAACATGGGGGATCAGGGCTTGGACTATCAATTGTAAAAGAGCTGGTTGAAGCACACAGAGGTGATATTCAGGTGAAGAGTACAATCGGAAAAGGAACGATTATACAACTGTATATTCCTATCAAGGAGGGTTCTAAATGAAAAACATTCTTATTGTAGATGATGAGGCGAGAATGCTGAATCTCATTGAACTTTTTCTCAAACCGCGTGGGTACTCATGTGTTAAAACTAACAACGGTCATGAAGCCATCCAGCAATTGAGGAAGAGAGAATTTGATTTACTGCTGCTTGATATCATGATGCCAGAGATGTCTGGTTGGGAAGTATGTGAAAAGATCAGGACGTTTTCGTCGGTCCCAATCATCATGCTTACTGCAAGGGACACAAAAGCCGATCTTATCAGAGGCCTTGAACTCGGAGCAGACGATTATCTCACAAAACCATTTGACGAAGAAGTGCTCCTGGCCAAAATTAAAGCAGCTTTGAGAAGGCACAAGAATGAGTTCAAAACATCTAACTCACACCTCTTAATCAGAGGGGATTTCAGTTTGAATTATCAGTCATTCACACTAATTCATAATGAAAAGCAAATATCACTCACTTTGAAGGAATTTAAATTACTAGAAGCATTAATGAAGAAGCCTGAACAAGTGTATACAAGGCAGCAGCTTCTATTGATGGTATGGGATAATCATGCAGAAACTGAAATCCGCACGGTAGATTCTCATATCCGGAATCTTCGTGACAAGTTAAAATCCGCTCACTTTCCCATTGAGAACCACTTGACCACCATTTGGGGATTTGGTTATCAGTGGAAAGTATAAATAAACAAGAAGGCAGGAGAAAATTATATGAAACTTAATAAAGCAATTGGTATATTAATTGGATCTGGATTACTAATAACCGGATGTTCCTCTACAGCACAAGAATATAAGTTCGTAAGTCCAGAATCAGAAAATGTCGAACACCTACATGGTGCAGGATACCCAAATAATGACGATGCTTTTTTTATAGCCACTCACAACGGACTCTATAAATATGAAGAAAACAAATGGACAGAGGCTAATCGCAATAAACATGATTACATGGGATTCTCTCCATATAAAGACGGTTTTTATTCCAGCGGGCATCCTGAGAATGGTTCTGACTTGAAGAACCCCCTGGGAATCATCAAGAGTACTGATCAAGGGAAATCTTTAGACAAGCTGGCATTCTATGGGGAAACTGACTTTCATTATCTTTCTGCAGGATATGAATCCGGTCAGTTGTTTGTCATAAACCAAGAACCTAATTCTACATTGGAAACAGGCCTTTATTCTTCAAGCGATGAAGGGGAAAACTGGAACAAGAGAAAAATGTCAGGAATCGATCCTGCTAAGTTGATTGGACTTGCCGCCCATCCTGATAAAAAAAATCTGTTGGCTATAAATAGTCAGGAAGGGATCTTTTTCTCAGAAGACGGCGGGGATACCTTTTCACCAATAATGCAAGGAACACCGGTTACCAGTGTAGTATTAAACGATAAAACCGGGGTATATTCGAGTTTAGAAGAAGAGGGTATCAGCTTGATTAAATTTAACTTGGAATCACTTGAAGAAGTAGAATTACCGTTACCTTCAATAAATAACGATAATCCTATCATGTTCATAGCACAAAATCCAAAGAATCAGTCAGAAATGACGTTAGTGACATACAAAAATGATATCTACCGTACGTCTGACGGCGGCAAGAACTGGACTGAAATTATGGACAGTGGAAAACCTAAGTGATAATAATGAATAAGGTTGTGTAAGTATGTATGAAATACTAACTAGAATCAGTAATACATTAAGTCTCCCGTTTTACAATATGGTGGATAGTTTAATGGATTTTCCTATTTTAGTTGCATTAATCTTAGGATTAATCGGTTCACTCGCGCCCTGCCAGCTCACCACGAATATCAGCGCTATCACAATTTATGGAACCAGCAGTATCCAGTCTAAAATGAAGTGGACAGAAGTACTTTTTTTCATAGCAGGGAAGATCATTGCCTTCTCTTTGCTTGGTCTATTATTTTGGTGGATTGGAAATGATTTCAGATCTAATAGCACTATTTTTTTCTCTGCATTCCGGAAGGTTATAGGTCCCATGATTATTTTTATTGGTTTATTTTTATTAGGCTTCTTCAAGTTGCGTTTCATTAATAAACTATCAAGTTGGATTCCAATTACATTTAAAGAGGGGAAATGGGGATCGCTTTGGATGGGAATCAGTTTTTCAGTTGCTTTTTGTCCAACTATGTTTATTTTATTCTTTGTAACCCTAATGCCAGTTGCCATTTCTTCTCCTTCAGGCTTTATACTACCGTCATTGTTTGGAATCGCTACATCTATTCCACTTTTAATTATTCTATTCATGATTAGCTTTTTGGAACTTGATGGATCGTTGATTAAAAAAAGCAGAAAGGTAGGTTCCTTGGTTCAGAAGTTTTCTGGGGTAGCCTTAGTTATCCTTGGGGTTTTTGATACGCTCACGTATTGGAGTTTGTAAACCAACAATTAAAAAGAAATTCTCATGAGAAAGTATATGATATATGTAAATTTCATTTTCAAATGAATATATAGTAAAAGAGCATCGAAAGAGATGCTCTTTTACTATATTGTGATCTATGCAGTTAAATTTCTTAGAGTGTTCCTCAAGTAAGTCACCTGCGCGTTACTCAAAAAACCTTAAACTTTCAATAAACGTGCATTAATAGCTACTATCACGGTACTGAGTGACATTAGTACGGCTCCGATTGCCGGACTCAGTACAATTCCTGCATTGTACAGTACTCCAGCTGCCAGCGGAATAGCTACAATGTTATAACCGGCAGCCCACCATAAGTTTTGAATCATCTTCCGATACGTTGCTTTCGATAATGAAATAATGGACACAACATCGTTCGGATTACTCTTTACCAATATAACATCCGCTGTTTCCATTGCCACATCAGTACCCGCTCCCACCGCTATACCAAGGTCGGCGTTTGCAAGAGCCGGTGCATCATTTACACCGTCACCTGTCATTGCTACTCTCAGACCTTCTTTTTTCACCTCCTTGATCTTTTCAGCTTTTTGGTGAGGCAAAACCTCTGCATAAACCTCATCAAGATCTAAACTATTCGCCACCCAGTTGGCCACCTGCTTGTTGTCGCCCGTCAGCATCATAGCACGGATATTGAGTTCTTTTAATCGTTTCATAGCTTCCTTGGAGCTTTCTCTCACTTTATCCGCCAGAGCAATCATGGCAGATAATTCTCCCTCAACAAGTACAAACACTACAGTTTTCCCTTCACCGGATAGTTTTTCATAAATATCTTTATCATAGGAAATCTTCTCTTCAGCCATATAACCAGGACTGACCACCATTACGCTCTTGCCATTAATGCTCCCTTTAAGGCCCTTACCTGTAATGGATTGGAAGTTTTCCGGTTCTGATAATTTAATTGAACGTTTTTCAGCTTCCTCGAAAATCCCTCTTGCAATTGGGTGCTCTGACTGGGCTTCCAATGAGGCAGCGAGCCTAATAACTTCTTCTTCCGAACTTTCAACCAATTGTATATCAGTGATACCAAACTTACCTTCTGTCAACGTTCCAGTTTTGTCAAATACAATTGCATCAAGGATTCTTGCACCTTCAAAGCTAGCACGATCTCGAATTAACAGCCCCCTCTTCGCAGCAATTGCCGTCGATCTTGCGACTACGAGTGGAGCAGCCAGTCCCAATGCGTGCGGACAGGCAATAACCATGACTGTTACCATTCTTTCCAATGCGTAAACAAAACTTTCCCCTATTAACAGCCACACTGCCATTGTAATGATGCCCGCTAAAAGAGCTATATAAAACAACCATTTAGCTGCACGGTTTGATAAGTCTTGTGTTCGTGACTTTGATTCCTGTGCTTCTTTCACCATCGTCACGACCTGTGAGAGATAACTGTCTTCCCCTGTTTTCTCCACTGAAACTGTCAAAGAGCCTTCACCATTGATTGAACCGCCAATGACTTGATTTTCTTTGAATTTTTCAACAGGCACTGATTCCCCTGTTAACATTGACTCATCAAGTGTGGATTCTCCTTTAATGATTGTTCCATCGACCGGTACTTTTTCCCCCGGTTTAATCAGAACCTTGTCCCCCTGTTTCAATTCTGAAGTCGGAACATCTTTTACATTTCCTTCTTCATCGACGAGGTGAGCCTCTGACGGCATTAACTTCACTAACTCCTCCAATGCACGTGAAGCACCCATGACCGATTTCATTTCAATCCAGTGGCCAAGGAGCATGATGTCAATCAACGTTGCCAACTCCCAGAAGAAGTTTTTTCCGGAAAGACCAAATACCGTAAGCGAACTATAGGCATAGGCTACGGTGATGGCCAAAGCAATCAGTGTCATCATTCCAGGTTCTTTTCGCTTTAACTCTTTCCAGGACCCTTCAAGAAATGGCCATCCTCCATAAAAGAATATAAACGTAGCAAGGCCGAATAAAATATACATATCTCCAGTAAATCTTAAATCTATCCCTAAGAATTCCTGAATCATAGGTGAGAAAATCAGTATTGGAATAGTGATGATGAGCGAAATATAGAACCTTCGTTTAAAGTCATCAACCATATGGGCATGATGAGAAGCATGATCTTCCTGCTCCCCGTGAACATGTTCATTTTTCATCCCTGGTTCTCCGTGAGACTCTCGGTGCTGATGATGATCATGTGTATTTTGATGATTCATCCAAATATTCCTCCTTCATAAACAATCTTTCAATTAGTAATGCCCCAAAAATATGCAGAATTCATGAAAAACCATACCTTTACTATTAACAAAAAAGCATAACAGTCAAATTGCATGGCTGTTATGCTTCTTAATAAGTTCAATAATTGTAATTATACTGCCATAGGGATGCACCTGTTACTGAAGGCATACTTCAGCATATTCACATTTAGATGTACATGCATCATATAATTTCAATGCTCACAGCCGTTTAACATCGCAAGTCGTTAGTGCCTCCGATAGTTGTGAAGATATGGTTCAAGTCTATACTTCTTTCTACGGTAATACATCAGAAAAATAGATATGCCAATAATGAGCAACGAAATCAATTGAGCTACTCGAATACTGTCTGTAACCATTAGACTGTCTGTCCTCATTCCTTCAACAAAAAATCTGCCCATGGAATACCAAATCAGGTAAGTGAGGAACACATCTCCCTGCTTTAATTTTGTGAACTTTCTTCTAATAGTGATCAAAACAACAAATCCTAATAAATTCCAAATCGATTCATAAAGAAATGTCGGGTGATAATAATTACCCTCGATGAACATCTGATCGACTATAAAGTCAGGGAGGAACATTGATTCTAGAAACTCTCTGCTCACTTTAGTTCCATGAGCCTCCTGATTGATGAAATTACCCCATCGTCCAATAGATTGAGCCAAGATCAAACTCGGTGCAGCAATATCGGCGACTTTCCAAAAAGATATGCCTTTTTTATAACAGTAAATAATTGTGGTTAATACCGCCCCAATCAACGCACCATGAATGGCTATTCCGCCTTCCCAGACAGCAATGATATTCAACGGGTTTTCTTTATAGTATTCCCATTCAAAACTAACATAATAGATTCTTGCAAAAAGAATGGAAATAGGAATTGCCCAAATCAAAAGATCCGGAAATACGTTATGGTCCAGACCTGTCTTTCTGGACTCTTTAGTAGCCAGCAAGAACCCTATCAGTATACCTAACCCTATTATTACTCCATACCAGTAAACAGTAAAGGGTCCAACTTCTATTGCTATACGGTCCATCGTGTTTATGTCCTCCACTGTAAAACATACCTCCTTTTAATAGGATAGTTTATCTGATAAATAAGGAGAAAATATGAAATGAGACACTTTTTTATATAACTGTGAATTTTTTTTGACATACATCTAATTTCATAAGTTTTGCATTTATTTTCATTAATCTAAAGTTATAACTTTTATGGAGGTAACGAGATGAAAAGGTTAATTTTATTTAGTTTTTTCCTGTTTTTCACAATCGTGTTAGCTGCCTGCTCTTCACAAGAAAACGACATGGGCAGCATGGACCATAGTAGTTCCAATGATAATGCCAAACAAAGTTCAACAAATTCGGACGATCAATCAGATGGAGTAAAGACGGTCGATACAGAAACATTGACAGGTAACGAATTTACAATTACTTCAAAAGAAGGAATCCATCAACTAACTCCTACAACCAGCGTTAACGCATTAACCTTTAACGGATCAGTTCCAGGTTCACAACTTCGAGTCAAACAAGGGGAAAAAGTAAAAATTAATTTAAAGAATGAATTAGATGTCCCAGTTACTATTCACTGGCATGGCATTACTGTTCCTAATGACATGGATGGGATCCCAGGGGTTACTCAGAATGCCGTTCAATCCGGAGAAACTTTCCAGTATGAATTCACTCCTGAAGATGCAGGTACCTATATGTACCATACCCATCAAAATGCAGTCGAACAAATGGATAAAGGGCTTTATGGCTCTTTAATTGTCGAGCCAAAGGAAGTCAGCTATGACAGAGATTATACGCTCATGCTCGATGAATGGATAAGCGAAGAAAAGAATTCGGGTATGGATGAGATGGAAGGCATGGACCATGAAAAAATGAATTCAGAAGGGGGTCAGAACGAAGGCTCTGAAAAAATGGAGAACGATGAGGGAAATTCTATGGGTCATGATATGAGTGAGTACGATGTATTCTCCATAAACGGTAAAAGTGGGGAAGCAATAGAACCACTCAAAGTCAAGGAAGGAGAAAAGGTTCGACTTCGCCTTGTGAACGTTGGCTTTATTTCCCACAAGATACATTTACATGGACATGATTATAAAGTGGTCGCAATTGACGGTCAGGAAATAACGAATCCACAGAAACTTAAAGACGAAGTTGTCTCCATCGCTCCAGGTGAACGCTATGATATCGAATTTACTGCAGACAATCCTGGTGAGTGGTTCCTCGAATGTCATGGTGAAATGGAAGGCACAAAAGGAATGAAGACTTTAATAAAATATGAAGGTGCAGAGACCAGTGTAGATAAGTCAAATCAAGCTCAAAAATTGCCGGAATTTAACTTTACATCGTACGGGGAGCCTGAGGAGACTAAGTTCATCCTTGATCAACAATATGATGTCGAATATACAATGGATTTGAATACCGCAATGAACCACGAAGGAATGGCCTATACAATCAATGATAATACGTTCCCTAATACAGAAAATATCAAGGTAAATGAAAACGACCTTGTAAAAGTTACATTGACGAACAATTCGAAAAGTGATGACCACCCCATGCATCTACACGGACACTTTTTTCAAGTATTGAGTAAAAACGGTAAACCAATAGAAGGTTCACCCATTTGGAAAGATACAATAAATTTAAAGCCCGGAGATGAATACGTAGTGGCCTTTAAGGCAGATAACCCTGGAAACTGGCTATTCCATTGTCACGATCTTCATCATGCAAGTGCTGGAATGGTCAATATGGTGAAATACAAAGGTTTTACACCAAATTTTACTCCAGACCCTGAAGCAAATAACCAGCCGGAATGATAAGTGTGCTTACTGATAAATATATAAAGCCCTGTAGTATTCTTTAATAACCTACAGGGCTTTATATCATATTTGCCAGTACAATACTTATTTTTTTTCTTTTCATCTTGAAATTCAAATAGCCCAGGACCATTACTCTAGGAGCCACCATTAAAATCAAACTTCACTGCGATGCTTTAATTACATTCACAACAATCATTGCTTCCATTAAAAGAGCTGGAATTTTCCCAATGGTGCTGATTATCGAAAACGCCACAATGTGAATGTTGCTGAAAGCTGCAGCGACGGTCACCACACTCGAAGGAATAAATGGTACAATTCTAAATGCAAACAACAGGAATATCCATTCATTTCCCTGAGCATTTTTTAATTTAACAAAATATTTGTTTCTGGTTACTTTGTCAAGCTTTGAAGAGGAAGTCCCTCTTCTGTACAATACAAATCTGATAATAGTTCCTAAAGATTCACACAGGATTGATACTACGATTCCTGTTTCCAGTCCAATCAGAGTTAAATTCATTTTGGTGTTATAAAAAAGTTGGTAAAACAACTGATAAAAACATTGATTGCAATACTGAATACAGCAGTAAAGAGTTTATTGTCCTTAATATTTTGTCTATGATGTCATTACAAAGATGCGTAAACCAATCCATCTTAACTTCATTCCTTCTTAATTTTTGGAGGTTCCTCAGTTCACATTCACTACATACGGAAACACGAATACTTCCCCGTCAAATTTAAATTCTGCCCAAACTTTATAAAGTCCTGGTTCAGCAAAACTTGTTGCAAAGATAGGATTTTCGCCTTCTAATGGATGAACATGAAGATATTCCTCGGCATGTGCATCCAAGATAACCACATGGCCAAGGGCTCCCAAGTATTGCTCGGGTACTTCCCCGTTCAAATCAAAGTGCAACTCCACTTCCTCACCGCTTTTCAGGGTACTGGGGTTTAATGTTACTTGATGAGAACCGATTTCCACAGAAAGCTTTTCACTTTCAATCAATTTAGCGTGATGGCTATCTGCACCTTGCTCACCTATGTTAAAAGAAATGGCTTCAACATGATAACTCTTGTTGGTTGGCTTGATATCCACAAATGCTTTATAGCTTCCATCTACTAAATCGTGGTTTACCTTGAATGTTCCTTCTGAAGTTTTTTCTGGATGCAAGTGTTTGTATATTTCCATATCAGATCCTACAATAATTAGATGAAGTAATTTTTCGTGATTGATATCTAATTCGTCTACAGGATTGCCATCTGTATCTTTCACCATGATGGAGATTGAATTATTTTCTGCAGCTACATCGACATTGACTTCGCTTCCCTCCACACCTTCACCGTGTTCGTCATGGCTGTCTGATTCAGTTGATGTTTCTTCATGTTCACCGTGAGTATCGGCAGGTTCAGCGGTTTCATGGCTATTATGGCTTTCAGATTTTTCGTTTGAAGCCTTTTCATCCGACTGAAACACTTGTGAATACACAGTATAACCTCCAACTATTAGCAATAGATATACAAGTGCAGATACAGCCCATTTTTTCATCTTCTATCCCTCCTATAATTTCACTCTTTGTAAACGTAAAGCATTAAGTACGACTGAAACTGAACTGAAGGCCATCGCCGCTCCAGCAAGCCAGGGAGCGAGGAAGCCGAGGGCTGCAATAGGTATTCCCAATGTGTTATAAGCGAACGCCCAGAAAAGGTTTTGTTTAATATTTATAATTGTTTTTTGGCTCATTCTAATGGCATCTGCGATACTATTTAAATCACCACGTATTAGTGTGATATCAGCTGCTTCCATCGCTACATCTGCACCTGTTCCGATTGCCATTCCGATATCAGCTACAGCAAGGGCCGGGGCATCATTGATCCCATCTCCTACCATAGCTACCTTCTTCCCTTTCTTTTGTAGCTTTATGACCTCTTCTGCCTTCCCTTCAGGCAATACTTCCGCAATGACTTGACTGATACCCGCTTCCTTGGCAATAGCATTCGCAGTTTGCCGGTTGTCTCCAGTCATCATAATGACTTCTAACCCCATATCTTTTAATCGTTCAATAGCTTCTTTAGATGTATTCTTAATGGTATCTGCCACTGCAACTAATCCAGCATATTGACCATTGATGGCAACGAGCATAGCAGTTTTTCCTGCTTGCTCAAGCTGATTTTTGATCTGCAACACCTTTCCTCCAATTGACACTCCTTCTTTGTTCATTAATTTAATCGTGCCAATGAGAACATTGTTAGAATCAACCTTGGCTATCACACCAAATCCAGGAACCGCTTCAAACTCAACGTTTGCATCAAGATTAATCCCTTTTTCCCTTATCCCTTCGACAATGGAAATAGCCAAAGGATGTTCAGAGGGTTTCTCTGCAGCGCCTACTAAGGTTAGGAATTCAGTTTCGTCAATATCTTGATGAGTGATCACATCTGTCAGAACAGGGTTTCCGTTGGTGACCGTTCCCGTTTTATCTAAAACTACTGTTGAAATTCTATAAGTCGTCTCAAGATGCTCTCCACCTTTAAATAAGATGCCGTGCTCTGCTGCACGGCCAGACCCGGCCATGATTGATGTAGGTGTTGCTAATCCCAATGCGCATGGACAAGCAATAACAAGAACAGCAATCATTTTTTCTAAAGATTCAGCAAAGTTACCAGGTGTAGCCCATATATACCAGGTGAAAAACGTAATAATCGCTATCACCACTACCACAGGTACGAAAACCCCGGATATTTTATCCGCAAGACGTTGTATAGGAGCTTTAGATCCTTGTGCTTGCTCCACAACTTTAATAATTTGAGCCAGGGCAGTATCCTTACCTACTTTTGTAGCCCTCACTTTCAAAAAACCATTCTTATTTAATGTGGAGCCAATCACCTCGTCGCCTTCTGATTTATCTATCGGAACACTTTCCCCAGTCAGCATGGACTCATCAATAGCTGATTTCCCTTCGACGACCACCCCATCGACCGGGATCTTTTCTCCTGGTTTTATGTAGACGATATCTTCTACAAGAACCTCTTCTAATGGCAACTCGAACTCTTCTCCTTTACGAAGTACAGTGGCGGTTTTCGCTTGTAAACCCATCAGTTTTTTTATTGCTTCCGAAGATCTGCCTTTGGCCTTCACTTCAAAGAGCTTTCCGAGAATGATCAACGTAATTAATACAGCACTTGTTTCAAAGTATAAACTGACCATATGGTCAGTACTTCCTATCGATTTAATGGATAAGTATATACTATAGAAATAAGCAGCTGAAGTTCCTAGCGCTACCAATACGTCCATGTTTGCACTCTTATTTTTCAATGCTTTATAGGCACCTACATAAAACTGTTTCCCTATTATGAATTGAACAGGTGTCGCTAAAGCAAATTGAACCCAAGGATTCATAAACATTTCCGGTAAATAGATAAAAGAAGTGAACTCAAAATGACTGACCATTGCCCATAATAATGGCAGAGAAAGAATGGTAGAGAAAATAAATTTTCCTTTTTGGTTCTCTATTTCTTTCAATCGATGATCTACTGCAGCTTGTTGATTTGTATCGATGCTCTCTCTTGCTCCATATCCTAGCTTTTCTATTTTTTTCATGAGATCGTTTACTGTGAGAGTGGATGGATTATATTCAACAGTAGCCGTTTCCAAAGCCAAATTAACTGTTGCTTTAAAAACCCCGTCTAATTTATTCAATCCTTTTTCAATTCTTGTTGAACAGGCCGCACAAGTCATGCCGGATATACTTAATTCAACTTTCTCTGTTACCAGATCAAACCCCAGATCCTTTATCTTTTCTTGTATTTCACTTTCATTCACATTCTTAGAATCAAATGCAACTGTAGCTTTTTCCAATGCCAAATTGACCGTTGCTTTCTTAACACCTTCCAGTTTGGTCAGTCCTTTTTCTATTCTTCTAGCACATGCCGCACAAGTCATTCCCGTTATTTGCATATTAAGTTCTTTAGAATTTTCAGTCATCAGCAGACCTCCTTATACCTATATGGGGTATATTCAATTCCAAAAGAAATCGTGCACATAATGGCACGTTTTCTTTTGTTTATTCTTGAATATCGTATCCTTGATCATCAATAGTTTCTTTGATCGCATCAATAGAAACATCAGAGGATTGATATTCAACGTCGACTGTACCTGAATCGAGATATACTTTCACATGTTGAACTCCATTTAATTTTCCTACACTTTCTTCTATGGCTTTCACACAGTGACCACATGACATTCCTTCTACTTGCAGCGTTACTTTTTCCATCTCGATCCTCTCCTTATTTCTTCATTAATTTTTGAATGGTTACCAATACTTCATCAAGTACTTCGTTGTCTCCAGCTTGAATGCGTTCTAAGACACAGGATTTCATGTGACCCTCAAGTAATATTTTCGCTACACTATTTAGTGCAGATTGCGTGGCCGATATCTGTGTTATAACATCGTCACAATAGGTATCACGTTCAATGAGTCCTTTGATTCCTCTAATTTGACCTTCTATCCTATTCAGTCTTGTTACAAGGTTATTTTTTACTTTATCTGAATGATGGCTCTTTCGATCACCATCCGTTGCACAACAAGAATCCATCTCAATAATATTCTCTGGATTAGATGACATTTCGCAACCCCTTTCAAACGATTTGGTTAAAAACAATGAAAGTGCTTTCCATCATATTCAAATTACATGATTTCAAGCTGTATGACAAATATTTAGACTATTTAATCGATTGCTTTATTTCATCAAATCCAATCCTCTTTATGAATTTTGCAACGCCTTCACGTTTTCTTCCCAATTCCTGATACTTGGCAAGAAAACGGTCGATATAAAGATAGAGTTCTTCTGATTCCAAATTCTCGAAAAGCAGAGTACCTGCCTCAGCGTCCTTACCTTTGGATTTCCCTCCTATATAAAGATTATATTTATCCCTTATTTTCATAATACCGATATCATTTACTAGAGGCTCTCCACATCCTACGGGACAACCAGTATACGCCATTTTTACAGTAAAGGGCACTTCTTTTCCCGCAGTTCGCTCATTGATTTCCTTCGCAACAGGCATTCCTTCTTCGAGTTCACCCTTACAAAAATTACAAGTGCGCAGGCTTTTAACCACATTGCCTACCGGGTAACATTTTAACCCAGCTGCTTGAAATTCCTGGATGGTTTCATCCACTTCATCTTCTGATACTTCCAAGTAAAGTTGTTGGAACGTTGTTAATTCCAACTCGACATCCCCTATGCGATTCGCAATGACCATTAACTGTTTGGAAGTCAGCTTGGCACCGAATCCAATTCCTCCGTTTACTGCAATTTTAGTTTTCTTCCCTTCCAAAGCTGATTACTCCCTTCTCCACTAAGATGTTTTCTCTAATAACTCCTCATGACAATGACAAGAAACTTCATGATTCTTACCAAGGGTTTCTAGTTGAGGCTCCATATCATGACATTTAGTTTCTTGGTGAGGACATCGGTGAACAAAAGGACAACCTTTCAACTCTTGAGTAGCATCGACTTCACCATCCAGGATGATCTGGTCACGATGTTCAATAAAATAATTCAAATCTTTTACCACAGAAACTAATGCTTTAGTGTAGGGATGAGATGGTGATTGGATAATCTTCTTAGTTGGCCCGATTTCCACTACCTTCCCTTGGTACATCACTGCTATCCTGTCGCACATATAGCTTGCAGTCGTTAAATCATGGGTAATGAACATCATTGTCAAGCCCATTTTCTTTCTTAAGTCTAATAATAAATTTAAAATCCCTGCCCTTACAGAAACATCCAACATTGAAGTTGGTTCATCCGCCGCAATAAATAATGGTTTTAAGATCACTGCTCTTGCTATGGCAATCCGCTGTCTCTGACCACCGCTTAATTGATGTGGATACCGATACATAAAATCTTCTGCTGGTCTTAATTCTATTGATTCTATCGCTTCTTTTACTTTCTTTAATTTCTCTGGATAAGATAGGTGCTTTTCATGTGCATTTAATGGCTCCATTAAAATATCTAATATTCGCATCCCTGGGTTTAATGTATCGTAAGGATCCTGAAAAATCATTTGCATCTTTTTCCGTACTTTGTTCGTTTGAGCATCATTTAAATTACATAAGTTTTCTCCGTCGAATTCAATCTTTCCTGCACTTTCTTTCATTAATCTCATTACCATCCTTGCGGTCGTTGTTTTACCGCATCCACTTTCACCTATGATCCCTAATATTTCCCCGCGCTTTATATCTAAATTAATGTCATTGACAGCATAGACTTCTTTCCTCACCCGCTTAAAAATCGGTCCAGTTTTTTTCACAAATGTTTTCTGTAGATTTTTGATACTGAATAATACTGTTTTATCCAATTTTATTCTCCCCCTTTTCTTCTAGGAAGCAAGCAGTAAAATGGCCTGGTTTAACTTCTCTTAGTTCAGGAGTGTCTGTTTTACATCTTTCCATTGCAAATGGGCATCTAGTTTCAAACCTGCAGCCTCTGGGAGGGTTCACTAAGTTTGGGACACTTCCTGGAATGGAGATTACTTCCCTTTCAGGGTTTGCCAGGTCTGGTGTAGCATTCAAAAGAGCTGAAGAATAAGGGTGTCTTGCATCGTTAATTATATCTTCAGTAGAAGCCCATTCTACAATCTTTCCTGCGTACATGATAACGATTCTGTCACATATTGCTGTTACCATTGGAAGGTCATGGGAAATCAAAATGACAGAAAGATTTAATTTTCTTTGCAAGTCTTTTATCAGGGCAATGACTTGAGCCTGAGTCAAAACATCCAAACCTGTTGTTGATTCGTCAGAAATGACCAGCTTAGGGTTGCATGCAAGCGCCATGGCAATTGCAACACGTTGTTTCATCCCTCCGCTAAACTCATGCGGGTAGCTTTTCCAACGTTCTCCATCTATACCAACCAACTCTAACAATTTTTTGACTCTGATTTCCGCTTCTTTTTTACTTACATCTTCATGTAGGAAGATAGCTTCCATTATTTGTTCTCCCACGGTATAGACTGGATTAAGAGCATTCATCGCGCTTTGAGGAATAACAGAAAGTTCCTTCCACCTTAAATCAGTAAGTTCAGAATCAGAGAGTTTCATAATGTTTTTTCCGTTTAATTGAACTTCTCCAGAAACCACTTTCCCAGGATATTCAATCAAACGTAGAATAGACTGTGCAACTGTCGTTTTTCCGCATCCTGATTCACCGATAATCCCCAGCATTTCTCCTTCTTTTACCGAGAAAGAAACGTCTTCCACTGCTTTTGCTATTCCTTTATCTGTTTTGAAGTAAGTTGACAGATTCTCCACTGTGAGTAAGGAATTCATTTATCACCGCTCCTTTCTTAATCGAGGGTTAAGGATTTCTTCCAAGGAATACCCCGTGAATGCAAACCCTATAACCAGCGTAGTGATCAGAAGCCCAGGAGGAAGTATCCACCATACCCACGCGTCCGTTAAGAAAGCACCTCTTGCTTGTGCATAGTATAAAATGGTGCCCCAGCTCTTTGTAAATGGGTCTCCTAATCCAAGGAAACTCAATGAAGCTTCTATTAATATCGAATGACTTGCTGCCAGTACAAACTGGGACAAAGCAATGGGGATTACCCCTGGTAAGATATGTTTTGTCAGAATGACCCTAATATTGGTACCAATCGATTTGGCGGCCTCCACGTATCCTTTTGTTTTTAACGATAGCACCTGTGATCGTATTACACGGGCCGGACTCGCCCATGAGATCAAACTTATGACCAGGATGATATTCCAAAAGCTTGGCCCGATGAAAGCGGCTAATAATATCATAAGGGGCAGGAATGGGATTACAAGGATCAAATCAACGAACCTCATTAACATCGAATCTATTTTCCCTCCGTAATATCCTGCTATGACTCCTACTAGGCAGCCAATGACAATGGAAATTAAAGCCGCAACAATACCAATTAGCAAGGAGACTCTTGTACCATAAATCAATTCACTGAAGATATCCTGACCTACATCATTAGTTCCGAGAAGAAAGTCACCATTTGGTTTTATAAAGGGGCCTCCCACCCTGACACTCGGATCATAGGGTGCTATAAGAGGTGCCAGCAAGGCGATAAGCAAGAACATCAATAAGATCCCAACACCTAGCATCCCTAAGTTGTTTGATGAGAGAACGGACCAATAATTTTTTAATTTTTGTTTATCCATTATTTTTACCCACTTTCGGGTCCAAGATAGGATAAATCAAATCAGCAAATAAGTTTGCAAGGACCACACTAAAGGTGATAATTAAGAAAGTGGCTTGAATCAAAGGGTAGTCCCTGCTTAGTACAGATTCAAACATCAATCTGCCTACACCAGGATAAGCAAATACCGTTTCGATCACGGTAGCTCCGCCCAGCATAAACCCTAAACTAAGCATAAAGACTGTAGCTACAGGCAATAACGCATTTCTCATGGCATGCTTATATTTAATGACTTTCTCTTTAACCCCTTTTGCTTTTGCCATCATGATATAATCTTCACCCAATACACTTAACATTGAATAGCGCATAATCATAAATGTGCTGGTTACCGAAATCAATACTAGCGTCGTTAAGGGTAATGCTAAGTGCTTCATAATATCGATAAATCGATCAATACCAGTGAGATTTGACCAGGCACTCTCAGCTCCAAACACCGGAAATAATCCAAGCTGAGCAGAAAAAATCGAAACCAGAATCATACCTACCCAAAAGGAGGGCATAGCACTCAGGAACATAAACACCGTGAGCAGGTTAGCATCGGTCTTTGTACCGCGTTTCCAAGCCGAAATTGCCCCGAACATAACTCCGATGACCGTTGAAATTACCAGCCCTAGCCCGGTAAGCAACAATGTCCATGGCAGTCGTTCCATCAAAAGGTCTGAGATAGGTCTTTTTTGCTGATAAGAGAAGCCAAAATTTCCAGTAGCGATGTTCTTAATATACGTTCCATATTGAACAAGAATCGGATCATTCAACCCGTGTTCATCCAATATTGCCTCTTTCTCACTGCTCGACATAAACCCAACATCTTCACCCGCTAGGAAAACCAAGGGATTGCCTGGCATCAAGCGCGGAAGAAGAAAATTCAGCGTGAGCATCAAAAAAATGACGATGGCATATTGTACAAACTTTCCAGCTATGAACTTTCCCAACTGTTACACCTCCACATTAGAATGTGAATCAAGGAGGTCTGATTCAAGTAATCAATCAGACCTCCTTATCACTTAAAAATCAAAATCATCTTTCGGTTTGCTTTTACCTTTTCGTTTAATAAAGAAGAAGCCGATGACCACTATAAGAATAAGCCCTCCAAGTATGAATAGGGTGTTTTTAGAACCCCCACCAGATGTACTTTGGCTGGCTACATCCCCAGTTGCTGTTTCTTTCTGGTCAGACGTTTTGATTTCGGATTTCTCACCTGAAACAAAGGATAGCTTATTAATAATCCCCTTCCCTACTTGGAAAACATATCCGTCGTATACTGATGGGTTATATGCATTAACGATCTCCTGGTAATATAAAGTGATAAAAGGAGAATCTTCTGCAACTAGTGATTGCATTTCCTTAATGACCTTCATTCTCTCCTCTTCTTTAAAAGTAGTGGATAATTGTTCAGACAATGCATCAAAGTCGGCATTCTTATAAGCACCAATGTTAACAGAACCTACTGCAGGATCGGAGTGGAACAACTCAACCATACGATCAGGGAATAATTGCATCGTGTTAGACCAACCCCACAGACCCATATCATAATCACGACCCTTTGTCACATCAAAGTCAGGCCACATTAGGGAATCAACAGTTGTTGCATCCATCGCTTTTACCGTATTTTTAATCCCAATCTCGTTTATTGCTTCTGAAACCAGCTCTGCTGTCCGGATTCTGATCGGACTGTTTGCATATACAAGAGTGGTAATGTCAATCTTCTCTCCCTTTGGGTCTTCTCTAAAACCGTCCCCATCAACATCTTTAAAGCCCGCTTCTTCAAGGATCAGTTTCGCTTTTTCTTGATCGTATACAGGTTTCAATTCTGAATTATGGAATGTGGAAGAGGGATGGATAAATCCTGGACTACCCACTTCACCATATCCGAGCAACAATGTATCGACTAGATTCTGCTTATCCACTGCATAATTAACAGCTTGCCTAAAGGCCGATTCTGTCATCGGATACTTCTCCGCATTAATTTGGAAAAGTGTCGTACTGTAACCAGGTCCCCTAGCCACTTTTAATGAACTATTTGATTCAAATTGCTCTACAAGTTCAGGTGATATACTAGAAGAAAGAGCATCGATTTCTCCAGCTTGAAGGGCATTCAGCATGGCTGTCGTATCTTCTATAATCGGAAAAACGATTTCTTCTATTGGAGGCTCCCCGTGAAAATAATCCTTATGGGCCTTCATCTTATAATATTGTCCTGACTTATGTTCTTCCAGAATGTATGGACCACTTCCAATAGCATTCGTTTCTTCATCTGGATTGCTTATTTCACTCCAGATATGTTTTGGTAGTATAGGTAAATCTGCAAGTGGTTGAATCATGAAGTTGGGATCTGCTTCTGATAAGGTAAGTGAGATTGTGGTTTCGTCTGATTGATCTATTGAGGCGATGCTCTTAAGAGGATTCGTGAAGCGAGACTTAGGATGATCGATAAAATATTCCATTGTAAATTTAACATCTTCTGTTGTCAAAGGCTTACCATCATGCCATGTGATATTTTCATGTAGTGTAAACTCATAGGTCAGACCGTCTTCACTAACATTGTACTCTTTGACTAACCATGGTTGAGGCTGATTGTCTTCATCTAACACAAACATGTTATCATAAAGAAGGTTCACCAAATCGAGGCCAGGATAACCCGTTACATAGGTGTAGGGATTAAGTCCATTTTCATCCTTTGTAATTCCGACTTTTAAGGATTTAGTTTTCTGATCTGCAAATACAGGGGTGAGATTCGAAATAACAAGTAACAGCGAGACTGCAATTAATAGTAGAGGTTTCTTCATCCTTTTTCCCCTTTTCATATCATTTAATTAATTCCTGCAAATGGAAATTTCCTTCTCTTCTATATGCTTCAGCTAAAGCAAAATGGCCGTGGGTTGCCAATCCATGATAAACATGAACCGCTTTATCCAATGCTTTATGAATGGCCCGTCCTTTTTCATAATTATTAGTTAGTTTAGAAAAACCGGGAGCTATAATTTCTGCAGCTGACGGATCCAGCATTTCATCAAAATGCATTCCACTGAATTCCATTTGACTTTCTAAGACACTCATCGCATTTTCTTTCTTTTCCCAAACAGATGAAATATCTACTACAGTATTAGGGTGATGAGGGGTCATGTAGTAAATGGTTGGTATAGGATGCGGATCTAAACCAGGAAGTTCTTCCAAACCAAAATCTCGACTTGAAAGGGCGATGGATTCGAGCAGTAAAGTCATAGCCGGCCTGCGGTCCGGGTCAAGATCATGGAAGGAATGCTCGGGGTCTTGAGTGATAATAATGTCTGGTTTTACTTCTCTGATGACTTTGATCAATTTGAGCTTTGAATCAATACTTAAATCGACAGTGCCATATTGAAAATCCAAGAAGGAAACATTCACTCCTAATTCTTCACTGGCTTTTCTTACTTGAGGCTGACTGGTCTCACGACAAAGCATAATTGTTGCGTAGGATTCTCCGCCACTAGTTACGTTCTTTGCCAGTGCACCTCCACATTCCACAACTTCCATTCCATAAACTCCAAGAAACAAAATTTTTTGTCCTTTTGCCATTTGTATTCCTCCCTATATAAATTTTTAAAAAATACAATACCCCTCTATAGTATATTGGGCTTGTTTTTAAATATACTATACCTTATTTAATATTTTGTAAATACTGAATTTTAAGAAAATTATATTTTTATAGTTCAAATGTTTTAAAAAATTTTGGAATGGCCTGTCTATTCTTCTCATATCATGAAAGCAAACAAAGGAGGAGATAACGATTCAACCATATCAACTATTTATTTCTATCACTCTTTTTCTCTTAGTCTTGGCTTGTATGATTATGGGGAAAATATTAAAAGAACGGTTACATTCTATGTCATACATGATGATTTCCATGTATACAGGAATGAGTATTGGATTGACGCTAGGAGTAATGTTCGGCGCACTATACCAAGGGGATTTATTCTATTCCACTTTATTGTCTATGGGGATAGGAGGTACTGTCGGACTGCTGATAGGAATTATCCATAGTCCACTATCTTCCATCGAAGGTTTAATGTCAGGATTAATGGGTGGTATGATGGGAGCAATGTTAGGAGAAATGATTTCTCCTAAAGAATCTATTATGATTTTGAAAATTTTGTCGGTGCTTTCATTATGTTCTATATTTCTATTTTTTATTTTTCCGCGAACCAAACCTGAACAGTACTTAATTACGAAGAAATGGCTATTTAAGCCTTTGGTTGTCTTCGTCACCATCTTTGCATTTTTCTTTTCAGGTGAACTACTTTTTAAATCTACTGCTTCGCCACATTCAGAACCAACTAAAGAACAGACGGGGCATCAATCTCACCTTAATCATAACGGTTCAAACCAAACTGAAGATATACACACAATCAACATCATTGCATCTGAAATGCGTTATCAGCCATCCACCATAACTGTTGTAAAAGACACAACTGCCAGAATTGTGTTACAAAATGATGATCAAGTAGAACACGATATTGAAATTAAAGGAATTACAGCTAATGCGCCTAATTCAAATGGTGGGCATGCCCACCACTCATCAATATCCAATGAATCATTTCATCTTCATGCTCAAGCCAACAGTTCAAATCAACTAGAATTTCTTCCTACCGAAAAAGGAGTTTATGAATTTTTCTGTACCGTCCCTGGTCATAAAGAAAACGGTATGACCGGTACACTGATCGTAAATTAGTATACAAAACAAAAGAACCCATTTTAAAGGGTTCTTTGTTTTTGATACGAGATATCTGTTACGATTTCTATGTTATTTAACCATTTTCCATTATGGAATCCTCTATATAGAAAATAGGCCCGAAATGCATTATCCAATCCAATCGCTATCCAAACCCCTAATATACCCCATCCGAAATACATCCCAAGCAAGTATACCCCCAACGTACGGATGATCCATATTCCAATCATGGTCAAATACAATGGTGATTTGGCATTTTCTGCTCCTTGATATATTCCAGTCATGATGAGAACAATCGCTAAAATAGGCTGAATAAAAGCATCAACCTTTAAAGCTATACCAATATTCTTAATTGCTTCTTCTTCAACTGTGAAAAAAGAACCGATCCACTCTCCGCCAAGAAATAAAAAGACTCCAAATATCGACATACATGCTATTCCTAAGTATACGCAGTACCGCGCTGCCTTTTTTGCAAGATCGTATTCTTGTGCCCCTAAATAATCACTGACCAATGTAGTTGCCGCCGTTGCAAACCCATACCCAATCATATAAGAAAAGACTTCAATATTACCTGCTATCTGATGTGCAGCAAATAATTGAGTTCCCATATAAACAATGATACCAAAGTAAAGTACCTGGCCGATCCGCATGGCTAGCCTTTCTCCCATTGCTGGAGTGGCTAATTGCAGCAGTAATTTCTGAAGAGATGAATCCCATCTAAATAATGTCGATTTGCGAACGAATTTCTTTTTATTAAGGAAAATAATCAGTAACAAAACTCCCGTTAATCTGGATATCACTGTAGCCCATGCAGCTCCTTCCAATCCAAATGCAGGAATGATAAAGAAACCAAAGATTAAAATATAGTCAAGCAAAATATTTAATAAATTTATGATTATACTGACAACCATTGGTGTTTTAGTATCTTTCATCCCTCTTAAAATGCTGTTCATACTGAACATCAAAGAAATCAAAAGTGATGGGATACCAACGATTCTAAAATATATAACTCCCTTTTGTAGTACTTCTCCCCCCAGACCCATCATCCTTAATAATGGCTCAGCAAATACGATGGTAACAAATCCAAATACAAGACCAAGAGCTAAAGCCAAGAGAATTGATTGACCCGCAACATTCTGGGTTTTTTCCTTATTCCCTGAGCCTGAAAATTTTGCGACATAGACATTCACTGATACTCCCAGAGACATAAATACTGCAATATACACTGCAAGTAACGTATTAGCCACTCCTACAGCGGTTACTTCCTCCAAACCGATTTGAGCAACAAAATAAGTATCTACAAACCCAAGTATGGTCTGAAAAAAATTGTCCACGACGGCAGGAATTGCTAAAGCTAAAATAGCAAAGATCATCTGTTTGTTTGTAAAAGCAGGCTCACCACTGATAAAAAACACTCCCTTCTTTCTTTTTACTCTGTACAGTACATAGGTAAGGTATTTATTTAATAATTATCTTTTATTAACTTAATGTCAATAATATTCAGATAATTTTAATTATTTATATAAAAAGTGATTAAGCAAAAGAAAAACGCCTTAAAAGACGTTTTTTCAACTTGTAATAAATTTATTTTCAGAAGAAGTTTTGAACTTTTATTTTTTTGGTTGAAAAGATATGTCCGAAAACAAGCAGGAAATGACTTTTAATTACAAATAGAAGCATAATTTTGACTCAATTATATAGAAGCATAAGCATGCCTAAAAATACAAATATATGGTCTCAACTCACCGATGTTACTTGAACTTTAATATCCCATTAAATTAAACATAAGTCTGCATTCATTGTTAATAATATAGAATTGTTGACTTGTAAAAATATACAAAACTTACCATTTAGCCACCCTTATATAAAGCTCCTTTTTTATACATACTTAATACATTTCAGTAATGTATTGGTACTTTAATGCAATGTTTAGATTAACCATACAAGCGTAATTTTACACCCATAAAATAATCGAATAAAAATAGAATTCTTTTATCTGCAAACAATCTGCAATCCCTTGGGGAATATGCTAATTATATTCAATATTTATAGGAGGATTCGATGAAAACACATAAACAATTAGAACAGTTTGCCAGTAAACCTAATTCTTATAATGATCGCGCAGGGGTTAACCTTAAGACGTATGATACGAAAAATGTCTCGAGACTAAATACAGATAATACGCTGGAGGCTTCAATCTATACTTCCCAAATGATTTGGCCGGCCACACATGATGAAACGAGACCTGGCACGGTTATTCTTTTCCCGAATAAATCGTGGAGTATTGGCTTGGCCTCGGTAAATTTTATTCATCACCCAAATAACGGACCTGTTTTTCATTTTGACTCGGAAGGTGTGGCGGAAGAAGTGCTTAATGAAATCGACAGACTACAACCTAAAGGAAATTCTGAAGGGATTCAAGTAATGGTTATGGGAGACGTTACTGATCATGTGAATGAACAATTGGCTTCTTATAAGGTTAAATCGATAACAGCAGATACGGCTGCTCAGTTTGCTTTTAAAGTCGATGAGGAATATGCAAGATTGACAGATGAGTATCCTGAAAATATCCTCGTTGTATCCTCCGAGGATCATGCAAAGCTTTTTTCTCTAGTAGCTGGTTATTGGATTGCTCATATGCCTGAGCCCATTTTATATGTAGAAACGAATGGCGTTCCATTAGAAACAATTAAAGCCCTTAAGAAAAGAAAGAATCCAAATATTTATATTGTAGGGCCTGAAAAAATAATTTCTAAACAAGTAGAAGAAGAACTGAGCACGTATGGTGGCGTTACTAGAATTCCAGGAGATAATCCTGTCGAAGTCTCAATTGAATTCACAATGTTTAAAGACCAGGATAGTGGTTTTGGATGGGGTATCGACAAGCCAGGGAGGGGGCTTTCCTTCATCTCAACCTCTCAGCCTGAATTGGCCATTACTACAGCTCCATTTTCCCACCTGGGAAAGCATTGTCCGCTAATTTGGCTGGACCAAGGTAAACTGGAGGACTCTGTTTATCATTTTCTTGCAAAGATTAAACCTACTTTTCAAGATAGTCCCCAAGAAGGTCCATATAATCATTCCTATTTAATGGGGAGTATTGAAACCATCTCTTATGAGACCCAGGGGATAATCGATAATAAGCTTGAAATCGTTGCAGAAAGTGACGGGGGACACCACTAAATCATGAAATAAAAAAAGATGGAGCCAAGAATCGCTCCATCTTTTTTTAGTAGTTATTCACACACGCTGACATATTCTCCTTCGATGTTTGAGGGTGGCAATGAGATTCTGGGTCTTCTTCCGGCTCCACTTTCACAACAATCCACTTGTCACGATGAAATTGTACGGTTAGTACGACGGCTCTAAAGGCAATATCCAAACCAATCGCCATCCAGACACCTAGCAGCCCCCATTCAAGCTGAATGCCCAATACATAAACAAGTAACGTTCGGATAGCCCACATACCGATTCCTGTTAAATACATCGGAAATTTTGTATTATTCGCTCCTTGAAAGGCACCTGTTAAAACAAGGACAACTGCCAAAAATGGCTGAAACACTCCTGAGACTTTCAATGCTGTTCCAATGTTTCCGACCACTACTTTGTCTTCTGTAAATAAACTTCCTGCCCATCCGCCTATGCTAAATAATATGAGTCCAAAGACAGCCATACTTCCAACTGCTAAAAACACACACAGTTTTGCATATGTTTTCGCTTCATCAAACTTACCGGCTCCAACCTGCTGACCTACCAGAATCGTTGCTGCTGTGGCAAATCCAAACCCGATCATGTAAGAGAAGACTTCAATGTTACCAGCAATCTGATGAGCTGCGAATACATTGGTTCCAAGAGCCACAACAAATCCAAAATAAACAATTTGACCTGCCCTCATAATCAATCGTTCTCCTGCTGCGGGAGTCCCTAGGATAAACAGCTCTTTTAAATGAACGGGATCTACTTTCCAATATTCTTTTTTGAAAGTTAATGAAGTATTTTTTTGAGTATAGCGAAATAGTATAAAAGTTCCTAGTGCACGTGCTACGACTGTAGCAGTTGCTGCACCGACTATTCCCATTTCAGGTATGACCCAAAAACCAAAGATAAACACGTAATCCAGTGCCGCATTCACAATGTTAATGATAATACTCGTCTTCATCGGGGACTTTGTGTCACCTGCCCCCCTGAGAATAGCACTCAAAACGAACATCAAGGCCATAAATACAGATGGAATGGCAACAATCCTAAAATATGTCACCCCTGCATCCAGTACATTGCTCTCAATCCCCATTAATTTAAGCAACGGCTCTGCAAAAAATATAGTAATAATTCCAGTGATTATACCCACAACAATCGTTACAATAATTGATTGTTGTGCAATGTGCCGTGCTTTCTCTATTTTATTGGCACCTATAAAGTTAGCAATGTATACATTAGCCGCGACCCCAAGGGCCATAAATAAAGCGAAATATATAGCTAGTATAGCATTTGTTACCCCTACAGCCGATACTTGTATTAGGCCCAATTTTGAAACAAAGTACGTATCAACGAAACCTAAGATAGTCTGAAAAAAGTTCTCCACAACTGCGGGTAGAGCGAGTAGAAGGATCAGCTTTATCTTTTTTCTGTTATTATCTGCTTCTTGAACCTTTTTGCCTTCAATGTTTGTCGTCAGTTTTCACCACTCCTAACATCATTTTCTACCTTAACTATATCTTTCCCTGAAAATATGAATAATTTATGCAAAACAATAAACGCATATGTATTAAGGATAAGCATTCACTTGAATAGTCAAAATATCGTTTCTCATTTTGATTTCTTATCATAAAACAGGAGAGACATTCGAACTGTCTCCCCTGTTTATGTTTAAGCGATTTTTTTACACTCTTCTGCACAATTAAAGCAAGCATCTGCACATTCTTGACAATGATCATGATCATGTTTCTTACATTCTTCTCCACACGTTTCACAAATCTTCGCACACACTTGAGCCAGTTCAGATGCGAATGGTGTCCCTCTTACTAGGGATTGTTCTAAGTATGCACACATATCCGCACATTCTCGATCTAACCGAATGCACTCTTTCATCATGTTGATATCTTCTTCCTTTAAACAAGCATCGTAGCAATGATTACAAGCTTCCATACACTCATGCAGCGCTTTGATAGCAGATTGGTACCTTTCATGTGACATCTTACATTCCTCCTTGGGATTTGAGTTATTTGTTACATAATTACTATATCCAGTTATCATGCCAATAAACGAATAAATAATATTTTTATCGCTCGTAGAAAGTTATTTTTCGTTTGCATGGATAGTGCATATTTTGTGGGTATAAACCGTAATGCTCACCGGAGATACCTGGTCAATTGATATTTGTGTTCAGCAAAAGAATTTGCAATCCAGCATTTAATAACAGAAAGGATGTGAGCTTCTTTGACTTAACAAAGAATCTATCAATCAAAAACAGACAACTTAATTAAAAGTGGTCTGATCTGTTCAGTGAACACGGAAACAGCTCTCAACTATTTTACTTTTAAAAGGCGAAGAGCATTTAATATGACAATGATTGCAGCCCCTGTATCGCTCAGAACTGCCAGCCACAGTGTCAGCCAGCCAGGGAAAATCAATGCCAATGCAACAAATTTCACAATCAATGAGAACCAGATGTTTTGTTTGATGATTGTGAGTGCTTTTCTGCTCAAATTGATCGTGTGAGGCAGTTTTTCAAGATTATCCGCCATTAATACAATGTCGGCCGTTTCCATCGCAGTGTCTGTGCCTGCACCGCCCATTGCGATTCCTAAATCAGCGGTGGCAAGTGCAGGCGCATCGTTAATGCCGTCCCCGACCATCGCTACCTTGTGGCCTTCGCTTTGTAACTTCTTAATGGCATCTACCTTATCTTGAGGTAAAAGCTCAGCAAAATAACGATTGACGCTTGCTTCCTTTGAAATCATTTTGGCGGTGCCTTCATTATCGCCGGTCAGCATCACGACCTGGCCAATTCCAACTTTTTCCAAACCATCCAATGCTTTTACAGTCGTTGTACGGATCGAGTCAGCAACAGAAATGACTCCGAGGATCTCCTGTTTTGTACCGACGATCACGACCGTCTTCCCTGTGCTTTGTAGCTCTTGAACGATTGTTTCAGCCTCGTCTAAAGGGAGGTTCATTTCTTCAAATAGCCTTGAATTTCCTGCATAGTGTATGACCCCATCAATGGTAGCCTGAACCCCTTTTCCCACTATGCTTTTAAAGAACTCCCCATCTTTAGATTCAATCCCTTTCTCATTGGCAAACCCTACAATAGTTTGTGCAATCGGATGTGTCGAATACTCTTCTAATGTCAGAGCAATGGATAACAACTCTTCTTCTGTTGCATGAAACGCCTTTACTTCAGAAACCTTTGGCTTCCCTTCGGTTAAGGTACCCGTTTTATCAAACGCAATGGCCGTAATCGCTCCTGCTTTTTCAAGGAATGTACCACCTTTGATTAAAACACCGTTCTTCGCTGCATTGCCAATTGCCGAGACAATCGCGACAGGTGTGGAAATGACCAGGGCACATGGACAGGCAACGACTAACAATTCGAGCCCTTTGTAAAACCAATCTCCCCAAGTACCAAAGCCAAGCAGTGGCGGAAGAACCATGACGACCAACGCGAGCACGAACACAATAGGCGTATACACAGCTGCAAACTTATCGATGAACGCCTGGGTAGGGGCCTTCTGTTCCTGGGCTTCCTCCACCAGGTGAATAATTTTTGCAATGGTTGTATCTTCAGCAAGCTTCGTGACACTTATTTCAAGAGACCCATTCTCGTTTATTGTTCCCGCATAGACCAAGTCTCCGGCTTCTTTATCCACCGGGATGGATTCACCGGTGATTGGGGCTTGATTGATACTTGATTTACCAGTTATAATTTCCCCGTCCAGCGGGATTCTGTCCCCGGGTTTCACAATTAATACTTCACCAATCTTCACTTCTTCCACTGGCTTCTTCTTTAACTGTGCCCCTGCTTTAATCCACGCTTCAGATGGTGCCAGATTCATCAAGTTCCGGATAGAATGTCTGGTCTTCTCAATTGACATGTTTTGAAGGGAAGTTCCCAAGGCAAACAGCCAAACCACCGTGGCTCCTTCAAGCCACTCCCCAATCAATGCTGCCCCAATTGCAGCTGCTGACATCAATACATTCATGTCCAACGAACGGCTTTTGATCGAATAATAAGCACTTTTAACCGGCTTATAGCCGCTGATGAACATAGCAGTTGCATACAACAGTGTGGTCACCAGATAGGAAACATCTGTTAACGACCCTAAGAAACCAAGAGCAATCAAAATTCCGGAAGTGATGATGACTCCATATCCTTCTTTTCTATTTGAAGTTTCAGTGCTTCCATCCTGCTTTGATTGCAAGGATGCATGAAATCCAATCTTTGAAACTTCAGAAACGATGTCTTCCACACGGTTCTCATGATCCACTTTCATTTTTCCCGTTGAGAAATTGACACTTACATGCCGGACTTCAGGAATCGTATTTAAATGGTTTTCAATGCTCTTGGCGCAGCTTCCACAATCCATCCCCTCAACAGCATATATCTTCAGATTCCTGTTTTGATTTATTGGTTCGATCTTAAATCCGAGTTTTTGTACTTCTGATTCTACCAAATCAAAATTGCTGCCTGCTACTTGAAGCTTTGCAGAATTATAGTTCACCTTCGCTTCGTCAATTCCCTCCACCTTTACGAGAGCTTTTTCAATCGACAATCCACAAGAAGGGCAATCCATCCCATAAATCCGGTAATCAGCTTTTTCAGATGTGGATGAAAAAGCTTCAGTCTCCCCAGTCCTATGATTGCTGGATGAGCAGCAAGACCCGTTTTTCACATCAACATGTTCGGTCGTTCCAGTACTGCTGCAGCATGATTTCTCAGAATCTTTATTTTGTTCGATTTGGTTGCGTTCATAGTTGAACGCAACCAATCCCTCTTCCTTTTTACGCGAAGTTTCTTGGCTGTTGCAGCAGCCTTTAGGTTCTTGTTTTTTCTCAACATTACCTTGACTGCTGCAGCAGCTTGCTGTTCCGGTCTCCTTGCTGGTTTCTTTTTCTCTTGAGTTGCAACATGACTCTCCCATTCAATCCACCCTCTACACGATATGATTGCTGCAGCACGCAACATCATTTTCAACTTCATCCAGCACCACGTCAAACATATCAAGCAAATCACGGACATGCTGGTTGCTTACACTATAATACGTATACTTTCCTTCCTGCCTCCCGACAATCAGACCGCAACCCCTTAAGCAGGCAAGATGCTGGGAAATGCTCGACTGGCTCCCATCCAGTTCCCCTACAATCTGAGAAACTGTCTTTTCTTCCGTTTTGATACTCTCTAATATCTGTATCCTGATTTTGTGGGCAAAGCTATGCAGGAATTTCACCTTTGTATTCAAATCAATTTTTGTACTCATATCCTTGTCTCCTATCACATTAGATTTTTCTAATATGTACAACTAACATATTAGCAATTTCTAATATGTGTGTCAAAATTAATTGGAATTTGTGCTACAGGGTGAAATACACAGGTAATTCGGAAACAAAATAAAAGAGCTCATCCATATGGACAAGCTCTTCGATAAGTACTGATGTACCAAGATAGCAGCAGGCGATATAGCGGCCCTACTTATTGTCAGGTGATGCAACAGCCCCTGAATGATCACCTGTTTGTTCCAACTTCTGAAGCTCTTTGGATGACTTTCTCTTAAAAAACAGAACTACTAGACCTGCAGGAATTGATAAAATCAAATAAGCCAAAATGAGGTTAATAATGTCCATCTTCTCATTCCTTTCTATTGTGTATCACCATTCAAATTTAGACTCCCCTGTCACGCGGTGAAATAAAGTCGTCTTCTTTTCAGTGAGTGCTTCTTCCGTACACGAAGAGTTTGCTTCATAATCAAGTTCATCAAGTTTCGCAACCGTTGTTTCTTCCAAGAAATTTGTAGCATCAGTCTGATTGAAACAAGGAGGCGCAATATACGTCTTTTTATCATGATCAAGAATCACCCTGGTTGAATCCGGAGGGCTTAAGTTAAATGGCACATAAAAGAATACAGCCATCCCGACAATCAGAATAATACTTGCAATCCGAATATATTTAAACAATCTCAAATCTGTTGCACCTGCTTCCTATTGCACATTCACTTCTACTTTTGGCATGTTGTGAAGATCCATTGCTGTTACATGGGCAATGATGAAATACTTCCCTTTTTCATCGAACGTATAGTCGATGGCATATATTCCATCCTCTTTAAGCTCAGCTTCTTTCTTTATGTGATCTTCCTCAGATACACCTTCCTTCCAGATTTCAAACAGGACTTCATCTGCATCGGACACCTTTTCTTCACCTTGGGTAACGATGGCGTTTACTTGATTGGTTTTACCGGCCGAAAGTTCACCCGGATCGGTTTTCACTTTAACTTCTAACATTTGAGGCACTTGACCTTCTTTTTTGTCATTTTGCTTTTCGTCGGACCCGCAAGCTTCCAGAATCCCAATTGAAAGCATGATACTAAACAAGAAAATGATTCTTTTTTTCATCTACTCCACCCTATTCATACGATTTTTTCAAAAGCTTGATGTCGGATACGATTTCTTCATAAGGGACATCCTGTACCCCGCTGTAATTCTTGACAACTTTCCCTTCTTTATTCACCAAATAGAAGCTGGTGCCGTGGATGACTTGGTCTGAGGAAGGGTCATCCCTTACCAATGCCTTAAACGACTCTTCGGCAAGCGAGCTAATTTCTTTTTGATCATATCCAGTGAGAAGATCCCATTTCTTTGTATCCGCTTCGTAGCTGCTTATGTATTCTTTTAATTTTTCCGGAGTATCAACTTCCGGATCAACGCTGAATGAAACAAACCGGACATCGTTGATTCCTTCCTCTTTTAATTGTTTTTGAATTTTCGTTAGGTTATACGTCATTGGAGGGCAGACAGTTTCACAACTGGTAAAGATGAAATCCGCAATCCAAATTTCGCCTTTCAGATCTTTTAACCCTACCTCTTTATTATTTTGGTTCGTATAGCTGAAATCCCTTACCTTCCAATCTGTTTCCGCTTCAAATTCTGCACACCCGGAAAGAACAAGCATTGCAGAGATGAGAATACTAATCCAATAATATTTCTTCATTATTCGTCCTCCTGTGTATTAATTATCATAAATGTATCACGAGCATCGGGCTGGACAATGTATGAAAAATGATCATAATGTGACAATCATAATTAAAAGGAGCAGATACCATCCTGCTCCTTTTATTATTATATAGCTTTTTGCTTTTCCCCCAGCATAACCGTAAGACTTATCAATGTGACCAAAATAGTTGCGCCCATATCAGATAAGATGGCAATCCATAGTGTCAATAACCCTGGAATGGTCAAGAGCAATGCAATCAGTTTTAATCCCAATGCCAATGAGATGTTGATCTTAATAATTTTATTGACCCGTTTAGCAATCTTTATGGCTGATGGGAGTTTCCCAAGATGATCCTGCATCAGTACGATATCGGCTGTTTCTATTGCACTGTCCGTTCCTTTGCCCATTGCAATGCCCAAATCCGCTGTCGCCAATGCCGGAGCATCGTTAATACCGTCCCCCACCATGGCAACCTTTCCTTGGCTTGTGAGTTCTTTTACTTTAGAGACTTTTTCATCCGGGAGGAGACCAGCAAAATAGTCTGTCAGTCCCACTTGTTTTGCCACTTTTTCTGCTGTCTTGTCATGGTCGCCTGTCAACATGACCGCATTTTTAATACCAGCTAAATAAAGGTCTCCTATAATTCCCTTACTTTCTTCCCTGATTTCATCCGTGATCCCAAATAGTCCAAGAACTTCTGTATCACTTGACACAATCACAAGCGTATATCCCATGTCTTTTAGCGTTTGAATACTTCTCTTCACTTCAGACGGAACGGAAAAATCGAGGCTTTTCTCATTTCCTACTTTGTAGGTTTTCCCATCGATTACTGCGGATACTCCTTGACCCGAGATCGTATTGATTTCTTCCGGTTCTGAATATGTTTGGCTTTCAGCGTCTTCGCTTATCTTTTTCATGACTGCTTTTGCGATTGGGTGTGAAGAGGATTTCTCTATTGACCCAGCTATTCGGAAAAAGTTTTCTTTCTCGTACACCACCGTTTCCTCTACATAAGGATGCCCTTTGGTCAGAGTGCCGGTTTTATCAAATGCAATCGTATCAATCTTCCCTAGCTGCTCAAGGAAAACGCCGCCTTTGACAAGGATTCCGTTCTTCGCGTTACGGGCAATACCGGAGACGATGGCAATTGGAGAAGAAAGAATCAATGCACATGGACATCCGACAATGAGAACAGCCAGCCCTTGATAAAACCATGAACCCCAATCCCCATCTAAAAGAAGAGGCGGTACCAGCATCACTAAAGCGGAAACTGCCATAATGAGTGGTGTGTAATAACGGGCAAACTTGTTTATGAATTGTTCTGTCGGTGTTTTTGTTTCCTGAGCTTCTTCCACCAGGTGCAGGATTTTTGCTAGTGAAGAATCTTTGTATTCTTTTGAAATCCTTACCTTTAATACGCCTTCATTATTGATACTTCCACCAAACACCTTTTCGCCGGGCCCCTTTTCAACCGGCATGGCTTCTCCTGTGATGGCTGCTTCATTGACAGAGCTTTTACCTGATTGAACCACTCCATCGGAAGGAATCTTTTGTCCGGATTTGACCAGGACAATGTCTTCAATCATAAGCGAGCTTATGGGAACCACTCTTTCTTCTCCGCCTTCAAGGAGAATCGCTTCTTTAGGTGCAACCTTCAGCAGTTCTTCCATCGACTTCCTGGCCTTTTCCATCCCCATTCCTTCAAGCAGTTCATTGAGCCCGAACAGAATGGCAACCAATGTTCCTTCTTTCCATTCCCCAATCGAAAAAGCACCGATGAGCGCGATTGTCATGAGAGTATCAATATTGAATTTGAACTTAAGTAAGTTTTTTGCTCCTTTGATGAATGTCGGATAACCACTTGTTGCAGCTGCTGTTAAGTACAAGAGAACGGGTACTATATTGTCCAATTGTGTTTCGACATATATGGCAGATAGAAAAATGATTGTAGAGATTCCCAGCAATATCTTCATGGTACTGCTGTTAGTGTGAGAATGATCATGATCGTGGTCATGGGAATCATTGTCACCTTCTTGATCTTTCAAGATGGCAGCTCCATCCGAAGAAAGGATTTTTTCAACCCTTTTAAGATCGACACCTTCAGTCAGGACCATCTTACTGCTGTTATAAAGTATTTTGGAGCCTTCCCCATTCTCGAGCTTATTGATTTCCTCTTCCATTTCCCTCGTGCAATTTCCGCATGAGAGTCCTTGCAGTTTATATTCGTTCATATTGTATCCCCCATTAAAACATTAGTGATGTCTGGCGTGGTGCATGGTTTGTTGAAGCATATTCATCACGTGATCGTCATCAGCAGAGTAATATAGAGTCGTTCCTTCCCTTCTATATTTAACCAAGCGTAAATTCTTCAGAAAACGCAGTTGGTGTGAAACAGTTGTTTGCAATAATGAAAGTTTTTCCGCGATCTGATTAACTGAATGCTCTTCCTGTGCAAGCAGATGAAGAATCTTTACACGCGTAGGCTCAGATAAAGCTTTAAATGTCTGAGTGACAATAAAGAGCGTTTCCTCATCAATGTCTTCGCAATCACTCGTTTCTACCTGATCAACCTTTGTTTTGTTCAATTCAATTAATTTCTCGTCTTTTTCATTTTTCCCCATACTGACACTCCTATCCTATTCCAATATATGATTATGTGTTCATGTATTATAATTTATATGATAAAAAAAAGATCTGCTTTTGTCAAACAGATTTCCCTCACGTTTCAAATAAATGCATCAACGCATAGATTAGCGATCCTAGTGCAACACCAACAACCCAGTTTGCTATATGTTCATTCACTTGATAATTAGTACCAGCCAACACAGAAAAGTAAAAGACCAGAGTAATAACGATTACAGAAGCACCCGCAGAAGCAAAACGCACCTCATTTCCTTGTTTGAACAATAGACCCGCTATTCCTACCCCCTCACCTAAGTGGTGGATGAACATCCCCTTCAATTGCTTCATCGCCAATATTCCATCGATGGCTGACGTGACCCCAATACTGAAACCAGTCGGAATGCTATGCAGAATAAAGCCTGAGATCATTGCAATGAATGGCAGCCTCCTGCTCGTGCTTATTTTCCGATCAGTAAGCCGAGTCAAAGCATAAAAGAAGACAACAGCACTTGTACTCCCCAACAAGACACCAGTGTAATCGTACTTCCCAATAATATGCGGAATGAACTCCAATATTATAAATAAAACCATGCCTATCCCAATCAAGTTCGTGAGGATTTTTTTATTCTTGCCAATCAGATTATATGTAAAAATACCGATTACACCCCCTATGATTAAAGGAATCCCTACGTATAAACCTGTATAAATGTGAATATCAGCACCCCCTTTCCACTAGTTAACTTTATTCAGTAAAAAGTACAAACATTCGTCAATAAAGCTATTGACAAAATCAAATTTCGGTCATACGATAAGGAAAAAGTTGCACTAAGGAAAAAAAATAAACTTAATAAAAAATATGTGAAGGGTGGTAAAACAAATGCCTTTGTCCACAAATAGACTATATGACCTTGAAGAAGGCAAAAGTATGAGAATTACAGAATTGCATCTTACTGGGGTAATGAGAAGACGATTATTAGATTTGGGTTTTGTACCTGGGGGCATTATCACGTCCGTTAAGAAAAGTCCTTTAGGCGATCCCACCGCATTTCGAGTAAGTAATACAATGATTGCTTTAAGAAAAGAAGAAAGTACAAAAATTATTGGGGAGCTGGTTTAATTGGATAACCAAAGGACATATCGTATTGCACTGGCAGGTAATCCTAATACCGGGAAATCAACTTTGTTCAACCTGTTGACTGGTTTACGCCAGCACACAGGAAACTGGCCGGGTAAGACTGTATCCCAGTCAAAGGGTTACTTCGATCATCTGCAGACCTCATATGAAATCATTGATCTGCCTGGGACGTATTCACTGTTTTCAAATTCACTTGATGAAGAAATAGCCCGGAATTATATTGCTTTTGAAAAACCGGATATCACTATTGTTGTATTAGACTCCACCTCCTTAGAGAGAAATCTCAATATTGCTTTACAGGTAATGGAGATTACGAACAAAGTAGTGATTTGCTTGAATTTAATTGATGAGGCTGAAAAAAAGGGAATTCATATCGATGAACAAAAACTACGTAACACACTTGGAGTACCTGTATTGAAAATATCAGCCCGAAATAAAATCGGAATAGAAAACATGCTGAACACAATCAGTGACATCGTAAAGAACAACCGTACGTTTGCTCCCATTAATATCAAGTACTCAGAGGAAATAGAAAATAAAATCTCAACGTTACAGCCTGACATCGAAGCTGTATATGATGATTTTCTACCATCAAGGTGGATTGCACTGCGACTGTTGGAAGGTGATGAAAGTGTTATTGAAGAATTAAATCAGCGAGTATTTAAGAACAGAAAAGGAGGGAAAGAGTATGAATTTGCATCAGGAGAGTAGTGGTGAAATCACTTTACTTAAACAAAAAGCTTTTAATCTTTCCTCTGAATCAATACGTGATGAAATTGTATCAAGTGCATTTCGGCATACACAGGCCATTTGTCAAGACGTGACAAAAGTGAAGGATCAAAGCAAATTGTTACACACAGAAAAACTTGATAAAATCCTTACCTCAAGATTATTTGGGTTTCCAATTATGCTTGCAATGCTGGGAATCGTCATTTATTTAACAATTGCCGGCGCTAATGTTCCCTCTTCCATGCTTGCCAGCTTTTTTGGATGGCTTGAAGGATACCTGACATTGGGATTCCAGACCATCAACGCTCCTGATTGGCTTCACGGGGTACTAGTATTGGGACTTTACAGAGGAACATCTTGGGTAATCAGTGTTATGCTGCCGCCAATGGCCATCTTCTTTCCAATGTTTGCCCTTTTAGAAAATTACGGATATCTGCCCAGAGTAGCCTTTAATATGGATCGTTTGTTTAAAAAAACCGGTGCACACGGAAAACAATCCCTCACAATGGCAATGGGATTCGGATGCAATGCAGCTGCAATCATGTCTACCAGGATCATTGAATCGCCTCGTGAAAGAATGCTTGCGATCCTTACCAATAATTTCGTTCCTTGTAACGGCCGATGGCCAACACTAATATTGCTTGCATCCATATTTATGGCTGCCGGATTCACCGGTGCTGCTGGAACTCTTGTAACTGCAGGAGTTGTGGTCGGGATGGTCGTATTTGGTATTATTGTTACACTTGCAGTCTCATGGATTCTTTCAAAAACTGCACTCAAGGGAGTTCCAACCCATTACACATTGGAACTGCCTCCATACCGCAAACCACAATTTATGAACACCATCATAAGAGCGACAATTGATAAATCAGCCTTTGTATTAAAAAGGGCCATTGTCATTGCCGCCCCAGCTGGTGTACTAACTTGGATTCTGGCTAATATCATGGTCGGAGATACGAGTATCTTAATGCATATCGTCCAGTTTCTGGATCCGTTCGCACAACAGCTTGGCTTGGATGGATTTATCTTAATGGCATTCATTCTGGGTCTCCCTGCAAATGAGATCGTTCTCCCAATCCTATTAATGGGATACTTATCGACCGGAGCAATGATCGAGGTGGAGGATCTGGATTCATTAAAGAAAATTTTCATTGATCAAGGGTGGACCTGGATCACAGCTTTAAATATGATGTTATTTTCACTACTCCACTACCCTTGCGGAACGACCCTGATTAATATCTATAAAGAAACAAAAAGTAAAAAGTGGACATTCATGTCCTTTGCAATCCCTACAGGTTTGGCTATAGCAGTCACGTTCGCAATTGCTCAATTAGCAAGGATCTTCGGGTGGGTGTAATATATCATCACCAGATCTGTGATATGATCAGATCTGGCTTTTATGAAAGGGAGGTCGTTTCTATTTGTTAACTGCCATCATATTATTTATCGTTGCCGGGCTGGCTGAAATCGGAGGAGGGTATCTCGTCTGGTTATGGCTGAGGGAGAACGCTTCTCCGTGGTATGGAGTATGGGGAAGTCTTATCCTGGTTCTTTATGGGATCATCCCTACTCTGCAGAACTTCCCCACGTTTGGAAGGGTATATGCTGCATATGGCGGAGTATTTGTCGTTCTCGCAATCCTGTGGGGATGGTGGGTTGATAAGAACACCCCGGACATGTATGACTTTATCGGTGCAGCTATTTGCCTCTTAGGAGTTTCAGTGATTCTTTGGGCACCAAGATAAAAAGCTGAAGTTACCTCTAGTAACTTCAGCTTCTTCTTTAGGTTATTCACCTTGTTTCTTCTCTTCTAAAAACCGTAACAGGTCCCCATAAACTACCTGATCCGAATATTTGAGTTGGTCTTCTGCCTGTTTGATATAGGGCTCACATGCATTTTGTTCCGTCAGCTTTTCTGTACTCTTGTCATAACACTTCTGATCGGTATACACGTACTTATCTGTAATGAAGCTGCCGTCTCGGAGTACGACAAACTGATCAGGACCCTTCGTAAATAAATCCGATCCGAACTGGATGTCTTCATCTGGCTTTATCCCCAACATGTTTAATATGGTAGGTTTCACATCGATTTGTCCGCTTACATTTGATATAGTGCGTCCATTTGTTTCACCTGGAATATGAACAATCATCGGGACCCGTTGAAGCTGGGTATTTACGAATGAGGTGATTTCTTTACCTAAATACTGCCCCATTGCTTCATTATGATTTTGAGAGATTCCATAATGGTCCCCCATGATGATGAAGACTGAGTTCTCGTATAAACCTTCCTCTTTCAACCTTTCAAAAAATTGCTTTAATGCTTCGTCTTCATACCTGACTGTAGTGAAGTAACGATTCACCGTTCCGTCATTTGAAGTCCATTCCGGGATCGACTCATCCTCTTGTTCAAGAGAAAAAGGGAAATGGTTCGTCAACGTGATGAATTTTGAATAAAATGGCTGTGAAAGCTCTTTTAAATATGGAATCGACTGTTCATAAAATGATTGATCCTTCAAACCCCAGCCTATCGAGTTTTCATTATTCACCTCATAATACGATTCGGAGTAGTAGTTTTCATACCCCAGGTTTTTATACATAACATCCCTGTTCCAAAAGCTTTTGTTGTTGGCATGGAAAACCGATGTTGTATATCCCTTTTCTTTTAACAAAGATGGAAGCCCATTATACTCGTTTTGAGCATGTGTGAAAAACGCTGCTCCTCTTGGCAGTCCATACAATGAATTTTCAAACAAGAACTCAGAATCGGACGTTTTCCCTTGTCCTGTTTGATGATAGAAATTATTAAAATAATACGTATCTTCTTGTCTGATTAGTTGGTTCAGAAAAGGTGTGATCACTTTTCCATCCACTTTATTATTTATTACAAAGTTCTGAGTAGATTCAAGTGAAATAACAAACACATTCTTTCCTTTTGCAACCCCCGTCATTTCTTCATTTACCGGCCTCTTTATTGATTCTGTGTAGTTCAAAACTTCAGCCAGCTCTGAATTATCAGCAAGTGCCCGATTCATATTCGTCTTAGCCTGCAGAAATCCATCATACAGATGGTAATTGAACACTCCTAAGTTTTTCACCAGCATCTGACGGTCAAAGGACCTGGTCAATAGCTGGGGGCGTTCTATATTCGCAAGTCCGATATTCAGTAATAGAATAATGGCAGAAGCGAATGCAACTTTGTAATATTTTCTCTTGTTTTCAACTATCTTCACATATTTAAACAGATAAGAGATAAGTACAAAATCAGCAATCAAAAAGATATCCAACGGATTCATTAAACTGATTATACTCTCTCCCAAATCCGACGCGTTATCTGTTTGAAAGAGTACCGGCAATGTAATGAAGTCATTGAAAAACCGATAATACACCACGTTAAAATAGAGAATGAACGTTCCAAGGATATTGGTGACCAAAAGCTTCCATTTCAGTGTCTCTTTCTTACCGATCGCCACCAGGGAAAGTATGAGCATGATAGACCCTGCATTCGCAAGAAACAGAATCAGTTCCTGCATGACATTCTCAATCTCCAGGTTAAAGACGAACCGGCTGACTACATATGATTTTGCAATTAAAAAGATGAGAGTCAACAAAAAGAAGTTGTCTCCCATTTGTTTCTTTAATAAGTCCAATTTGTATCAACTCCATAAATCTATTATTGTTTATCTTACATTACATGAATGGTGAACGTTATGTGAAAACCGCCTTAAACGTTTGTGTTGAAACGCTCTAACCTGTTAATATATGAACATATATAAATATAATATCTAGTTTAACATGAAAGGACTACTATGAAAAATGAAATATAATTTCTCCTTATTTACAATCAATGTAACGATTGCTGCATTAATTCTTGGCAACTTAGTGGTTGCTACAAATTCAGGCGATGCCTGTGGTACTGATTGGCCATTCTGCAATGGGAAAGTCATTCCTGATATAACCGATTATCACATAGTGATCGAATATTCTCACCGTGTTTTTACCACACTGCTCGGGCTGGTCATTCTTATAAACGCAATCTTGGCATGGAAGAAATCATCCGATAAAGCAGTAAAAGTCATTTCGGTTCTTTCAATGATTCTCTTATTTATCCAAGCTATGATTGGCGGGATGAATGTATTACTGGGAACACCAACCGGCTTCACCACACTTGATGTGATGTTTAGTCTATTTCTATTAATCTCTCTCATTTTCCTTCATGCAGGGTTAAATAAAAGACCTGAAAACAGGGATCTGGAAGAAATAAGAATACCTTTGTTTGTTGGATTTACAGCTCTTATGACAGAGGTGCTAGTAGGTGCTCTCTTTAAACATTTTGAACTAAGTCAACTACTATTCGAAATAAACACCGCAGAAATCAAACTGGCAACCTTCGTATATTTGATGCATGGTGTTTTAGGAATGGTCACACTATTCTCTACAGGGTATGCACTATTCCTTTCGTTCAGGTATAAAGTGATGAAGAAACAAGCCTTGCTATTGATTTTGCTGGCTGGATTTACAACCTTCGGAGGATTTATTGCCAAAACGGAGGAACTCAGCCCAATCTCTTCATCTCTACACATGATTTTTTCCATTCTTACCGTAGCATTGCTTAGTCATATGACAGCAATCTGCTATTTTAATACTAAGAAGAAAAACTAGGCAGTCTTATGCCTAGTTTTCTTTTATATGAATTTCTATAGTGAAATGCTTAATATCAAGGTGTGAAACAAAATCCCTTACCTTCTCTTTTATCTCTTCTTGTTTTTCGCATGCAAAACCCTTCGAAGTATATAAATGAGTAATCATGGCATTCTCTTCTCCATCGATCGACCAGATATGAAGATGGTCAACTTCATCCACGCCGTTTATACTTTTGATTTGTTCACGAATGGAATCCAAATCCACTTCATCCGGCACTGCATCAAGAAAGACTTTCATCGTTTTAATAAGGTTTCTAACAACGTTAAATAGTACAAAACAAGTAATCACGATGGAAAGAATGGGGTCGAGAATATGAATATCCTTAAACATCATCACGATACTGATGATCAGGACCCCTACCCAGACAAGAATGTCCTCAAGAAGGTGCCAGGACAGAACCTTTTCATTCATAGAGCTTCCACTATGTAACCTCCATGCAGCGAATCCATTTATCGCCACACCTAATATGGCAAACCACAACATCCCCTGGGCATCTGGATGAGTAGGATTAAACAATCTCGGTATAGCCTCAGTCAAAACGAAAATCGACCCGAACAGCAATACGGTACCGCTGATCAACGCGCCCAGTGCTGAAAACCTCTTGTATCCGAAGCTGTACCTATTGTTTCCTTCTTTATTTGAAAGTCTATGTAAATACCATGATCCCCCGAGCGACAGACTATCACCCAAATCATGTACAGCATCAGACAATATCGCCATACTATTAGTGAGATATCCTCCAATGAACTCGATAATAGTAAAAATTAGATTTAAGAAAAAGGCCAGCCTGGTATTTTTGGTAGATGACTGATTCTTGGACAATTTGCATCACGCTCTTCTTACACTATTTTTTCATCTTTTTTCCTTTTTTATAAGCAGCAATGATAAAGAACGTATAAAGAAGTACAATGATCAAAATAAATAAACACGTTAATAGAAAGGCAGTCTCCACAATTCGAACCTCCTTATTCATCAATATCCCAATATGAACACATATACACATATAAATGCAAGGATAAACATCGCATAAACCACAGACTATTTCCTAATCTAATCCAATATAAAATGAGCCATGATGTTCCATGGCTCATTTGTTGTATACAATTTCCTTTATACAATTTCCTTTTCATTTGAATATTGGCTGCTTGATTACCTTTTATTTGCTGATAGCAGAGTAAAAATAGTAATAAATACAAAAGCTGTGAGAGCCAGGAATGGAATCGTGATGAATCCGAGCCAATTAATATATTCGGCATTGCAGGGAACACCACTCGCACAAGGCTTGATTCCTCCGAACCCTTCAACTTTTTGCTCCAAATAATGTAATATGGAAATCGTACCTCCAACAATTGACATAGGCAGTATGATTTTTCTCAGTCCGCTATCATTTTGAAACGTCGCCACTCCCAGAATCAACGTCAATGGATACATGAATATTCTTTGAAACCAGCATAATTCACAAGGTATGAAACCCCTTACCTCACTGAAATATAAACTCCCGAGTGTTGCAATGATAGAAACCACCCAAGCACCATATAGAAAATATTGACTTTTGTTTGCTTCCTTCATCTATTCTTGCCCTTCTTCAATCAACGATTTAATACGCTCGTAATCATACGGATCCTCAAGCTTTACCCCATTAATGATCACAGTCGGTGTTTTCTCCACCTTAAACTCTTCTACTAGGGAATTATCCAGCTCGAGTTGTTCCTTGAACGTTTGCTGCTCAATGTCCTGCTTTAACTGCTCAAGGTCCATATCGGTCGTTTCACCCGCAACTTCGAGCAGCTTTTCCTTTGTAATCCACGGTGCATCATGGTCTTCTTTAGGCTGCTGATTAAATAGCTCTTTTTGGAATTCCCAATAAGAATCAGGATCGTGTTTATAAACTGACTCGGCAGCTAACGCACCCAAAGTTGATTCCTCACCGTGAAAGAGCACATTTACATAGGATAAATTCGCTTTCCCGGTATCAATGAAATCTTCTTTTAGTTGAGGATAGATCCTTTCCCCCCATGCCTTACATGCAGGACACTTAAAATCACCGAACTCGACCACTGAAACAGGTGCATCCTTTTTACCTAAAAGGGGCTGATTTTTTGTATCTGGATGAGACTCCAAGGTTTCATCCTTGTTTTGCGCCTTGTTGTTCAGCATAACGATCGCCGCCAAAATGACAGCCACTAACACAGTAAGTAATACCAGATATTTCATCGGGGATGATTTTTTCATAAAAGTACACCTCTTCAAAATTATTAAAACTAGCTTCATCATATCAGCAGTCAGAATCAACGATGAACCAAAATTATTACAGAATTTCAACAATCTTCTGAGCTGTGTAAAAATGCCTTGCTCTTCTATTGCCCGAAACAAACTAAACTGTTAATTTAAATGTACATTCAAATATATATAAGATTCAAACATATTCTATTAGAAACTGTGAGGGAAAACAATGAAAAAAAGAAAGAGAAGATTGGTACGGATGGGCATTTTACTAGTATTAATCTCAGCTGTCGTCTATACACTCTATCTAAATGCTACGAAAGATCGAGCTATCATAGGGGAAGGGGACATGGCACCAGATTTTAAATTAGAAACATTAGACGGTGATACAGTTCAATTAAGTGATTATAAAGGGAAAGGTGTATTTCTGAACTTCTGGGGCACTTGGTGCAAACCGTGTGAAAAAGAAATGCCATACATGGAGAAGAGCTACAAACAATTTAAGGATAAAGGCGTTGAAACGTTAGCGGTAAATATCGGAGAATCTGATTTCCTTGTAAATAAATTTGTTAAAAAACATGATCTTAGCTTCACTTTTCCAATGGATCGAAACCGTGATTTGATTGACACATATGGAATAGGCCCCATCCCGACGACATTCCTTATAAACCCTGATGGAAAAGTAGTAAAAGTAATTACGGGAAGTATGACACAGCAAGACATTCATGATTATATGAATATGATCAAGCCAGAACAATAAAGGAGAATTATAAATTGTGCAAGAATTAAACATTTTATTTGCTTTCGGAGCAGGCTTGCTATCTTTTCTATCACCATGCACGCTCCCCATCTACCCAGCTTTTTTATCGTATATAACAGGCATGTCTATAGATGAATTGAATAACCGTAAAGGAATGCAGAGAAAAGCCATTTTACACACCGTTTTCTTTTTGATCGGTTTTTCAATCATCTTCATATTCTTAGGAGTATCGGGGTCTTTCATTGGAAACTTTTTCTTGCTGAATAAAGAATTACTCCGCCAGATCGGGGCCATACTCATCGTATTTTTCGGATTGGTGGTTTCTGGTCTCCTTAAGTTTGATTTCTTGATGAAAGACAAAAGGATTCAATTCAAAAGGCGGCCATCTGGTTATTTGGGTACGATGTTAATCGGTATCGGTTTTGCTGCCGGGTGGACCCCTTGTACAGGTCCCATTCTAGCGGCAGTCATTTCACTTGGTGTTACAGACCCTAATGCAGGATTGTTCTTTATGGCGTGGTACATTCTTGGCTTTGCCGTCCCGTTCTTTGTGCTAAGCTTTTTCCTTGGTAAAGCCAAGTGGATCAATAAGTACAGCTCAAAAATCATGAAAATCGGCGGGTACTTAATGATTTTTATGGGAATCATTTTATACTTTAATTGGATGAATCCCATCATTTCCTTTCTTACGAATTATTTATTTGGCGGTTTTACGGGTTTCTAGGCAACCTTGTAGCATTTATTACAATTTACTAACCCCGTGACATTCCACCCATTTAATAATGATTACAGGAATTTAATGACTTTCAAATGGAAAAGGGACTCATTCTATAAAATGAGTCCCTTTTCCATTTGATTTGTGCTGAAATAGACGACATAGAATACCAGATTCTGTTGGAACAGGAACCGTGATACAATGTAGATAGTTCTATTATGACTATGAGGTGACTGAATTGAAAAACACAGATATATGTGAAGTTACTTGTATAGATAGTGAAAAAGTATCCTTAATAAAGGAAAAGTTAGAAAAGCAAAATACATTTAATATTGCACAGATGTTTAAAATCCTTTCTGAAGATACACGTTTAAAAATTGCCTATGCACTTTCACTGGAAAAAGAACTTTGTGTTTGCGATGTTGCAAACATAGTAGGCTCTTCTACAGCCACCGCTTCTCACCACTTAAGATTATTAAGAAACCTGGGCTTGGCTCAATACCGAAAAGAAGGAAAACTTGTTTATTATTATCTAGTTAATGAACACATAAAGAGCTTAATACAAATTTCATTTGAATATTACCAGGAATGACTTATACAACTATTTGTGAAATACTAAATCATTCCTAAAGGTGGTAAATACTTCTCAGTGCTTGCCAGATTCAAATAGTAGTACCCTCAATACCTATGTGAAGTATAAAAAGTCATTCCTTTATGAAATGACTTTCAGACCGTAGACAAACCCCACCTTTGTGTTAAGCGTAACCCGTTCGGGTGAGAGGAAAAAAAAAGCATAACTGCAATTGCTTTTACCAAAATTACAAAGTCTTTTGCAAGCAATTTTGAAGGGGAAAACGAATGAAAAACTGCACATAAAAGAGGAGCTGCAACGGCATTGCAGCTCCTCTTTTATATTATGCGTTATTCCATTAAAGCCCCTTGAATAAGACTAGCACTATAATAATAAAGTAAGAGAAACAAACAGTGTTTTCTCTTGCCATCTTATTTTTATTCCTTTACTTTTAGTAACCGCAAACTGTTAAGGGTCACCAACAACGTAGCTCCCATGTCTGCAAAGATCGCGATCCACAATGTAAGCCATCCAGGCATAACTAACAGTAATGCAACTAATTTAATCGCTAAAGAGAAGGTAATGTTTTGCTTGATGATTGCTAAAGCCTTACGGCTTAATTTAATCGTATATGGCAATTTTCTTAAATCATCAGACATTAACGCAATATCAGCCGTTTCTAGTGCTGTATCAGTCCCAGCTCCACCCATTGCTATACCAACAGTGGAAGCAGCAAGAGCTGGTGCATCATTCACGCCATCTCCAACCATTGCGACACTTTGGTATTTTCCTCGAAGTTCTTTAATGAAATTCAATTTATCTTCTGGCAGTAAATCAGCTTTAATATCCGAAACACCGACTTGTTTTCCAATTGCTTTTGCTGTCCTTTGATTGTCACCTGTCAGCATCACGGTATCAATACCCATATTATTCAACTTGCCGATGACTTCTTTAGATGATTCCCTCATTTCATCGGCTACGGCAATGAACGAAAGAATTTCTTTTTCTGTTCCTAACACCATCACTGTTTTACCTTGTGTCTGCATCTCCGCAATTTTTTCTTTTCTATCACTAGAAATGCTTCCATGCAATTCCTCAAAAAGGTTCGGACTTCCTACATAATACATTTGGTTATTTACTTTTGCTTTTACACCTTTACCTGTAATAGATTGGAAATCATCGACCGATACATCATTGAATTTCAATCCTTTTTCTTCTGCTTTTCGCATAATAGCTGAAGCAAGAGGATGCTGTGAACCTTTTTCAATCGCTGCTGTGATCAACAATAAATCATTATCCTTTTCACCAAAGTTTATGATGTCGGTCACAGTTGGTACACCTTTTGTTAATGTTCCTGTTTTATCAAAAGCAATGGCTTTAAGGGCTCCTGCTTCTTCTAAATAAATACCACCTTTAATCAAAACACCATTTCTTGCCGCATTTCCTATTGCTGTAACCACGGCAACTGGAGTTGAAACAACCAGTGCACATGGACAACCAACCACTAATGCAGCTAATCCTTGATAAATCCATTCACTCCAATCACCGCCGAATAACGGAGGAATAACTGCAATTAAGAATGCCAGAATCACAATAGCTGGTGTATAGTATTTTGCAAATTTATCGACAAAAGCTTGAGAAGGTGCTCGTTCTGCTTGAGCCTCTTCCACCAAATGAATGATTTTCGATAATGTAGTATCTTCCACTCGTTTTGTTACTTTAACTTCGAGCAATCCCTCTTCATTCAAGGTGCCTGCAAAGACTTCATCATCAATCGTTTTCGTTACTGGAACACTTTCTCCTGTAATCGCAGCCTGATTTAGCGTAGAAGTGCCTTTAATGACCACTCCATCCATCGCTAATTTTTGCCCAGGCTTTACGATCATAATATCGTCCACTTGAATACCCTCAACATGGACCATCATTTCTTGATTTCCACGACGAATTAACGCTTCTTTTGGAGCAATATCCATCAAAGATTCAATAGACTTCCGAGCTTTATCCATGGAATATCGTTCTAAGGCTTCACTGACGGCAAAGAGAATAACTACCGTTGCCCCTTCACCCCATTCACCAATGATTGCAGCTCCTATAATGGCGATGGTCATTAATGTATTCATATCAAACTTTAATCGACTTAGATTTTTAAGACCTTTAATGAATAGCGAATATCCACCAATTAAAATGGATGTTGCATAACCAATCGTCGGAAGAAAATGTTCTTCCCCTAATTGCTCTCCTAAAAACCAACTAATTACAAGCAACATCGCTGAAATATAGACTTTAATATTTTCTTTTTGCTTCCAAAAAGGTTCATGTTCTACCTTTTTTTCATTTTCGTCTCGTAATTTCAAGTTTTCAAAAGCACCTGCCTTTTCAAGTGCTTCAATGGTTGTATTGCCCGTAACCGTAATTTTAGAAGCACCAAAATTAACTTTCGCATTCGAAACACCATCCAGGTGTTTCACGTTCGTTTCGAACGTTTTAGCACAGTCAGCTCAGGTGAATCCTTGAACACGGTATGTTTTTGACTCTTGTTCATTGACTTTTACTTGTTCAGACATTACCTTTTCCCTCCTTTTTATGGGCTAATGAGAACATCATTATCTGCTTGATATGTTCATCATCTAACGAATAAAATGCGAGTTTACCCTCTTTTCGAAACTTAACGACACCTTGTTTATGAAGTTTTCTCAAATGATGGGAGGCATTGGCGACAGTAACACCTACGATATTCGCGATATCACATACACAAAGCTCTTCATCTTGGCAGAGAGCATAGGTGATTTTTGCCCTATTTTCATCAGCAATCACTTTTAACATTTGTACAACACTAGAAATATCCACTGTCTTTAAATCTCCTTGTATTCGATTCACCTTTTCTTCGTCATAGCAATAGATTTCACAAGTAGCTTTACTCATATTCTCACCTCATTCATTCAAATGTTCGCTTGAATAAACTATACACATTCTTCGCCATTACATTCAAGTGAATCTCATACAAATCATTTTTTCTTATGCTTTTGTCTTGTTAACTAGTACAACTATTTATTAAAACAGGAATGTGAGTAGGGCATTAAATGTTCTATTTTCAAACATAATATAAATTCCTAATCCTATGAAGACAATTGGAACAATCCAACGTTGATACTTTTCAATTTTTTCCGATATTAGATCCAATTTGGCTAAACGATAACCGACATAGAGTAAAATTCCAATCATAATTAAAAAGGTAATGATAGAGACAATAATTTCAGTCACGTTTAATGTTGTGAAATACGGTACATAAATGGAAAAATCATCTGCACTGGAAGACAATACAATAAAAGTGACCGTTACAAATAATTGATTAAACCTACCTGAGGAAAATAACGATAAAATGTTGCCTTCATCATCATCCTCGTCACCCTTAATCCATATCTTGATACCTAAGTAAAGTGGTAAAAGCCCAAGTAGTCCTATAACCCATTGTTGAGGAATTAGGTTAGTAACACCAAAAGCAACTAAAAGACTTGCTCCTATAACAATTATCGTTCCAATATACTTTCCTAACCAAATATGTTTTGCCTGTCCTTTTTTAATTTGTGAAAATAATAGAATTAAAATAACAAGGTAATCAATACCAGTTGCTACATAAATAGCTGCGGCTGTAAGTATAGTTGTTATCATTTTTCAACCTCCTCTTTCCTGTGTGTCAACACAAACTTTTGAACATTTTATGCAAACACTAGAAATATCTACTGTCTGAAACCCTGTTGTAATCGATTGACTTTTTCTTCGTCATAGCAATAGATCTCGAAAGTATTTTTATTCATATTCCCACCTCTTTCTCATTCAAACCTTTACTTGAATATAGTATATCCTTTAACCATTTCCTCATTCAAGTATCAGCTTGAATGAAAAAAAGAATTGGGGGAATCCCAATTCTCGCAATGAGTGTTTTTTTACAAACATGACACGTCAGTTTAAGGAATAACCCACCCCTTATTTGGTATGTATTTTGTCACCTCTGTTGTTTCTTTTAAAATATCTACAATAGCTTTCAGAGAAGCTTTATGACCCTTTCAAAAATCAATTTTTTAGTCTAATTTTATTACATCTTATTGTACTAAACTCCCCCCTAATGGAATAAAATATATTTAATTTTTGAATGTTCTGATACTATCACAATAACCATGAAATTGAAAAAGCAGACCTTAAATTGATAATTGGTCTGCTGTGCTTGGAAAGGGGATCATCTAAGGTAAATGATATCTTTTAAATCAAACTGCTTATCAGTTATACCCAACCTCTGTGTAGGTGACTTTTTATCACTCTTGGTTTTTAACCGCAAACAATAATTATAGTAGGTACGTTAAATCGTTACTGCCATTTGAGCATATTCAGGGTTGCTGTTTGAATACATATAGTTCTTCTTATCAGCTTTGGCAGAGTGAATTGGCCTTTCTAAAGGGGGGAACCTCCTTCGAACAAGCTGCATGAAAGCATCTGTAAACTAATCCGAAACATTTACCGCTAATTTAGCCATGTCCATGGGTTCCAACAATGAAAGATCTGTAGTTCAATCTATCCAACGGTATCCCCGGTCTGGAGAGGCTAATGGATGTTCTATTGGATTGTCGGCATAAATGTTAAAGGAGTCTTCAGAAGCATTCTTTACTTCGTGGAACTTATGAGTACCCAGGATTTCACAAGCCCTAGAGATAGGGGTTTTATTCAATAACAGCTTTGCGAATAGGTGCAGCACATCATGTCTCTTTTGATTTTATGTAATGGATTCTTCTCTTTTAGGGGTTAATGAAGTCTTTTTCTTACAAGATTTACACTGATACTTTTGAGAGCCAGTGCTGCTGAAACCCTGTTTATAAAAAGAATTGGGGTGGTTAAATGGATCTTCCATCTGGAACGGGCAGTCATCCTTATGAAACATGGATTGTGGCTGATTACTTGAGGTGTATTAATTCTGACGAGCCTACTAATTTCATCGGCAATCGACCAATTGGAAAGAGCTAATGATCTGCAATAAAAGAGATGCCTTTTTCAGTAGCGGCAGGAACGGCTTGGCACTAAAAAACACTTATTTTTTACCAGGACATAAATAAATTCAAAGTCAATCGCTTGTTCAACCTTCCTAACTAGATGCTCCTCTGGAACAAGTTGGTCCAACGCAACCATTTCAATTTGATTTCTTCCATCCTCAACGTGTTTTGATAACATTTTATATCTCCCCCACAAAATAATCGATTCCATTCCATTATACAAAAAAGCTTGTAGACTTGGTCTAATTCTTAGACTTTGTCTACAAGCAGAAAGTCATTCCTTTATGAAATGACTTTGTGAATAAACATTATGAATTTGATTCTTTTAGTTGGTTATATATAACTAGCATCTTCCCCTACTCCCTGGATCAAAGCAGAACTTCTATTATATTGCCAGGGTAACCCTAAAAAGAATAACCCTTTTTGGGAAGTTACACCCCTATTATGGATCGGAAAACCTTTATCGTTGAATATTTCATTAAGCTCTATCCAGTTGTAATCTGGTTTATACCCGGTTGCCCAGACTACATTATCTACTTTTATTTGAGTTTTGTCTTCGAATAGTATGAGATTTTTTTCAGAAGAAATCGCTCGTGGTTTTAATGTTATAGTTCCATTCTTAATTAACCTTTTCAACCTATAACCAAAAATAGGGTCTGGCCTCTTTTTTAACATTTTTCCGAACAGAGAATTATGACTGGCTTTATACACTCCTAATTTATCCAAATACCAAAAGATGCTTTTATTGCCAACATCTTGTGGCAAAAACACCATTTTATGTCCGACAGATAAAAACACTTTCCTACCTTCTGATAACTCATCAGCAATTTGGGCACCGGAATTTCCTCCACCTACAACTAGAGCTGTCCCTGGTTTTAATAGGCTTGGATTTTTATATTCTGACGAATGAATTTGTAAGACCTCTTTAGACATAAGCGATGAAAAATCAGGGATGTAAGGTTTTTGAAAAGGTCCTGTTGCCACTACAACATTATTAGCCTTTATTGAACCTTGATTGGTTTCTATTACGAATTCACCATTAATTAAAAATAATCTATTGACCTTAGTGTTCATCTGTAATGGGAGTGAGAATCTCTTTACATATTGCTTTAAGTACTCAACAACATCATCCTTGGTAGGATATGAATCTGAATCAAGATTAAAACCTGGAAGTGAGCTAAAATAAGAAGGCGTAAACAACTGTAAAGAATCATATCGATTTTTCCACACCTCGCCAATCTCAGACAATTCATCCAAGATGAGGTAAGAAAGATTACTCTTCTTCAAGTAGTACCGCATTGAAAGCCCCGCCTGCCCCCCTCCAATGATAATTACGTCATATTTCAATTGTTATTACCTCCAGAAAAAACACTTTTTATTATATAGTACCATAAAATTCCTTTTTTCATTTAAAGCAACAATCCCTAAGAAAAGAACCATTTCTATCTAGGTACAACTTTATTTTACAAATGACCACGCACAATACCATAAAAGTTCACAAAAGCACACATTTGATTATTTAATGGGTTTTTTCCGTAAATTCTTTTACATTAAAACGACCTATATTGACTTATTTAAACGTATTTAATAACTCAACGTTCGCTGGCAGCCAAAAGGTCAGCGGTTCGATCCCGCTATGCTCCATACCAAAAAACCCTTGATTATCAAGGGTTTTTTCTTTTGCCTTTCAATAATGGTCCTCTTCTATTTTAAGATTGCACATCTTTTGATTATCACTGAAATATAATTGTCCTAACCGAATAGCGGTCAAAAGGTCAGCGATTCAATCCAACTATGCTCCAAAACGCACGAGGTTGAGAAAAACAAAAAACAACTACCAGATTAGTGTGGGCTCTAAATTCCTCTAATGATTTCCGTGCAAGACTTCGTTTTTCGGGCAGCTCGTGAGCCTCCTCGGGAGGGATCATTTTATTATGGTAGAGCCTTGGAGCAATTCCGGTTTCGCACCCAGTATCAATAAGAAAAGTTTAGAGTCACTGACTTTGCGGTGCTTGTTCATTACTGTTTTCAATTGAACGATATTTGGATTGTCTTTCAATTTTCCTATTTCCTTTTGGTACAGGGTAAGAATCGAACCTCTTACGAACTGAGGCTCGAAGTCAGGCAGTTCTTTATCTCTCAATAATGAACCCATGTATCCGTACTTTAATTGTAATTGCCTAGTAAGACTGACGACATGGACCAGCTGCTCACTCAATTCAGGAAACTGCTGTTTTAATGAATCCACATCTTTTTTTGCTTCGTAGAGTTCATTCATACTCGCTAACATACTTGTCATGATGCTTCCCCTCCCATATTCCATGGTTTCTCCAATCCTACGATTTCCATGAGCTTTTTACTGTGTTTCCGTCTGATCCGTCTTCTTTCTGCCCGTTCTTTACCTGATTCGAAGAGAAATTTCTCTTCCGCTGTTTCGGGCAGTATTTCAGGAACTTTGAGTGGTTTTTTATTCTCATCGAGTGCGACAAAGGTTAGGAATGCAGTTGCCGCTATCCTTCTTTCACCGGTAATCATGTCTTCGGCGATCACTTTGCAGAAGATTTCCATTGATTTATTCCCAACATACGAGACGAATGATTCAACACACACGGAATCTGACTGATGAATCGGATACAGGAAGTCGATGGAATCAGTGGATGCCGTGACACATTCCTTCACCCTCGCATGACGTCTTGCGGACAATGTTGCATTGTTATCCAGCTTCTTCATCAATACACCCCCGAACAATGTATTGTAGTTATTCAGATCATTGATCATGACCTGGTCGGTATTGACGACCAGACTTTCTTTTGGATGCTTGGTTTCTGGCATGAAAAACAAATCCCTTCTGTGATATGTGGTTTTTCAAACGTTTGATAACCAAAGTGTAAGGCTGGATATAAGATAAGTGAAATGAATGTTTATCATATTTACCATAGACACTGTCTATGCAACTGCTTTCATCCATGTAGAATCAGTGTGCTATCTTATTAAATCCACACAATATTTTTTGCAAAGGTTCTCAAAAACCACAAAAAAAAGAGCACCTCTTAATCAGAGATGCTTCCCATCAACCGTTCCTGGGTAAACTTAAGCCATTCTGTTGTGGCATAGGATAAATATTGATTTTTACGCCAAATAATCGCGAGATCCCATTCGATTACAGGCTTTACAACTTTGATGGCGATGAGTTCCTCTTTCATCATATTATAAACGCTGGTAGGCAGGATCGAAATCCCGAGTTCAGCTTCGATCATCTTACCGATAAAATCCCACTGCGAGCTTTCGGAAACGACTTTCGGGAGGAAACCTGCTTCTTTGCATGCAGCCCTTATCCGATCGTTCAATGCAAAGTCCTTATTAAAGAGAATAAACTGTTCATCCTCCAATTCCTTCAACTTGACCTGCTTTCTTGCGGCAAATGCATGCTTACTCGGCACGACTACCCTGAGTTCCTCTTTCATGAATGAGAAATGATGGAAATCTTCTTCTGCTGCCGGCAATACGGCTATTCCCACATCAAGTTGATCCCCTATGATATCTTCCTCGATCCTCTTTGTCCCGTTTTCAATGAGTTGGAATGTGATGTGTGGATAAAGCTTATGAAAATCCCCCAATACCCGGATGAAGCGGCCGGCATCCATAATCGGCGGCAATCCGATCCGGATATGTCCTCTCTGGAGCCCGATCAGATCATCGAGTTCATGCTGGATATTCCCGAATGCTTTATCGATCGTCAGTGCTTGCTGTAAAATCGCCCGACCTGCATCCGTCAGAACCAGCTGCCTCCTCGAACGGTCAAATAACTCCACACCCAGTTCTTCTTCCAGATTCCTGATCATCTTACTGATTGTAGGCTGCGTAACGAATAAATGATCCGCTGCACGTGTAAAGCTTTTGAATCTTGTCACCTCTATGAAATACTTCAGATGCCGAATATCCACCTTCTCACCCTCTCCCGTAGATACATTATTCCAATCTATTTATTGTTTCATATATTTTACCCAAATGTCATTAAGTATTGTACCAAAACAGAAAGTGCAGACTTTGAAGAGAAGTCTACATGAAAGGTATGTTTGCAAAAAAAACTATTCACAATGGTTCTACCGCTGCTATTTTTGACCGGGCAGGCATTACTCATTATACTGATGTAATAAGTCCTTGAAGGGTAGTGATGCACAATGCTATACATATGGAATATTGAGAAAATCATCCAAGAGACATTATCCGGGCACAATTTAGACATCAACTATGAATCGAATAATCAGCTGACTGTTCCGATGAGTTATAATGTTTCCCATAATACAATCAGGTTCAATTACTTAAGAATCAATGGTTATATCGCAAAGTTGAATATAAAAGAGTCAAACGATAGCCTGGTCAAAATCATTCTATATCGTGTGCTGGGCTATTACTTGGATTTCAAGAAGAATAAGCATGATACGCGGATTCTGATGTATGGGGAGGATAAAGAAATCGAAGAGCTAAAAGATTTGATTGAGCTGAACGCCTGGGAGTTTGGGAGATCACTGGTTCCCGAAGAACTGCTGAATTCTTATGATAGAGTGAGAGAATTGGATAAGTTATTGATTAATTGAATATACCATCCAATGTCGAGAGGCTCCTTGTTAAAAGGAGCCTCTCGTCTGCACTTTTCGAATAGCAGACTAGTGCATGGCCTGTGGTAATAGGATAATAAATTCTGTGCCTGCACCTTTTTCACTGTTCACTATGATTTCACCTTTGAACGAACGGATGATTTGAAAGCTGACCATCATGCCCAGACCTGTGCCCTTTTCTTTCAGAGAATAATAAGGATTCCCTAGCCTGTCTATCTGTTGTTTCGTCATGCCGACCCCCTGATCCTTAATGCTGATCCTGATAGAACCATCGGCGGTCGGTCCACAGGTTACCCAAACGATTCCTCCATTCGGCATCGACTCTACCGCATTTTTCATAATATTAATCAATGACTGATTTATCTTCTGTGGATTTGCATCAATCCAACAGTCATCAACAATATCCGTTTTTATCTCCACTTGATGGTTCAGGCTGAAGCTTTGAATGAGATTTGCAACGCGCTCTACCTGGTCACCGGCATTCACCTTTCCTCTATCATTTCCCGAAGGTTTTCCAAATGCCAGAAAATCATCAATTATTTCATTTGCACGATCTAATTCTTCAATCGATACGTTAATGTATTCCTTCTTCTTAGGCGGCAGATCGGGATCGTCTAAAAGCTGCAGAAAACCGCGGGTCACTTGCATGGGATTTCTGATTTCATGCGCGAAAACACCAGTCAGTTCACTGATCACCCGTAATTTCTCCGAATTTTGTATATCTGAACGAAGCTGATGGATTTCCCTTATTTTTTCTATTAACACAATACAGAACAACGTAACCGCCACCGTGAAGGTCAGGTGTAACAACTGCACTTCCAAATTTTCAGAGGAAAAACCTTTTATTATACCGAAAAGTGTAAGTCCCAGCACACAGTAATAAAACGAAAGCCCTGCTGCGATGCCTCCCCTCTTATCTTTATTCGAACGTATAAATGACTTTTGAAAATACAAAATGATCGGAAGAGATAATACGATAACCAGAACAGTATTATAAAATCCAGGACTCATTCCAAAAGAAAGACGGTAAAGGATAATCAGGATTGAAAGAAGGATTCCCGGCCAGAATCCGAGGTATAAGGTACCCAGTAATAAAGGTATGAATCGAATATCCAGTCGGGCACCATCACCAAAGTTCACGGGAAAGGACATGCACAGCAGGATGGAGATGCCCCATAACATGGTCATGATCACGGTTATATTCCGATCATTCTTTACCTTCTCCAGAATAAATGTAAAGTAAATAAATATGGGTATGATCAAAAGCGTCAACTGCAGTAAAAAGTCCTTTATTATACTCATTCCGGCTCCTTCATTAAAATAGATTTAATTTTCTAAATACTACCTATGCACTATAATTATTTCAAATCCAAGCAAGTAACTCAACATAAATTTCTTAAAATCGGTAATCACCATGAATTATCTTGGTTTGCCGATGATTTTTCTGTTCATTGCTTCTCAAAAATAAAAAAGTCGAACTCCTTAAGCTAATAAGGATCCGACTTTTTTAAAGGTTATAAGAACTCAACTGTATTGGTGCTGATCGAATTTTTCCCCTTGACCTGTTTTAATGTCGCTACGATAAGAAAGCTGACGATCACCAATAAGAGCCAGGAACTCACCTTTCCGAGATGGACGAGACTCCAGGCATCGGCTTGATTGGGATATTCCCAAGCTCCAAAGAATGTAGCGATATTCTCGGCTATCCAGATGAAAAATCCGATGAGTACAAATGAAAGGGAAAGCGGCATCCGATAACACGTCCCACGCACCCAGTATGTGACCCTGGCACGCCAAAAGACGATCACGACAAGCGCCGACAGCCACCAGCGGATATCCATCCAATAATGGTGCGTGAAAAAGTTCAAATAAATCGCAGCAGCCAGGGCGACTACGATCCAAAATGGGGGCCACTTGACCAGTTCCACCTTTAACCGTCTCCAAGCCTGGCAAAGATAACTCGCTACACTTGCGTACATGAATCCGCTGTATAGAGGCACCCCGAACACTTTGGTATAGCCTTCATCAGGATAAGACCAGGATCCCATATTCACCTTGAAAAGTTCGAGAGCAAGTCCGATCAGGTGGAATAAAGTGATGACCTTTAATTCATCCCGGGTTTCAAGCCCTGAACGCACCATCATGAACTGCATCAGCAGACAGATGATGAGCAGCCAGTCATATCGCGGCAAGAAGGGGAGAGGAATCAACTGGGTAATGGCCAATGAAGCAAAGATAACGACAGGAAACAAACAGGACATGGCCTGCTCCCAGCCAAAGCGAATGAGTTGTTTTAGTGCTCTCATGATTCGTGCCTCCAACGTTTTTTCTCAGGCAGTATGCCGCGTTTAGTCAGTGTCTTCCTGTTTCCTGTATTCCAAAAGATCTCCAGGCTGACAATCCAATGCTTTACAAATCGCCTCTAAAGTTGATAATCGAATCGCTTTCGCCTTTCCATTCTTCAAAATCGATAGGTTAGCCATTGTTATACCAACCTTTTCCGAAAGTGCTGTCACACTCATTTTCCGTTTGGCCAGCATCACGTCAATATTGATTATAATCGCCATATTATCACCTCAGACCGTTAAATCATTTTCTGATTTTATTTCAATGGCATTCTTCAATAGTTTCTGAAGGACTGCGGCAAAGACTGCAATCACCATGCTGCCAAATATAATCACCATTCCTATCAATATCATACCCGGGGCATCGTCTACCTCTGCCATGAGATAGATGAGCGGCATAAATACCACAAAAGATGCACTGATGATGATAGCACAGTGTTTGATAACCTTTAATGCGTTTACGGATAGATCCGAAAAAGCCTCGTTCTTATCAATGAAGTTCAACAGTTTTAACGTCTGATACAGAGCAGCAAAGAAGACGGCCGCTGTCACATACAACCCGATTAAAAAGGGATATTGCAAAAAATCCAGCTCTGGGTTTAGTTCAGCAAAAAATTCAGCTATCTTGGGTAATATGAATATACACAAAGCAAGGACAGGCAGTCCCATAACAACAACAACGAACTTTAAAAAGGATGTTTCTTTTTTCATACAAATCACCTCACCAATTTATCCTCCATTTGAATTTAACACACCATTTATCGATTTACAATAAATTTTTATTAAAGTTTTTGATTTTTTTATTGAAAATGTATGTTCAGATAAATACAAAAAGCATTCCTTTTAATAAAGAATGCTCAATGAATCGCTCTTGGCAACCAGCCCCATATTCAATTGATTATCCACCGATATAAACACTGTCACATGTTCCAGCTTTTGGTTCGTAATAACAATGTTGTTTAAATTGACCGGCAAAAGGTTGACCGTACCAGGTCGGAGGACACGGGGCATATGGATTGAAATACCAAAGGGCATACTTCGCCGGGTGTTGAGCCCAAAAATTCAAATTCTTTCTAGCTAATCTTTTTTCAACGGATCTCGCTCTGTTATAAAAGAGATTCCCTTTTTGAACAGCCTCAAAAGAATAATTTCCACCTTGCACATGAAAGATGACTTCTCGAATGGTCCTTACCTTTTTAAAGTCCAAACAATCCGCCTTCGCACGATTAACAATGACATTTCCCACATATAACATTCCCTGTTTACCTTCACCCTCGGCTTCCGCGCGCATCATCCTAGCCATCAGGGCAACATCTGCATCCGTGTATTTGACTCTTGGCATTTTATTCACCTCAGAAATAGTGTATGAAAAAAGCCGGAGTTGATGTCATTCTTTATAAAGTGGCTCCGCTGTGGAAATGCCCTGCAATCGTTCCGCCGGGCCCTAAACATGTTGATTTTTAATAAGATGTTTTCTTACTTTATTGAAAAAAAATGTATTCAATGTCATAACTGAAGAATAAAGTATGCACGAGTAAAAGAGCGTCCACTCTTTATGTTGAAAAAGATTGAAGTAAAGCGAGATCCATTCCAGGAATGTCAGGATCAACCCCCACCCAAGGATGTACCACAATGCGGCCGGCCTGTATTTAGCATAAAAATGAATGGCGATGGTGACCGTGGCTGGATAAACGAAAGTCTGCAGAATAACATCAAAAATCTCTGCATGCGGGTAATCCATTGTATCGTAAAAATCCAAAGGGTGTTCAGCAAATAATGCTTCCAATGTGGTGGTCAAAAAGATATTGAATAAATACACGCTGAGTAGTTCCGCGTCGCTTAATGTTCTATAATGTTTGTGCAAATACGATAGAACGGCAACAACCGTAATAGAAATGATCAGTGTAAATAACTCGTTTTCATCAAATTGTTTTGGTGATATAGGGGATATGATCATTTTTATCATGTGATTACCTGTTCTTTTTTCAATATCCAATGAATTTTTTTCATTACAAAAGTGGTAATGAATAATATGACGACAGCTGCAGCTGCATCTATCGTTGGATACCAATGTCCATTCGACTTTTCCAATATCCCTGAAATGAGAAAAATTTTTTCATATACAATGATGATGAAGATCCAGGCGATACTGCTCACTGCATAAAAACTGGGGTTTGTACTCTTCAGGATAAACAGTACGATAATCAATAAAATTGGCAGGACAATGCCAAAATGAACGATTACAGTTAGTTTGGCCCATCCGCTGTCTCCAACACTCAATCGGTCGTAGGGGGAGAACAGTTTATAGTATGTGTTTTGACAAATGTATGATGAGAATATAAACAATATAGTCAGTTCCAAGCCATCGAAACGTTGTTTCACGAAGTGGAGTGAAAGCACCAGAACGAAGGACAGAATGATCGTGGCTGCGGCTGTAATGAACATAGAAAACCCCCTTATCATCAAATATCCTATCGATACTAGTATGACTTAGAAACTTCCTTTACATTCCCCTCGTACACTATTATCATCTATTACAATAAAAAAGCACCAGCCCCATTTAATATTGGACTGGCGTTAACTATTTTCTATTTTAATTTTGGATATATTTATTAAACACTTCACCAAAGTCTTTGCGTGTATTCGCATTATAATGATCATTCAGCCATTCAAAGGCAAAGCTTGTCGCATCCTTGAACTCATTTGAGATGTCATTATCATGGAAACGGTTGTTGGTGATCAGTTCCCTGGCTGTGGATAAGCTTTTTTCTGCAGAATCCATTTTACGTTTTCCTTCCTGCTGGATATGGGAGATGGCAAGCAGGGACTTGTATAGATCTGCGATGGCTTCTCCTTCTTTTTTGTCGATATCCACTGAAAAACCGTAGCTGCCCATCGTAAATTTGATTTCCAGATCAAGGTCGATTGTACCTGCTGTTTCGATGGAAACCCCGCTGATCGGATTTTCATAATAATCATAGCGTTTGAGGTTACGTTTGCTGCTGGAGGCTTTATTGCCATCCAAGTGGATGAGTGCACGGTTTGTGAAGCAGTATTCATCCGTTTTTGATTTGATGAGGAAGTGAATCTTTTCCCCGTCTTCTGTCAATACGTAGTCATCTGACTGTGTTTTGTCAAAGTCTTCTCTTCTGATGATTTTTCCGATATCACTGATTCCCAATGCATCACTGGCAAATTTCTTTAGCATGATTGATAACCTCATTTCTTTTTTAATGAACTGGCACTTTAAACTCCGCTGTTGATTTCCGTGCAAGACTTCGCTTTCCGCGGGCGGTTGGCATCTGCTCCTGCGGGGTCTCACCTAACTAGCTTCTCCCCCAGGAATCTTCGTCTTGCACTCCAATCAACAGCTGGAACAGTCAGAAATAACAATTAGTTATAACAAATACCTAAACGTATACCTCTTACTACTATGCTATCAATAATAGGGGGAAAATGTAAGTATTTTGATAGGCACACAATATATATTCATATGCTGATAAATATCATTTAAAACTTTTCTTACTTAAGAAAAGTAAAAGAGCCCAAGGCAACAATGCCTTGGGCTCTTCCAATGACTTACTCAATAGATCAAATACTGTTCGCGGACTTCTTTGAATTTGTCCAGTTCTGGCTGCCATTGTTCTACCATTTCTCCGATGCTTCTTCCTTCTTCGATTCCCTCGCGGATCCAGCCGTTTCCGATCAGGTTGTCGAAGAATGAGATGCCGGCGCTGTTTTCAGCGCGGAACTGGAAGTTTTCAGGGTACATGTCATGGATCGTTTTCACGATGTGAAGCCCTGTTTCGACAGGTTTGAATGTTTTTCGATCGGTGACATGAATCTGGATGCCGTGTGACAGTTTACCTGCGTGCTTGGATGATGCCGGGGTGAAGGACGCCGCCCTGAACGCAACGCCTTTCAGCTCCAGGTCATTCAGTTCAGCTGCCAGATCGGCTGCATTGATGAATGGTGCGCCGATCAGTTCGAATGGTTTTGTTGTTCCGCGCCCTTCGGATACATTTGTCCCTTCGATCAGTGCCGCCCCCGGGTATACCAATGCCGTTTCAAGTGTCGGCATGTTCGGCGATGGCATGACGAATTCAAGTGGAGTTTCGTCATAATACTTGCTGCGTTTCCAGCCTTCCATTTCCACGACTGTCAGGTCTGCGCCGATTTCAAATTCTGTGTTGAATAGTTTGGCAAGTTCCCCGACTGTCATACCGTGGCGGAGAGGGATGCTGTATTTTCCAACGAATGAAGAGTACTCCATATCCAGTACCGGTCCTTCAACTTCTTTACCGCTCAATGGGTTTGGACGGTCCAATACGATGATCGGTATATCGTTCTCTTTTGCCGCTTCCATTGCATATGCCATAGTGTAGATGTATGTGTAGAAGCGCGTTCCTACATCCTGGATATCGAATAACAGGACTTCCACGTTTTCAAGCATTTCAGGTGTCGGCTTTTTAGTTGCTCCATATAGGCTGTAGACCGGAAGACCTGTTTGTTCGTCGATATAGAATTCAACATATTCCCCCGCCTGCGCATCTCCACGCACACCGTGTTCCGGTCCATAAAGAGCCGTCAGTTCGACGTCCGGGTCATTATGCAATGTATCGACGATGCTGTTCAGTTCTTGATCGACTCCGGTTGGATTCGTGATCAGCCCGACTTTTTTGCCTTCGATGAGGTGCTTTTCTTCTTTCAAGAGCTGTTCGACACCAAGTGAGAATTCCTTTTGTTTGCCTTTGCCCTTTCCGTGACCCTTTCCATTATCATGAGCAGAGCCTGCGGACATCGTTGATAGAACCAGGACTGCCGTGAGTAGTGCGATCATCCACTTTTTCAAGGTATTCCCCTCCCGTTTTCACAAGTTTAATACGTCAAGCCGTGGCCAAATTGGTACATGGTTCCCTCATTTACGTCAGGGATTGATACTGGCAGTTTTCCGCCAGGGGTGTTTGCTCCGAAAATCGTCGCAGCGGTTGCTTTGAAGCTTGCCGTGCGGAAACCGTATTGGGCAAGATAAGCGTCCACTTCGCTGTTATAGGCCATGATGTCATAAGGGTTACGGATGCCGACTGCAATCACCGGGGCCTCTGTTTCTTCCCCAAGGGCTTTTACAAGCTGCATCTGTGCACTTTCTGGAGACCTGCCAGACACATTATAGGTGTAAGTGCCGACGATGACGGCTGACGCTTCTCTGATATCTGCTTTCTGTTCTTCTGTTAATTGATAATTCGATGGTGCCTCGATGACAGTTGTATTTGCATGCTGTTCTTTCACTGCATTCCCAAGGTCTTCGATATAAGACCTTCCAACAACGACTACTTTTTCATCTTCGGCCGGGTTCATTGGAAGTGCCTGCTCATTTTTCACAAGTGTAATCGAGCGTTCTGCCGCTTCTCTTTCCACTTGTTTGTGTTCTTCTGATCCTACGATTTCACTTGCTTGTGCGACTTTTTCTTCTATTGGAAGTGGCGTTTCTTCCTTGATGACACCTCGTTTGATTTTTAGTGAAAGGATTCGTTCAACGGATGTTTCGATTCGGTCGACAGTCAATTCTCCACTGTCGACTGCATCGAGCAGTCCCTGTCTCACTTCGCTTAATCCAACCGGCATCAGGACGATATCCGTGCCTGCTTTGACTGCACGAACCGCGGCGTCGACTGCACCGAAATGATCCGCGATCGCTTTCATGTTCATTGCATCTGTCGTGATAATGCCTTCGTAGCCCATTTCCTCACGCATCAATTCTGTTAATACTTTATGAGAAAGAGTGGCCGGCACTGCAATTTCTTCCCCTGTTTTTTTTGAAATTGCTTTAGAGCCGTCGATTTTAGGGAACGTGACGTGAGCCGTCATGATCGCATCGATTCCTGCATTCATTGCCTGCTGAAACGGATACAATTCCACTTCCATCAAGCGTTCTTTATCATGCGGAACTTCAGGCAGCCCTAAGTGGGAATCCACAGCCGTGTCACCGTGGCCCGGGAAATGCTTGGCGGTAGCTGCTACACCGGTTGATTGAAGACCTTCAGTATAGGCCACTCCCATTTCAGCGACCAATTCCGGATCTTCCCCGAATGAACGGACACCGATTACCGGGTTGTCAGGGTTATTGTTTACATCCATTACAGGTGCAAAGTTTACGTTTATACCAAGAGAATGAAGCTCTTCCCCGATTGCTTTCCCAACGTTGTGGGCGATTTCCGGTGAACGTGTCGCACCTAAGGCCATATTCCCCGGAAAGTCTGTACCTGATTGGAGCCGGGTGACGATTCCGCCTTCCTGATCAATCGTCATCAGCAATCCATATTCTTCAGCCGCCTCTTGATAGTCAGCGACCAGTTTCGTTGTTTGTTCAGTGGTGACCACATTTTCGCGGAACAATATTACACCGCCGAGATGATAATCTTTCACCAGCTGTTCGATTTCAGGTAGCATTTCTGTTACATTTTCACCATCCCAGTTTCTGAAGTCCGGCATGAGCATCTGACCGATTTTTTCCTCGATCGTCATGTTCGCGATGGCTTCATCCACCAGGTCGTAACGTTCTCCTTTTTGTTTCACGATCTTCGCTTCCGATGCCGACTTGCCTTTTTTCCCTTTTTTAGGGGCAGGTTTCACATGGACGGCAATGCGATCGGAAAATTCCCCGTTTGTCAGTTTGATAAAGGTTCTGCCGTTCTTACCTGTTAATGCTACATTTCCGTTTTCATCTACTGACGCGACTTTCTTATTTGAAGAACTCCATTCCAAGCCTTCAGACACCAATGTGAAGTGTCCATCCTTATAGACATTCAATGCCTTCAATCCGATTTCGTCACCGGCATTCGAAACTTCCACTTGCGATGCGTTCTGATAGATAATCAAGTCTTTCAGCGGACTTTCTGCCTGCACATTATTCATCGGCAGTCCCGAGATGATCAACGCGAGTACGAGAACAGATAAAGAAAAGATCTTGTATGCATGTTTCATATGTGTCTTCCCCCTTATAATTAATAGCTTCGTTCTGTCCAGCCTTTAAAATGGGTTTTAAGCTTATGCCCATTTTCCACTTCCAATTGGATATCTTTCACATACCAGCCGCGGTAATTTACGGATGCATCTGTTTCGTAGTTGAATCGGATGAATTTTGTACCGGAAGGGATGGATACTTCCTCTTCTGACCATCCATCGCTGGTTCCCGTCATTGCATTTCCGGCTGCGGTCCAGGTTTCCCCGTCAGGTGACGTTTCTACATGACCGAAGTCAGAGTCCTTTTCAATCCGGTACCAGGTATCAAAGGAAAGACGGGCATCTTCTTTTACATCCACTTCTGCTGTCAAACTTCGGTTCAGTTGATCACCGTAACCAGCAAACCATGCTTTCTCTTTTTTGTGACCCTGCATTTCTACAGGAATCGAATCTGCAACCAACCGGGCGAACGGGCGACGGACTGTGTTGGTCGATACCGTGCTTCGCGAAGGGTGGACACGGTTCGTCAATAGAATGGCAATGGTGTCATTATCCTGATCCACGACGATCGAAGTTCCTGTGTACCCTGTGTGACCAAGTGAGTTCTCGTCTGCCAAACCATCCATGAACCACCCCTGGTTCAATTCCCAGCCAAGTCCATGATCGTCACCGGGAAATTCTGGAATTTGATTTTCAGAGAGCATTTGAATCGTTTCAGGTTTCAGTATCCGCTTGCCTCCGTAACGCCCTTCTTTCACAAACATATGGGCAAATTTCGCCAGGTCTTCTGCAGTGGAGAACACACCTGCATGCCCTGCAACGCCGTCCAGTGACCAGGCATTTTCATCATGAACTTCTCCCCAGACGAGTCCTCTTCCGATCGCAGGCTGATATTCAGTGGCAGCGATCCTTTCTTTCAGGGAAGCCGGCGGGTTGTACATGGTGTCTTTCATCCCTAGCGGCTCAGTAATATTTTCTTTCACAAATTCATCGAGGCGCTGCCCGGACAACCTTTCAATGATGGCACCTAATGTAATCATGTTTAAATCACTGTATGTATAGGCGGTGCCGGGTTCGTTCGCAAGAGGGTGGTTGAACACGATCTGCATTCTGTCCTCTCTATCATTCCCTTGACTGTACAATGGAATCCATGCAGTGAACCCTGAAGTGTGGGTCATCAACTGCCGGATGGTGACATCTTCTTTCCCATTCGCAGCAAACTCAGGGATATATTCAGCAACCCTGTCGTCCAGTTCGAATGCACCGTCCTCATAAAGGATCATCGCTGCTGTCGTTGTAAAGATCTTGCTGATGGATGCAAGATCGAAAATCGTGTCTTTCTCCATCGCGATCGGTGAGTCTGTCTCAGTAAAATCACCGTCTGTATAGCGGTACGCATCCCCGTATGCATCATGCTTGACGATATGCCCGCTTCTCGCGACAAGTGCAACAGCCCCCGGCATGACACCCTCGGCAATCTTCTCTTCCATCAAAGGATCGATTCTATCCAAAGTGAACTGCATCATACCTGCTCCACGTGCAGAACCCGGATGAAGGACAGGTGACGAAGGTCCAGGATTCCCCCATGTAAATGCAGGATGCGCACGTACATTTTCCGTTCCTGATACCTCCCCATCATTTTCCCCGCCTTGAGCAAGTACTGCGGGACTAAATAACGAGGTACACATCAAAGCAGTCAAAACGATTGAAACTGGTTTCTTTTTCATCCAACTTTCCCTCCTTTTAGTCGAAATGTAAGGGTTTCCAATTACTCTACTACTCTAGTTTATGGAATTAAAAGTATAGATGTCTATACCACTTAAGTCCCGTTAACGGTCGGAATGCCGGAATTTGGTATGACATTTGGACTGTTTTGAATTTTTTGATTATTCTTTATACCCCCGTGAAAAAAACTTTTAATCCTTTTGTGGTGTTTGTATATATATCGATAACCAATACAGTTCTTGCAAATCCTGAATTTAGGAGTCCAGCATGAAATAGAAAGAATGCAAAATGGAAGGAAACTTAAATGAGATTGGGACAAAACAAAAAAACAACTACCTAAAGGCGAACATTATCAGTGTTAGACTCTAAATACCGCTAATGATTTCCGTGCAAGACTTCGCTTTCCCAGGGTAGCCCGTGAACCTCCTCGTCAAGCCTGCGGGGTCTCACTTGTCTAGCTGCAGGACTTAGAGGCACATGTCATAAGCCTCTGAGCAAAGCCCTTCCGCTTTTATAATAAGCTGCTTTTCCCGCAGGAGTCTTCGTCTTGCACTCCAATCAACCGCTGGAGCAAGCAAGATACTAAATGGACATTTGAACTAAGCTAATAAAAAACCCGAACTTACTTGAATTTAGAATTCAAATTAGTTCGGGTTTTATTCATACGAGAACACTTTTGTCACAACCTCTATTTTAATCGTGTACAAACACTTCGTCCATATGCAGGTTTCATTTAAGTTACCTATTTCCATTCAGCATCAATACTACGCAATATTTCTTTTAATTGTTTTGTTGCCACTTTAAATAATTCCGACCCACTAAACCCGAAAAATGTTCCCTCAGCAGCCAAGTGAGGCTCAAGTGACATAAAACCTTTATATCCTTTGGCTTTTAAAGCTCTATACATTTCTTCAATTTGCCCATCTCCCTCCCCTGCTGGAACAACGGTACCATTAGAAAATAGCGCATCTTTCACATGGACATACTCAATATAGTTTTCAAGCAAAGGATAGGCATCTGTAAATGGTTTTACCCCGCATTGAACAAAGTTCGCAGGATCGAATACGGCACGGAAGTTAGGTGATTGGCATGTCGTCAATAAATCCAAGCAACGTTCCGCATCACTGCCAAAAATCCCCTTTTCGTTCTCGTGCAGCAGGATCACTCCTCCTTCTTCTGCCCTTCTGACAAGAATGTTCATTCTTCTCATCACTTCATCCCTATAGATAAGTGGATCTTTGTCTTCAGGAATAAAAAAAGAGAAAACCCTGATAAAGCGGGTGCCTAAATACTTTGCTGTTTCGATCACTTTATCGAATTTAGCAAGATGTCCCTGAAAATCGTCTTGTATACCAATCTTTCCAATTGGTGATCCAATGGAAGAAACTTGGATTCCTTTGCTGTCGAGTACTTCTTTTACTTGTATCACTTCTTGGAAATCAATATCAACGATATTTTTCCCCCATACACTCCGGAGCTCCAGATAATTTATTCTTTCGGTGTGAAGGACGTCTAATTGAATGTTCAAATCCGGTGAAATTTCATCAGCAAAACCTGATAATTTTACAATCATTTTTTTCCTCCTTAAACTGATTCCTCATATTCAGCTATATATTCACAATCTATAACTCTACTAATCAATCTTAACAAATGAATGCCACGCTACACCTGTTCATAACTTCTAACATATTAAAAGCAACGGTCGCCCATTGGACGACCGTTCACTTCATTTAGAGATATACTTCAATTATATTCGTCTCAAAATTTAGTTTACTTTCTAATTCCGCTTTGGAAATGCATAATCCGCCTTGGCGATATCGATTCTTGATCGTGTCTATTGCTTTTACTGATTCGCCATTGATAACAACTCTTCGTCCCGTTTTTCCTGTGCCAAGATGATAAACAAATGAAACTGACTTATCATAAATCATATAGTCGAATGTTAACCTGTCAAAATTCTCAGGTAAAACAGGATCAATCACTAGTTCATCAGCAGCCGGACGAATACCCAAACAATTTGAAATCAGCTGATTCATATAAATACCAGGGCCGCTCGAATAGATCCGCCATCCCCCTTTTACCGGTACTGAACCATCTTTTAACTTATCAAAATCTTTCTGTGCCTCATAACGTGTGTTAAACTTACCGTCAGAACTGCTGAAGTACGCATTACTCTGGCGTCTCTCCGCATTCGGCACAACATCCTGAATGCGAACCGGATTAATTTTAGCTAATCCGCTCCATACTTCGTCTACTTTCCCAAGCTTGGCCATCGCTTCCACAAAACGAATATTTGCATGGACATACTGCAATCCAATCTCCCTGCCAAAGTTTGATGCAGTCTCCGCCCGTTGGAAGTGGGTACTGATTCCTCCCTTATATTTGGCTGGACGATTCATTAAACGAACTCCATCCGGGCTATATAAGGTTTCTTTTATCAATTCATAATGAGCTTCAGCCTGCTCCTTCGTAAGCAGCTCACTAATGATACTGCGCTGCATTGGCAGCAATCGATAATGAATCCCTGTTTTTTCATCTTCCGGGTGAAGCATCAATTCGGCTGAATCAGGATTCTCCATATATACAAAGCCTGGGATCACGCCTGATTTCAACATATATTGATTGAAATCAGCTTCAATTCCAGATGCTAGTTGTGCAAGTTCAGATGCTTCCTTTCCGTCTACTTCTTCCAGGACAACAGATAAATTCCGAAGAGCCTGATAGGTTAAAGCAACCGTCCAGCTGCTGACCATATATTGCTTCAATTTTGCATTTGCCGGCTGCAGGGTATCGTCCCAATCTCCATCTCCGTAAGATGATAAATGAGTGTCATGCAGGAAATGTTCTTTTATATAGTTGATCTGTTTTTTTGCATGCTCATAAATCGTTTCCACTTCATCCGTCAGCTTGAAACCATTCCCACGCTTAGTGTAAGGCACTTTCTCTTGTAATATATCGTAGTCCTTCGTAACCGCTAAATAATCACCTAATACCTTTAACGGCCATACGATAATGTCACCATGGCTCTCTCCAGCTTGGATATGAGAGTACTTATCAAACATAAACCATTGCGGCCAATTCCCATCATCCTCGAATTGATGAGTATAAACAGTTTTGATAATTTCCTTGACAGTTTCATATTTTTGCACAGCCATAAAGTATTCCATCGGCCCCTGGCAAACATCCCGTGTCCCCCATGCCGCTCCACTATATTGTTCCAGACCGTGCGGAACGGAAAAATGAACCAGCATATTATGTGTATACCACCATGCAAGAGCGTTTACTTTGTCTAATTCTTCAATTGTTTCGCCTTGCTGTGATAAATGGAATCCATTCATTAATTGACTCAAATAGTCACGATAACGTTCAATTTCTGTTGAGGCATCCCGCTTCGTAAATGGATACTCTTCACCATGCAGAAGACCCTGCATCGTCATTTCCCACTCTGCTGCAGGATCCAAATCGAACACAACGACAGATGCAGAATGAGGCTCAGCGTTTGAAGTAAGCTTACTTTCATTATCTAAAGTAAACTCAGCACCCTCAACACGGATCCGATATTTCAAGTCCGGATAAATAGCTGCAGAATTCGAATCAGCATCTGCGGTGAAAGATACCGTTTGACCTTCCCTTTCAAAATGGAATGGTACTTCGAGCTCATTTCCATTCATGGATACTTGATTCGTTACGAGATAACGATACGCATTCCCGGTTTCAGTTCTGACTTGCAGATGTATTTCCGGAGTATCGACCGATGAATAGTTTGTAATGATGAATGTTTCATCACTCGTTTTGTAGTACCAGCGTGTAAAGTTAAACCCCATTTCAAAGAGAGATGGCATCGTTAATAATCGATACACACCGCCGATTTCCACATAGATGCGCTGCCCGGATGTTTTCATTACGTTTAAGGCATTCCGTGCATTCGTTAACAGCTTATTGAATGAAGTGTTTCCCACAACAAGCTGAGAATTAAAGATCCCATATATGAATGATGTCGATGAGAGTACATTTTCTTTTATTTTGTCATTTTGCCCAGTCATGAGTATATGGCCGTGCGGGCGTTCGACAAGTCGCTCTTTTTCCTTTAAAACTATGTGCTCATATGTGTCTGTAAAGAATGAAAGTAAGGTATCTCCATCCCATTCTTCCTGTTGACGCTCAGGGAATAATTTCAAAATGTCTTCATTTGTCATAGAATCAGTAACCAAAGGTGTTCCGAATTCAGGGGTCCTGCCAACTTTTTCAAGAGATTGGACGGAACATTCTCTACGATTTTTCACATCTTCCCAGGCAGCTGCTACATCTTCGCCATACTCTATTGTGGTTACTGCATCAGGGTGATTTTCTTTAAATAATCCATAAAATACAAATTTTGTTTGTCCTGCTAATGTTACCCGTTCTGATTGTAAGCCTGTATAAGCAAACTCGTATTGGTAAATTTCATTCGGCAGAGAATCTTTATACAATACCTCCGGTTGATTTGTTTCTTTATAGGTCAAACCGAAGAACTGGAAACCATCTGTTGAGTAACCTACAGCTTTTGTTAATGACCCTTGTTGTAAATATGGAAACCCTCCTGGCTGCTTCTGATTCTGTCTGGAACAAACAACATATCCCTTCGTTTCATCTTTAAAAACCTTGTGATCGATGTATTGAGAAACATATGCTTCATTATTTCTGACAGCACCTTTACTTGCCATCCCTAAATCTTGTCCATACACCACATCTACTTCAACGTCATGACCATCAACTGTGATATCCCAAAACCAGATACCTTGTTCAGTCAAGTGAAAAGTGACTTGATAGTAAACATCATGAATATTTCCTTTCCATGTCACTTGAGAACTTGAAAATTCCACTTCACTATTTGATTGTGCTCCCAGTAATGGAAAAACGTGAATTCCATCCGATTGAAATAATCGCAAATATACATTATTCAGTGATCCATCAACGGGATTGGACAACCATTGATTGATCATAATTTGTCGATGAGTCGATTGAAAAATATCGCCGCTGTTTAAAAATGAAAAAAGTAAGGCTCCTTCTTTTAATTCAAACGATAAGTCCTTTGTTAAAGTCATCCTATTCCCCTCGATCCATTTCATTTGTCAATTCAAATGCAAGTTCTGTAACGTCTTTGCTGTTTGGACCAATATAAACAATAAATTCTCCCGGATCACTCCTGAACTGTAAATCCGAATGGTGGTAGTGAAGCTGCTCTTCATTTAAGGTAAACATGATTTCTTTCTCTTCTCCCGGGTCCAATGTGATCTTTTTGAAATCCTTCAACTCTTTTAATGGACGTACAACTTCGCCTACGACATCTCGCACAAATAACTGAACGATTTCATCCCCAGTGACATTTCCTGTGTTTTTTACTTTTACAGAAATCGAAATGGATCCTCCCGGGCTCATTGATGTTGCTGAAAGGGATGCATCACTGTAGGTAAAAGACGTATAACTTAATCCAAATCCAAATGGAAGCAGAGGCTCATTAGGGATATCCAAATACTTAGAAACATATTCAGTCACTGGTTCAATCTTCGGACGACCTGTATTGAAACTGTTATAATAAACCGGAACTTGGCCAACGGAATATGGAAACGACATCGTTAATCGTCCTGATGGGTTCACATCTCCATACAGTAAATCTGCCACAGCTGCTCCACCTTCTGTACCTGGGAACCAGGCTTCTAACACAGCATCTGTTTGATCAATTACGCCATGTAAGTCAAGAGGACGGCCATTAAACAATACGGCAACGATTGGTTTTTGTAATTGTTTCATTTTTGAAACCAAATCCAGCTGTACTTCGGGTAAACGAATATCTGCTCGGCATTTAGCTTCCCCGCTCATTCTTGAATGTTCACCTAAAGCCAGCACAATGACATCAGCATCTTTGGCAATTTGAAGTGCTGCTTCCATTTGCTCTTCTGTTCCTGACTCAACATCGCATCCTTGAGCGAGAAATAGAAGGGACTCATCTATTTTCATTCTAAAACCTTCACCTACTGTTATTGCATTTTCTTTCGATCCTTGCCAAGACCATGGCCCTAAAATGTCTCCATTTTGAGCAAATGGTCCAATTAATGCGACCTTTTGATCTTTATGTAATGGCAGGACTTGATCATTTTTTAATAGTACACAAGATTTTGTCGCAAGTTCCCTGGATGCTTGACGGTGTTCTTCACATAATATAAGTTCTTTCTCCAGCTGTTCATCCGCTCCGCGATATGGGTTTTCAAACAATCCCAATTTCTCTTTTAGTTGCAAAATACGAAGAACCGACTCATCGATCAAGCTTTCAGATATGGAGCCGTCCTCAACTAATTGCTTTAAGTTCTTAACATAACAGGCTGTCATCATCTCGATATCTACACCTGCTTCGATAGCCTTTTGGGCAGCTTCTCTTTCATTTGCTGCAACACCGTGGGGGATAATCTCCTTCACTGCACCCCAGTCAGATATAATGACACCGTCAAAGCCCCATTCATCTCGAAGCAATTGGCGCATTAATCTTTTATTACCAGTAGCAGGAATACTATCGACAGTGTTAAAGGAAGTCATAACCATCTCACAGCCTTCATCAAGGGCTGCTTTATACGCCGGTAAATATGATTCGCGGAGCATGCGTTCTGACATATCCACTGTATTATAGTCCCTGCCTCCTTCTGCTGCTCCATATGCAGCAAAGTGTTTGACACATGCAGCAACTCGGTGTTCATCCTTTTCAAGATCTGATCCTTGAAATCCGCGGACAAATGCCTTTGCAAACTCAGCATTTAAGTATGGATCCTCTCCAGTAGACTCCATCACTCTTCCCCAGCGCGGATCACGGACCAAGTCGACCATCGGTGCAAACGTAACGTGTACCCCGGAAACAGCAGCTTCTTTTGCTGCGACTTCAGCACTCTTTTCAGCCAATTCCATATCCCATGAACACCCGATTGCTAAAGGAACCGGGAAAATCGTTTTAAACCCGTGAACGATATCAGCCATCATCAGTAAGGGAATGCCTAGTCGATTTCCATCAAGATGGGCCTTTTGGATATTCATTGTTTCTTTTGCTCCTGCTCCACCCAGTACTGAGCCGCTGTTATGCACAACGTCTTTATTAATCCCCATATCCTCCATTGGCCCTGTAATTTTCCCTTGATTTGAGGAACCTTCATAAAATAATGTAGCTAACTGCATTAATTGCCCGATTTTTTCATCCAATGTCATTTGTTCAAGGATGATATTCACATGATTTTTTGTCATTTTGCCCCTCCGGTATGAATGTATATTTATCGTGATGTTTTAGAAACCCTATTCAAGTCTTGAATCAAACTATCCAAAACCTTTATCAACCAATAATTGAAACGTTACAATAAAAATATAAAAAAAATGGCTGACACTGAATGACTACGTTCTTATATTGGATTTTAAGATAAAGAATCTATTTTCATCCTTTGAATTGTTCGTGATAAATAATGAAAGTATCACGTTGAATGAAATCTGTGCCGCTTCAATTGAAACGTTTCAATAAAGATATTATAAGACTAAATGTATGCGATTTCAATATTAATACACTATTTTCTAAAATCCTTTTTTGACATTTATTCTATCAGGTTTACAGCACTTGGATTTGAAAGACTTTAAATGTCTTTAAAAAGCCGGCAGCTATGGCCATCAATCACTTTCTACTTAACTTTTCACACAGATGCCTGACCATTGCCGGTAAAAAAACAAAAGCAGCAGTTATAATACCTGCTGCTACTATTTTACACATGACATATCGCCTTATTTAAATTCATTCGGATGGCGTCTTTTTAGTTCGTCCACCGCATATTCACGGCCAGTCCTTTCCAGATGTTGAATGTATCTTGGTAAATTCCCTTTGGCATGGAAGGGGCCGCCTTCTCGCATCACTGTCCATAAAGGGTCTACATCTGATGAACTGGTATGCATCATTTCCTCATGCCATTCGTTTAATCGATACACCGCTTCTTTACAAATATGCGGATTTTCCTTTGCCACATTTTGAACTTCATGAGGGTCATCTTTAATATTAAAAAGCATTTCCTTGTCAAATAAATGAAAACCGTCATGGTAGGTTCGAATATATAACCAATCTTCAAACCTGACACTTCGCTGGCAAACATGCGCACATTGGGAAACGACTAGATAATCACGGCCAGTACCTGCTTCACCATTTAAGGCCGGGGCATAACTTTGCCCATCCCATCCCGGTGCTGGTTTCCGCTTTAAAAGTTCAGCCAGTGTTGGATTTAAATCTAAATGATAATGCAGTTCTTCATCCACATGACCTGGCTTCGTTAATCCAGGCCAGCGAATGATCATAGGAATATTACAAGTTGCATGGTCTGCTGTGCCATGTTCACCATATATCCCTAACTCCCCCATATTCTCGCCATGATCGCCGGTGATGATAATAATCGTTTCTTCCATGATTTCCAAATCCTCTAAAGATTTGAAGACTTTCCCCAGGTTCTCATCCATCCAGCGTACCCCGCAGTCATAACCATCTATCATCTGCCGCAATCCAGCGATGTCCTTTATCTCACCTGGAGATCTTGGAAAATCGGAGTTTTGTTTATTATCATACATATTGATCTCACTGGCACTATGAGGACCGACTTTCTTTTTGTGTTCTTCAAGCACATCTTCGGTGATCCATTCAGGGAGCGGATCGTGCTCGAACGGATTCCCAAATTCCTCCGGAGCACGATATGGAGTATGGGGATCCCAATAATTCACGTAGAGAAACCAATTATCCTCCTGGCCATTATGTTCGAGCCATTTCAGAACTTCCGGTGTCACTTCTTCTGCTGATTCTATCCCGGCTTTACCTGTGTTATGCATCTCCCGAAAACCCGCATAAAAATTCCACGTACCGTGCCTCTGAGCAAATGGGCTGATTAATACCGGCTTTAAACCGGCTTGATCCAGGAACGAAGGCAGGCTCTCCAGTGCAAGTCGATCAGAAAAATCCCTCTTTGGTCCATCATGACGTACATCACCTGCAGTTCCCCCGTGTCCTACCAGACCATTGTGTATACCAAGCTGGCCAGACATAAGGGCAGATCTGGAAGGTGCACAGGGTGCGTCAGAAGTATAATAGTTTGTGAACCTTACACCTTCCTCACATATGCGGTCGATATTAGGTGATGTGTCTCGATGATAGCCGTAGCATCCCAGGTGATCTGGTCTTGTTGAATCTAAATCTAACAAAAGAACTCTCATCATTATTTCCTCCTTTGATCATTCATCATTTTCATAGATATGTTTATTTTTATAGGTACAAGGAAATCTGTTTAGATGGATGATGGCTATACAGAATCCTCCATTAAACGTTTGCTTCTGTTTGGAACTTTTCCGGACGGTATCGGCGTTCCAATCTGTCAGCCGCAGGATTTCGATCTTGGTTACGCAGCTTTTCTAAATAGGAATCAAGATTCAAATCGTCTCTTGTATGGAAAGGTCCGCCTTCATGAATGACATTCCACATCGGGTCTACCGGGGAATCGGACGACACCATTTGTTCTGCCACCCATTCATCTAAGAGCCGCAGACCTTTTGCAACGATTTCTGGTTTCTGATCAACTAGATTATTTGTTTCGTGCGGGTCATTTTCTATATCAAATAACATTAATTCCGGAAATTCCTTCAATCCGTCATGATACGTACGTATGAACATCCAATTATCGAAACGCACCCCGCGTTGGCAGCTCCAGGCACATTGACTAACCACGAGATACGGACGTCCTGCAGTTTTTCCTTCTGTTAGAGCAGGCAAAAAGCTGACCCCGTCCCATCTTTCCCGCTGTACACCTCCAACCATCTCAGTCAAGGTAGGTCCAAGATCAATTTGGTAGTGGAAATCTTCATCTACATGTCCTTGTTTAATTCCGGGACCTGCAACAATGCAAGGGATACGGCTTGTGATATGATCTGCTGTCTGGTGGTCCCCGTAAACATTCAACTCTCCTTGATTCTCACCGTGATCTGAAGAAATAATGATGAGTGTCTCATTTAATATGCCTTTTTCTTCAAGGGCATGAAGGATTTTTCCTACATGATCGTCGACATGTCGAATGGCAGTATCATATCCGTCGATCCATTTCTTAAAATCTTTTCTACATGTAATCTCTTCCGGAATTCCCGGCCACTGTCTGACAGTCGGTAAATCTCTTGCACTATAAGGACCATAGCTTTCACGATGCATAGCGATCATCTCTTCCGTCAGCCATTCTGGCGCAGGGTCATCTTCAAAAGGATTTCCAAATTCCTCCGGGGTACGATATGGTGTATGCGGATCCCAGAAATTCAGATAAAGGAACCAATCTTCCTTTTCACTTCCTCTTTCTTTAATCCAGCGTAAAGCTTCTTTCGAAACATCTCCTGCTGTTTCTCCTGCATGTTTTCCTGTGTCATGAGCTTCCAGAAAGCCTTGCAGCATATGCCATGCAGAATGACGCCCCGGAAAAGGACTGATAATGGCTGTGTGATGTTTTTTAAATCTGAGTACATCGACCCAAGCTTGATATTCAGTATGGTGATAATTAAACGGGCGGTCCTTTCCGATTGGGCGCATATCAGCCTGTAAACCTCCATGGTTGACTACTCCTGTATGGATTCCATATCGGGAACTGAATAATGCAGTTCTAGACGGAGCGCATGGTGCATCGGAGGCATAATAATTTGTAAAGTGGACACCCCGTTCTGCAATGCTGTCTATATTCGGTGACGTATTTCGCTCATATCCATAGCACCCTAAGTGGTCGGGACGTAATGCATCTATATCGATATAAAGAATTTTCATATTCCTTTCATCCCCTTCTGCCATTTTATTGGTTATTTCATCAAAAAACATCGTTTTCTCTGCTCTCATCTTAAATGATAACGACTGCAAAAAATGGTCTCTTAATTGATCTCTAAAGTGGAAATGACTGGATAGTGATCGGATGGATAAGCATTATCTATTTTCCTTCTGTCAACATTTGTTTTTAACATCTTTATTTCAGGACCCGCGAAAATGTAGTCAATCGGCTCTCCTTCAGTCCCGCCATTAAAATGATGGAATGTCCTGCCTACAGGCTCTTTTAAAACCTTAAACGCATCTTGCAGGTTCACTGTTTCATTCATGATAGATGCTTCCCCCCGCAAGAAACGGACAACAGTATTGGCAGGCTCACTGTTTAAATCTCCTGTCAAAATAATCGGAATCTGTTTCCTATCATAATGTTCAGAAATCCTTTTCCAGATTAAGTGAATACCACTTTCTCTTGCATCTTGACTAATATGGTCGAGATGTGTGTTAAAGACTATAAATTCTGTATCCTCATTCTTGAGGCGAAAATGCCCCCATGTACAGATTCTCGGAAAGTCGCTTTCCCAGCTGATACTGTTTGGAGTATCTGGTTGTTCAGATAACCAGAATTGTCCCTTTTCAACTACATCCAATTTCTTATCATGATAAAAAATGGCACAAAATTCATCAGCCATACCGCCACGCCTGCCTTCACCGATCCATCGGTAATCTGTCAAGTCTTCCTCGATCTCTTTAATCATCCGGAGCAATCCTTCTTGTGTACCGATAATAGTTGGCTGGTGATTGTTAATAAGTTGATTAACCTTTTTTGCCCGATTCCCCCAGGCATTACTTCCATCCCGAGGGACATCCACCCTTAGATTAAACGTCATTACTGTAAGGACCATCTTTCCATCACTCTTTCTCATTTAAAATGGATTCACTCAAAAAACATGCAGTCATACACTTTTCTCTAACTTTACAAGCCGTTCAGTGAAGAAAGACATCCCACGCTTAAAAGCTGCCAGTCCATACAACATTGAACTCCAATCAATTAAGGTTACCTTGGTTGGATAGCATCGTTCCGGCTGTTCAAGATGCCACCATGAATATCTGTGCAATCCATATTGATAGGATGCACGGAATTTTCTTTCATCTTCTTGATCATTCGGGTTCGTATATACATCATACGGAATATGAAGGCGATATAACGCGTATAAATCATAAATCCCAGCTGGGTAAACAGGTAAAAAGCCAGCAACGATATAGGCAGATGCTATATCCCCTGGTGAATTATTGATTTTATCTGCATGGTATCCTCCATGGAATCCATCATTCGGGCCTGCTCCATATCCCCAGACATACGACGGAACATCTTTTAGCTCTTTCCATTTTAAACGATCCGCCATACAGGCATTAGCGTAAAAATCCCTGTAAATTGGACTTTCAGCATACTCAGGTACAAGGAAAAATGGGAATTGATGGACAAAAGAAGACAAAAAGTTTTCCCCTGCTCGATCCGTAAGAACCGGAATATCACGGTAATTGACCTTTGGTAATTCATCAATTTTATCTTCAGCGAAATTCTTATACCATAAATCCTGGATATCTTCATTTTCAGGCTGCCCCAATAAAGCAAGGTAAGCAACCAGTACATATTCGTTATATGCAGGTAATGGAAGTGTCCCTTGACCATCTTTGACGACCATGTTTATAACACCTTTGTCTTTATCTGCCACAACGACACTCCAGTCAATTCCTTTTAACAATTCATGTGCCATTTCTGCAATTTGAGGTTCAGTATCTTTGAAGTGACGGCCAGCGAACAGGGCTCCTGCCACTACAAGTGAAGTATCGATTGTTGAGATTTCCGACTTCAGGTTTTCTCCTGTTTCCATGTCCACAAAATGAGCGAAAAATCCTGTGTCTTTATCTCGGGCAGGTCTGCATCCATCTATTTCTCCCCTGAGAGCTTGAAGAGTGCCGATTGCTTTCTGCCTTGCATCATCGTCCCAACCTTCCACATCGGCTACCGCAAGACCAATGAGGCCAACTCCTGTTGCTGCAATAGAGCACCTTTGATCCGGGTTATTTCCTAATGTCATATAAGCATCAGCATAAAGCCCGGTTTGTGGATGACGCGAATCATCGAGTAATCGATACGTATCTTGATACTGACGATCAAAGAATTCTTTCACACTATTTGGTAATTTTTCATAAAAATCTGTAACAAGACTCATGAATAAAAACAATCCTTCCTTTGGTTTATGATAATTGACACTTCATTCAGCAGCCTTGCGATCATCGGATGTTCACGGTCTGACCCATTATTTCGTTTTTGCCTCATCCATCCAACTCTCTGGCGGAAGTTACTGACGATAAATGGAGATGAATCTTTTATTCAACTTACTGGAACTGATTATGCGTTCTGTGAATTTTTTTGAATTTTTCATGTCGGCTTTCCAGTTTATCTGCTGCTTCACTTCTTCCTTGGTTTCGAAGTCTTTTTGTATATTTTTCGAGGTTTCCTCTTGTATGGAATGGCCCGCCTTCCTGGATGACATTCCACATTGGATCGGATGGATAATCTGAAGTTGCCATTTGTTCAGCCACCCATTTGTCAAGAAGCTGCAGACCCTTAGCAACCACTTCCGGGCTCTCTTCTACTAAGTTTGTTGTTTCATGTGGGTCATTTTCTATATCAAATAACATCAGATCAGGAAAATCCTTTAACCCATCGTGGTAGGTTCTGATGAACATCCATTTATCAAAACGAACTCCACGCTGACAGCTCCACGCCGCTTGACTGACAACGAGATAAGGACGGCCGGCCGATTCACCTTTGGTCACGGCAGGTAAAAAACTAATACCATCCCATTTTCCGCGGGGAGTACCTCCTGCCATTTCAGTTAAGGTCGGCCCAAGGTCAATCTGGTAGTGAAAATCCTCATCGACATGTCCTTGACGAACTTCCGGTCCAGCCATGATGAGAGGTATTCTGCCAGTGATATGATCCGCGGTTTGGTGATCACCGTAAACGTTAAGTTCACCTTGGTTTTCACCATGATCGGCTGAGATGATGATTGTAGTATCTTCTAATATTCCTGCTTCTTCCAATGCTCCAAGAAGCATTCCTACATGGTCATCGACATATCGGATTGCCGTATCGTAACCGTCAATAAAGCGTTTGAAATCCTCTCGGGAAGTGATCTCTTTTGGAAGATCCGGCCATTGATTACCGGCTGGTACTTCACGAGCACTCATAGGACCAAAGCTGTCACGCTGTTTGGCAATGATCTCTTCTGTCAGCCATTCAGGTGCAGGGTCATTTTTGAAAGGATTACCATATGAAAGTGGTGTCCTGTAAGGCGTATGAGGATCCCAGAAATTAAGATACAGGAACCAATCCTCTTTCTCAGTTCCACGGCCTTTAATCCATTTAAGTGCTTCGGATGTGACGTCTCCCGCGGTTTCTCCGGCATGCTTCCCTGTATCATGCATTTCAAGAAAACCTTCAAGTACATTCCATTTTGCATGACGCCCCGGGAAAGGACTTATCATTGCCGTATGATGACCACGGAACCTAAGGACATCAACCCATGCTTGATATTCAGTGTGATGATAGTTAAAAGGACGTTCAATACCTATTGGGCGGGTGTCTGCATCCAACCCTCCATGGTTTACAGCCCCGGTGTGGATGCCAAGTTTTGAGCTGAACAATGCATTGCGAGAAGGGGCACACGGTGCGTCCGAAGCATAATAATTGGTAAATGTTGTACCCCTTTCAGCGAGACGATCAATATTTGGCGATGTATTGCGATGATAGCCATGACAGCCTAGGTGGTCAGGGCGCAAGGAGTCGATATCTATGTAGAGGATCTTCATTTTCATCTCCCTTTCTTATTCAAATTTATAGAATGACAGATTAATTTAAATATTGATGAAGAATCAAAAATATAATTGAAACGTTTCAATTATATTTTAAAGCTATGAAAGCGTTTTTTCAATGCTTTATTGTTGACTTGGCTTCATTCATTCAGCAGGTATCTTAAGCGATCACAAAAGAATCCAAAAGAAAAGTTAGGTGTTCATGCCATCCTGAAATTTATTTTTAATTGAGAGGATACATCCATTTATTTAATCTGTTGGTTCTGAAACCATTTAAATAGTTGTTCATTTTCATAGGTTTCTGTCCATGAATCGTGACCGACTCCTTTATATACAGTAAATTTTGCGCTTCCACCATGTTTATTCAAGGTTTGAATGACTTTTAAAGCCTCCTCCATCGGTACTATATCATCCTGTTCTCCATGGAATGCCCAAACCGGAAGATCCTTTAACCTCTTCAGTCCCTCTGATAATTGATCCGTGTTATTAGTTATCTGCAACTCTTCTCGTCTGGCTTCTGGTATTGAAAGTGCTCCACAGACCGGAGCAATGGCTGCAAAACGTTTTGGATTTGCAATTGCAAGATGCCAAGCACCAATCCCTCCCATACTTAACCCGGTAAGATAAATCCGGGCAGGATCTATTGGATACTTCTCGACAATTTCATCAAGCAGCGCACTCAATGATTCCAGTTCACTGCTCCAATAGGAGTCAGCAGGGCATTGCGGAGAGACTGTGATAAAAGGGAATTCTTCCTGATTTTCAACAATTTTTGGGACCCCATGTTTCTTGACTAATTCAATGTTTTCCCCGCGTTCACCAGCGCCGTGAAGAAATAAGATCAGCGGCCATTTTGGTGAGTCATTCTGTTGAAACGAATCCGGCAAATATAAAAGATAGTTCAACTTATAATCTTTTACATGGAACGTCAGCTCGTTTTGCATAAAACCAGGCTCCTTTCAATAGAAAATGATTATGTTGATAACTTTAGTTGACTATGCTAATAAAGCGATACGATCATTTGATGAATGTAAGTAGAAGGCTAATGTAAATGACGGCTCCTTTCTATCATAAAGAAGCCGTCATTTAAAATTATATGAATCGAAGAGTCAGGCGATCATCAATTTTTCCATGTTTCTTGGAAATAACGTAGGTCGTATTTTCTCTTTTCTGTACATGATAGTCTTCACTTGGTGCGATTTCACGATCTGTCTCTAAAGCGATGACATCCTCAGCCTGTGTTAGACGAAAATCGATTGTATCTTTTTTTACATTTTTCACTTCGGCTGTTGAATACTTTATTTTCACATCATTTAATGTGACATTGATCGGAATCATCAATCCATCTTTACTTTGAAGCATAATCTTGCGGCCATCTAATAGTTTTGATTCATTTTCATAAAGGTGTATGTCTTTATCAAATCCATCAAGATTCAGGATATGAATGAATCTCTCCCCTTCTTTTGTAGCAGTAGACGTCATAAAAATACCGTGATAGTTACAGTCGTGACGAAGAGATGCATGGGCACCCAGCTTTTCCAAGGCTTCTTTGTACAAATCAATATCCGTATTATAAGCCGTCGCTATTACTATCGCTCTCCCATTTCCTACCTTAGTATCAATCCCGCAGACTTCATCAGTTCCATAAATCCGGAAAATCACCTCAGCGTTATCAACCTCCAGTGCCTGCGCTTTATGTGTACGAATCTCAGGGCGCTGTTTTGCCCAGCCATCTGCATAAACAGAAAGTTTATAATTAAGGTTTGCTGTACGAACTTCAGTCGGTTGAACGCCTAGAGCATCAGCAAGAATTGTGCAAGGTTTTGCTTCCATATCATGTGTTGGAACTTCTCCATATAGAAGGATGTTCCCTCCTGCATATAGGAAATCAACCAGTTTTTGCTGGACCTCTCTGTGTAAGTAACAGGCTGATGGTACAGCAAGGACTGGAGTTTCATGAGGATCAACTGGCTTATTTTGAATATCTACTGAACCAAATCGGTATCCCGCAAGTAACATTGCACGTGCCATGTTATCCCATGCACTGCCGGCCCGGTTTGCTTCAATGTTTTGGTACATTTTCTTCATAGTTTCACTCTTAGAATAGCAAGACTCCGTCATGTAGTAATCAGGAATGAACGCAAACGCAACCGGATCACGTTCTTCTTCCATTACTGCCAGCTTATCTGAAACAGCCATAATCGTCTTGATTGAACGTGCCATTCTTGGGAACGTGTAATTTAGTTCACCTTCCGGGCCGATCGGGGCTGCAAATCCGTGTCTCTCTCCCGTATGGGCTATTCGATCATTTCCATCGTTGTATTCGTTATCCATCCGATAGTTTCTTCCACCAGTCAATAGATAATAGTTTAGTAGTCGGTTTCCTTGAGCAATACACATTCTCGCTTTGAAATCTGCAGCGGAAGGATCTAAACGTCCGCTGTAATTATTACCGAAGTTTCCGTCACCGCAATTGAATTCCACTGATGTTAAAGGCTGATCCTGATTGTGAACTGCATCCATAAAACCATTGATCAAATAGAGATCCTGGAAGGTCGCCATCGATAGGTCCCCAAAATATATATCAGACCCGGAAATATAACCAGGTGCTTGTGTATATGACTCATATAGCTGACTGATACCAATAGGAAATCTTAGAGCCCGGCCTCCGCCTGTCCCATGTATATTTACGACAAATGGTACGTCTTTTACACCAGATTCTTCACAATACGCTCTTAATGTTGCTACATAACGGGCGAATCGGTTTCTCATATAGTACCCAAGATCGTAGTGAAGTTCAGCAGAGTACTCTTCTTTAGGTGAACGAATGGCTTCTTTTCTTCCCTCAATATCATTGATATCAAATGGGTAACGGGAAATAAGGGCATTAACATCATAACGCTCTTTTAACCAGTGAGAAAAATCACTCAGAACATTGTCTGTTAAATCAGGACTATTACTTACCCATGAGAGCATTCCAATCTCATTATCAAGCTGCACAGCTATGATATTTCCACCGTTTGTATGCAAACGAGGTACAGACACAGCCGCCACGGCTTCAAACCATTTCTTTGTTTCTTGTAAAAAACCTGGAGCCATATAATCAAGGGTATGGGCCAAGGTCGTCTTTCCATCCCAAGTCACAGGAACTGTTTCTGGATGCTTTTCAATGACCCAGTGCGGAATTCCTTCATTTTTCATCTCAGCCATAATAAACGGTCCAGGTCGCAAGAAGAAATAAAGACCATTTTCTGCACATAAATCAATGAATCCTACTAAGTCGAGTTCCGGTCGTGTCTCACCAATCAAATCGATTTCTCCCTCAACCGGTTCATGACACAGCCAAGGTACATAAGTGGCAACGGCATTACATCCTGCAGCTTTCAATTTATCGATACGGTCCTGCCATTCATTACGATCTAGACGAAAATAATGGATTTCCCCTGCCATGATGATTTTTGGCTCACCATCTATGAGAATTTGCTTGTTTTTGATTTCAATCAATTATTTTCCCTCCCGCTTCCTATCAATTATTTATTTTAGATGAAAAATCCTTTTAACATTTGCAGGTATTCATCTTTTTTCACCTCATGATCGTTTCTTTTAACTTGTTCATTTTTATCGTTGTAGGCTTGCAAATATTTTTTACTTCAATGGAATTCGCTTTCGTAGATTCATTCGCATCCGATACCCATTTGCCATTCGTATTCACCTTTAACATTCCTGTAGGTCCAATCGGTTTCAGTGTCATTTCGATTTGATCTTTTGTTTCATGTAGGCGGGTGACTTCAGATGTGGCGAAATCAATCGTTAACCCCTCCGTAATTTGATAGTTTCTTATAATCATGACTGAAGATCTCGGAGGTAAATCAATCGCTTCCCCATCAAAAAGCGGTTGTCCATCTTCATAAATCACACCTGATTGCCCAATTTCATCATAGTTCCCTACAAATAAGAATGATTCCTTTCCATTCGTGCGTTCAACTAGAGATAGGTCTGCATTCGTCGAGCTTAAATGTATTTTTATTCCAAATTGTTCAGCGATTTCTGTGATAACATCTATTTGATAGTTGTAATCATGTCCCATTAAAATTCCCAGGATCAAGATTTCTCCCATTCCTATTTGCTTTTTATAGGAAGCTACTTGATTTGCCCCTGTACGTGTGAATGTGGCAATCGGTTCACCGTCAAATGTTGTAAAGTGCATTCGTTGTCTTATATTAACGGCATCAATGCCAAGTACATCAATATAATCAGGGGGGCCACCCACAACTTCCCATTCTCCTAAATTCAACTCATCTGCCAGAATGCGACAAGGTTTTCCTTGCACATCTTCAGATGGAACCTCCGGATAGATAATGAGCTTACCGCCCTGTTTTACATATTGTGCGAGACGTTTTTGCAGTTCCGCATCCATTTTTTTCGTTGAAAATACCCATAATGAAGGAATATCAGTAACGGATAAATCCTTCAATAGATCTATCGCTTCATACTGAATATTCGCAGCCACCAGTAATCGAAGAATACCATCAAAAGACGCTTGCTCCCGTTTCCCGATGACTTCCCCAAGGAGTGCACGGTCGCGCTCTTCAATCACCTCAGTCATATAGTCATTTGGATTAAATCCAACAAAAGTGTGGACTTTTTTGGGTGAATCAATTAACTTCTTCCCTATTGACTGGAATACTTCTCCAAGATGGCGTGCCTTATCATAGTTTGGACGTAACTCCCCTTTAGAATCGATCGGTGCCTGCCATTCATGCCTTCTGCCAAACAGTCCAATGTTTTCGTAGTTTTCGCCCCCGACAAACATATAATAATTCAATGCATTCATCCCATGGGCAACACAAGTTCTGGTATTCAAGTCCAGATCTTGTGGGTAAAGTCTCGGCCGGTCGGCCAAACGCCCGGATTGAAATTCCGCTGAAAATATCGGCTGATCTTTTTGCGAGATGGCTCTTGTGTATGTAGTTGCCAATACCAAATCGTGATAATTATCGTATCCGATATGTCCCGGATAAAAATCACCTGCAATCACAACATCATCAAATTCGGCCGTATCATACAATTGTGACAGTCCAATTGGATAATCAACCCCGCGACTATAGATTGAATAATCTTTAAAGCCATGAACATTGATAATGAATGGAACGGTTATTCCCGTTTCTTTAGCAAAACCCCTTAAGTCCCCTGCATAGTCTTTAATATATTTCCTTCTGAATTCACTCCATTCAAAATGAAAGGAAGGATATTCCTCAGGTAATCCACCTTCAAATGTTTTGACAAAATCTGAAAATGAAGCTTCATTTACTTTGTACTTCTTATTAAATTGTTCGATTGATCCATACTTTGCAGAAAGATAGCTGGTAAATTTATCTAAGGTCTCCTGGTTATAATCTGATGTATTGCTTACCCAGTGGAGCATTCCGATTTCATTACATAACTGATACATGATGATTGGTCCGCCTTGATTGACCTGTTCTGGAGCAAGCACCTTATTCACTGCTTCATACCATTTTTTTGTCTTTTCAAGGAAAACCGGATGTCTGTATGATACAACCCGGGTAGGATGCTCTTTTCCATCTCGTTTTTTTGCAATTACTTCCGGGTACGTATTTAGCAGCCAATCGGGCACGCCATGAAAACGGACCTCAGCCATTACATATGGGCCTGGACGAACGATACAATAGAGTCCAAATTCTTTAACCAATTCTAGAAATGCCACTAAATCACGTTCTCCCCTTGTTTCCCCTGTAAAGTCATAAACGCCTTCTTCAATTTCATGCCAAACCCATGGAACATATGAACTGACTAAGTTGCATCCGGCTTCTTTCAGTTTCGTCAGGCGATCTCTCCATTCTTTTTTCGGCACACGGTAATAGTGTAATTCCCCGCCATATAGAAAATCTTCTTTTTCATTAATCACAAATTTACCTTGCTTCATTGCTACTGACATGGTAAATTCCCTCCCATTTATTCGCTTTTCGTATGTGAATCATTTTCACTAGAGAAATCAACGAATCATTGAACAGATTTCGTATTTAGTTTGTCGATCATGCCATGTAGATTGTTCAAACTGATTTGTAAGCTCTTCAAAGGATCTCCCGGACACTCATCCTGTTCAACTGCGTACCAATCTATTCCACTTTGTTCTCCCCATAATAAAATCGGTTCGAACGTAATCATGCCTGTGCCTATTTCAGCAAATGATCGTGCTTCATCATCTGCCATATCTTTAAGGTGAATGATTGGAAGGCGGTGAGTGTACTTCTTGATGAAACTTAGCGGATCATACCCGGCTTTTTTTATCCAATAAACATCGATTTCAGCCAGAATGTGATTCTCCTCGACAGGATCAAGGATATATTCCAACGCACTCTTATCATCAATTGTTGTCTCAAATTCAAAATCATGATTATGATAACTGATACGGTATCCATCTTTTCGAAGTTTGCGTGCGATCTCATTTAAGTCACTTCTGATCGCTCGATAACTTCTTTCATTTCTTAATTCCTCATATATGAACGGGCATATAATGTCTTTCGTTTGAAAAAGTGCAGCTTCTTCTACAACTGTCTGCAAGTCCTCTCTTAAGCGATCGATACCAGCATGAATCCCGGCTGTCCTTAAACCTGTTTCTTCAAGTACGGATGCAATCTCTTCTTTTGAATATCCAAACAATCCGCTTATTTGTACCCCGCTCCATCCCATATCCTTTAAATCCCTTAATACTCCAGGAAAATCATCATTAAGTTGATCTCGTAATGTAAACAATTGAGCAGCCAGTTTTTGCTTCATGGTAAATCCTCCTCCAAGTACATGTAGATTCTTATCCAAATCTATTCTAAAAAGTCCCTTTAACATCTAGAATCTGAGTAGCGGAAGTTTGTTTGTTAAATTCAGAGTTGTTCATTCTTTCTTTCAGGTTTTCATAAAACAGTTCTTCATCAAGAGGCAAGTCCACCCAGGAGTCGGTCCATGAAGACAAGTGCATTGCATTCGAAAGAGTCAATCCCTTTATCCCTTCTTCACCAGGGGCGATTAGTGGTTTTTTATAAAGAATGGCCTCGATCCAATTGGTGATAATTCCTTTGTGACCGCTTTCAGAACCTTGCACAGGAATCTCACATTTCCAATTTTCCGGCATTCCAAATCCACCTCTCCATTCCTCATTAAACTGTCTTTCGGGAATACGATTTCTCCATAATGTTATCTTATTGTCTTCAACTACCAGCTTTCCTCTGTCACCATAAATCTCATAGCGATTCGTCTCAGGTGCGATGCCGGTAGAAGTAATAAATAGACCGGTGGCACCGTTTTCGTATTCAACATATGCCGTCACATCATCTTCCACTTCAATATTGTAATACTTGCCGAAACTGCAAAATGCCCGTACTCGCCTTGGCATCATATCGATTGTCCATTGCCATAAATCGAGTTGATGTGGGTCCTGGTTCAATAGTACTCCTCCGCCTTCACCAGCCCATGTCCCCCTCCAGTTTCCGGAATCATGATAGCTTTGCGAACGATACCAGTCGATCACCCAAATGGTTCGTTTTATTTCACCTAATTCACCAGACATTATCAAATCCCGTACTTTTTGATAAACAGGATTCGTTCTTTGGTTATACATGATAGAAAACACTTTATTTGATGTTGCTGCCGCATCATTCATTTCCCTTACTTGTTTCGTATAGACTCCAGCAGGTTTTTCACAAAGGACATGAAGCCCATTTTCAAATGCTTTGATGGCAATTTCAGCATGGTCAAAGTGCGGTGTTGCAATAATTACACCATCGACCAAATCAGAATTCAGTAAATCATCCGGGGTGTCAAAAACCGACACATTCGTCAGATGTTCCTTTGCCCATCTTTTCCTTTCTTCCGATTGATCTGTAACGGCCGTCAGTTCAATACCGTTAATCTTTTTATCTTGTATTATTTGTGCATGACTTGTGCCCATATTTCCAATTCCAATGATTCCCACGCGAACTTTTTTCATTTTTTCTCCCCCATAGTTTCACTTTGTCTTTCGATTATCGTGTATTGATTCCTTCCATCGTGTTACGGTTATCGATGATGACAGCCCTGTTATTCCCATATGATCCAACAAATTCAATTTTCGGATTGTAACGTTTCAATCATAAAAACAAAAGCAGTCAGCAATCCTTTAATAATTGGATTACTGACTAAATTATTCTTCTGTCATAAACAACCGTCATTTTACACTTACGACGTTTTCACTGTGATTGTAATTTAGGGATTCGCTTGTAATTTAGGATACGCCGGATATTCTGAATACTATTCTCCTGTAATACCTGAACGATCAATTCCTTCAACAAACCATTTTTGTGTCAGGAAATATACTACCAGTAGAGGTAAAATCGTTAACATCGTACCTGCCATCCTTATTCCTTCATTAATATTATCTCCAGTAGCGTCCTCACCGCCGGCGGAATACAATTTTTGATAAGTCGCAACAAATTTATTCAACTCGAGCGGTAAGGTGGTCAACTCATTTCCAAAATATAATGCAGCAAGATAAGTCTCATTCCAGTACCATACAAATGAAAATAAGAATGAAATAATGAACGCCGGAACTGCCATTGGAATCGCAATGACAATAAACACACGTAAAAACCCTGCGCCATCAAGCTGTGCTGCTTCCTCCAGCGACTTGGGAATCATTCTGAAAAATTGATAGAATATGAGGATGAATATGGCACTATTCAGTCCTTGTCCTAACAATGCCGGCAATAAAAAGGATTGAATATTCCCCAAGAAACCTAACTCATTAAAGAATACATACCTTGGAATCATCGTTAACTGCGGCGGTATGATGAAAGTTGCTAATACAAAGACCAATAAAGTCTTCTTAAAAGGAAATTCAAACCTTGCAAATCCATAACCTATTAACGAAGCAACTGCTGTTTGCACGATTGCAGGCAAAGCTGTAACATATAACGTCTCTATTAATGTCTGCAAGAAACTAAGGACTTGATTGGCTTTAGAAAAATTATCAAAGTATAGTTGCGTTGGAATCCAATTCACCAATGGATTTAAAATATCATCTAAAGATTTTAAGCTATATGAGCCCATATAAAGTAATGGATATAAATATACAAAACCGATGCCAATTAAAAGAATGTAAACGAAGCTTTTAAACAATAATCCGTTCTGCCCCCGATTACCAATGGAAATACTCATAAACGTATTACTGATTTTTTTTGCCGTTTCTTTCATCATGCTTCACCACCCTTTATCCATACTTTTTATTGACTCTCAATGTAAGTAATCCGACACTGATACTTAAAACAATTGCAATGACCAGAAAATAGATCCATGCAAGTGCAGATGCATAACCAAGACCCGTTTTAATTTCAAACATATTGACTTGAATATGGTCAATTACAGGATTCAATGCAAAAATTGAATACATAACGATGGTATAAATTGTATTAACAATTACCATTGGAGTTAAGCTTGGGAGAGTTACTTTCCAAAAAAGTTCCCAAGTCGATGCCCCATCGATCTTTGCAGCTTCATATATTTGATGATCAACCTTTTGCAAACCTGCTAAAAATATTAGTATTTGCACCCCGGAAAACCAAAGGATAAAAATCAAATTATCCATTAAATAGATGATCAGTTCATTCAAAAATCCCTCAGTGCCGGACATAATCATTTCAAAAATCGCATATTGCTCGATCGATGGAATCGATGTTACCCCCTGCTCCATTAATTCCTTCATGACTGGGCCACTTGCTATGATAACCGGAAGGAAAAAAATGGTTCTGAAAAATCCTTTAAATTTGATTGGCATATTCAGCAGCAAAGCAATAATTAATGAAAATACGATGATGATGGGGACAGATAGAACCAATTCTTCTAAGAACGTTAGTATTTTTTGGGTAAAAAGAGCATCCACTGCAAACGCATATGAGAAGTTGTCAAAATTCACGTATTCTGTCTGAATGCCATCAGTTGTCACTTTTACCTTCTGAAAACTTAGAAATAGAGAGTAAAATACAGGAAATGCTGTCAGAACAGCAAATCCCACAATCCAAGGTGAAATAAATGCATAACCAATCAAACTCTTTTTCGTTTTCATAGAAAGTGGTTTCATGATGTTTTATCCCCCTTGTTCAGTACCTTAAACCATTTGGCCTTAACCTCTATCCCATCGATCATATAGGGTTCGTTTGTATAATTGACAATGATTGATTTACCATTTGAGTACGTTACTTCAACAACACCTGTTTCATGGATATAACGACTTTCAATGCTGGCACCCTCAACTTCTCCCAAACTTTCTTGTATCATTTCATATTGTCTTACAATCTCATCCTCCCATTTATCAAATTCAGATGTATACAAGTCTCTCGAAGGAGTGTTCATCAATAATTGAGAAGATTGAGTCGTTAAATAAAATGATGGGTTGGCACCATATTCAACCATTCTAAGCACTTCTTCATCTCTATTAAAATGAAAATTTGAAAATGGGGCATAGTATGGAATATATCCTTTTAGTACAATTTGAATAAATGGTACGGTATCCGTTACAAAGCTGTAGTTCGAAGAATACATGGGAATATCCAAGTAACGCTCCGTCACTGACCAAAGATAATCATTCGGTTGATATAAGGAAAGTGATCCCACCTCTTTATCAAGCAATTCATGCATGTCTGTATATAAATCTACCATTTCCCGGCGAGTGGCAGATTTATCCGAATTAAAATCTGAAAACAGTACATTGGCACTCGTGTCCATTGCCAGTTTTGAAATGCTGTTTTCCTTATAATCATCAATTTCTTTTTTGGCCAATTCCAGTGAATCTTTCGGACTTAGATAAAAATAGTTTCGGTCAAAAGTAGAAAAATTCATTGTTTCCCCATTTTTTTTCCTGGCTACATCAGTGCTTCCTGAAAACCCGCCTGCTCCTTCATATGCCTTTGTATAATCAGTATAGAAATAAAGAGGGATATCCTTCTTTTTTAATTGAAGAATTGTGTCTTTATAGTCGGCTTTACTTCCTAACTCTTTTTCAATTGGGAATTTTTCAGGAAAAGTACCTGTTAAGCCCCCTTTTGTCCAACCACGATAAACAATATGCATGTTTTCAACATTTTGCTGTTGAAGTTGCCGGACATACTTTGGAAGGTCGTTTATACTGGTCATCTTTAATACTGAATCCCATAGTATACCCTCTTTGACTTCACCGCCCAAAAACTCTAGACGAACATCCACTTCATCCTTTTTTCGTGAGAGTTTACCAGACTCCACCAAGTATTGTTGATAGGACTTAGCCATTCCTACATAATCGGCATCTTCTTTGACCAAAAAAGTTGTTCTTTCCTTGATATCAAACTGATTCCGATTCTTTTGATATGTGTTGTAGCCACTCATACTCCGGCTCGTTGGTTGAAAATATTGATAGCGATAATGGTAATCTGAAGTGACCCAATTAAAGTTTGTCGATACACCAGAAGGGTACGCTATGAGTTCACCATATTCACTACCATTCTCTATTACAGTAAACAACCCATTTTTTTTAGCTTCATGTACGATCCCATACACTGGCATCGTTATCTTTTGAGGAGGACTGGTCTGTTCCTGAGTATCTTTCTTGTCGTCCACTGATCTTGTAAATCCTTCATCATTCCCATAAACCGATGCCTGGTATGGTGAATTAGCCCTTGAGTTTTCATCAAATCTGATTAAGGCTCCGCTTCCATCCGGGATAAACATATATCCGTTGATTTCATTTCCATGAACTGCCCCTAAAAAAGGATACAGACGCAATGATACGAGCTTTCCATTTTCACCTTCTCCAATTTTACTTTCAGGGATGCGAACCACTAAATCCTCTCCATCCAGTTCAACCTCTAACTGGAGAACGATATCCGCTTTCTTAAAGTTAATCACTGCAGTAAATCCATTTTCTTCTAAGTTTAATTCAGTAGTCGTTTCTTCAGAGAGAACATTTTCAACATACTCCTTATTTTTATCATCTATATAAGTAATGGTGACAGCAGAGTTCGCCATATTTCGCCATCTGTCATTCAGCTTATATTCTCGATTTTCAGCTAATCCGGAATTCCAAATATAACCTGTTCTTTTATCAATGATTTTCAGGGCAAGTGAATCGCGGTTGACATATAGTTTTAATTTGTCATTCTCTGCAACTTGTTCAAAGTTAGTCATTGAGGTATCAACTTCCACTGATTTACTTTCTTTTTCAGGCTGTGTAAATTGATTGGAGGAAAAGCGTAAAGTTTGCTTGGATAGCTCTTCTTGCACCTCAGATACTTCCGTTTCCGGTTCATTTTTTGACGATGATGTGGCAATAACCTGAATAGGAAACAACAGTACGATAAGAAGAATTGCCCATTTCTTATACACGAAGAATCACCTCCTGAATGATCGTTAGTATGAATTCATAAACTTGATCGAGCAACACATAAATGACAAAGAATACTAGTAACATGATAAGCATTGCAAAAAATGTCACTAAAATATTTCGGATCGTTTCGACAAATTTATAATCATGTATTTCTTGAATCATGATGAACAAGATAAAGATTGACCACACAGTAATAATTTGCATTGAGAAAGTAAAGATAAATGACTCATTAATTGTTAAGATGTTAGATACGATCGTAATAGGTACTATAAATAGAAGAATGGGTGCCAATGAATAAATGGTACCTATATAAATATCTCGAAATCTTCCTGAACCATCTGTAATTGTACTGACTAAGTAGTTTGCGACAATAAATAAAATGATTGGAATGAACAAAGTAGCTGCTTCCAAGAAGATGTTAATGTCTTCAACACTTTTATATGAGAATAAAAATCCAGTACAATATAAAACGAACAAATATTCAACAAATAGAATGATATACAATAGAGTAGCCGACAAAACGGATACCCGCTCTGTTTTAGGCAAATAATAAAAACTATCGATCGGATGCTTAAGAAATCTCAGTAGAAACAATAACTGTGACAGAAGCTTGAGGTTTTTCATCTTACCGAACCAGTCCCTAAGCGGCTGCAATATCTTCTTCTTTTTATCTGTATATCTTACGATTGACCATAAAATGAATAGACTTAGCAAAATGGAAAATACGCTGCTTAAATGATCCTGCATCCATTTTTGACGAATTTCCCAAAATGCGTCTGAATATCCGGCCTTATTATTCGCTGACTTAAATTCCTTTAAAGCATCATCATAAAGCTGTTGTTTAAAATAAGCTTGACCCATCGCAGTATGAGCCAGCCCGAAAGATGAATTCAGATTGAGAATTTCTTTCCAGTTTTTTTGACTTTCAATATAAAAACCTTCTGCATATAAAGAGAGTCCTTCATGAAGGATTGCGGTAAAGTCAGTAGGCTCAAAGATCTGGATCGTCCCTTTTTCACGGTCTGCAACAAAAAGTCTCCCCATATTATCTACCTCTATACTCGTTGGCTGCATGAAAAGGCCATTTCGATTAAGTCCATCATCTTTGCCGCCAAATACAAAAAGCAGATTACCAAAACGGTCATATTCGTATATTTTCCCATCTAAGCCAACCGTATAAATATTGCCAATCGGTCCAATCGCAATATCTACTAAATTTTTCGTGGAAGATATGTCAGTAGGCAACATATTGGATCCTGCAATATTTAATTTTCGAATAACTTCCCAGTCCGTGCCGGAAGTAATTGTATGAACCAACCCTTGTTCATCGATTGATATGTTGGTGGGTGCCGTTGGTACTTTCATAAATAAGCTTGCTTTTTGTCTTTGGGTTGTTATCATATCTTGAAGAAAAGTCATGATTGTCGGCCTGGATGTATTCACACCGTAAAATCCCAAAAATTCTCCAGCCTTGTTCAACTGAATGATCCCATTCGTAGAACCTTCCCCGATTATATATAGATTCCCCCTGGGATCCACTGAAATTTTTTGAGGCTTATAGGGTGATTTTTCACCGAATAAAGGTGATTTCGGTCTTTCGTATTCTTTGATAAGTTTTCCTTCTTTAGAAAAACGGAACACCTTTTCAGCAGTATAATCGGCAACATAAACATCATTTGCTTGATCAACAAATACACCTAATGGCTGTTTTAATATTCCTTCTCCAAAGATCCGCTTAACTTTTCCATTTTCATCAAATTTTGTTACTGATTTTGTACCAGAATCAGCAATATAAATATCGTTATGATCATCGATAAAAATATGCTCCGGGGTTGAAATTTCTATTTCATTTTCAAATATCCCAATGGGAACATACGCTGTTTGAGTTTCGATCACATTTCCATCAGCCGATAAAGTTTCTGTTTTATATGGAACAGAAACGGAAGCAGAGGAATGTATGGGAAACAATCCTGATACCCAAAGGCAAAACAAGATGATGAAAGTTTTCCTCATTACCCTTCCCCCTTACGTTACTTAATGCCTGAATGCGCCATTGTATTCATCACTTTACTTTGTAAGAAAATGAAAATAATCAAGTTGGGAATGAACATAATTAACGATGCTGCCGCTGCCATTCCCTGGCCAGCTACTGTGTTGCCTGATTCTCCAGCTAATGTTGACATGTAGAAGGCAAATGTTTTTAGGTTTTCATCATTAACATACAATACAGATGTTTCCGCATTGTTCCACACCAATTGGAAAGATAATATAGCAATCGTTGCAATTGCAGGTTTTACTAACGGGATAATAATAGTCAAGAATATTCTATAATCTGATGCCCCATCCATTTGCGCTGCTTCAATCATTTCATTTGGTATTTGATCAATGAATTGCTTCACTAAAAACAGACCCACCGGCATAGCCAGCAGCGGGAATATATGAGCAAAAAATGAATCAAGTAACCCTATTTCTTCAACCAATAAATAACGCGGAATTCCAACAGCAGCAGGCACAAACATTAAGGCCAGTGTATTGATTTCAAAAATTGTTTTCTTTAATTTGAACCTTTTCTTTGACAGCGCATATCCTGCCATGGTACTGATCAAAACTGTAAGAAATACGACAATCAGTGTAATTGTGATGCTGTTAAACAAATATCTGGTTATTGGCACACCAGTAGCATTTGTATTATTGAACAGATCATAAAAGTTTTGCGCTGTCGGTTTATCTACAAAAAATCTCGGCGGGTATGCGAATAACTCATCAATAGGTTTAAATGCATGAGAAATAATATATACGATTGGCATGACCATAAATACGGCTAAAGGTATCAGAAAGAGATAAAATTTCATCTGACTGCGATGAAATCGATCAGGATTTATTTTCGTCCCATGGAAAGATGACATAATTAACACATCCTAATATAGAAGATAGATTATAGTTGAAGATACACTAGTCTTTTTCTCCAAATAATATCTTGGCTACCTTTGCAAAAAGATAGATAAACAGTAATAACAATACAGATATCGCCGCAGCATATCCCATCTCATAACGAATAAATCCGAAATCTTCTAAATGATTCACCATTAATTGCCCGGCATATTGCGGCGTAGGATTTGCGCCTGATAATTCCACACCGATTGCTCCTGCCTGGAATGTACCCACTACAGCCATAACCGCTCCAAACAGCATTTGAGGCTTCATTGAGGGGATAGTGATGTAAATGATTTCCTGAAACCGATTGCTTATCCCGTCAATATATCCCGCTTCATATATTTCTCTATTAATATTCAAGACGCCGGATAACATAGCCAGGAAACCAACCCCCATGCTTCCCCAAAGTGTTACCACAATCATGATAGTCATTAAGAATTCCGGAGACTGAAGCCATTGGACGGGTTCATAAATGATTCCCATTCTGATTAACACACTGTTTAAGTAGCCGACTTCGTCACCACTGAAGATGATTTTCCAAACCACCCCCATGGCGACCCCGGCAGTCATGGAAGGGGAATAAATAATCAAGGCAAGGATTGTCCTCGGTACTTTTGAAATTTGCGCCAGCAGCCAAGCTAAGATGAACGAAAGAACGTAACCACCTGGCCCTACAATGAATGCAAAGGTAAGAGTATTAGGCAGGACATATTGCATAAAAACAGCATCCTGCGTAATCACATTTACATAGTTTGCCAGCCCGATAAAGGTCGGCATCTCGATTGCATTAAAATACGTAAAAGATAATGCAACGGCTGCAGCGACTGGTAAAATAATGAAAGTGAAAAACATGATCATATAAGGTGCCAGAAAAATTGAAGTACTTAAATTTTGTTTATTTTTCATCATCGGTTCCCAGCCACCTTTCAACCTTTTCAATGGTTGGAATTCGATAAGGTTTTACAACTTTTCCATTTTCTATATAACCGAATTCCTCTAATTTACGCCGCATTTCACGGTCAATTGTCACAACGGAATCATCAACCGCTGAGCGGGTATTCTCCCCATCAAAAACTACTTTATTCCAAACATTACTGATCTCTCTTTCTACCATATAAGAATAAGGAGTTTTCGGAACTTCCCTTAAATACTCCCATTGTGCCAATATTGTTTCTTTGAAGTTTTCAGGCCATGGCAATTGACTGAATGCATTAAGATTTGCCGTGTTCCACATGTACTCAGGTCCATATTGAGTTTGCAAAGTTCTTGCAAATTCTGTTTGGGTTTCTTCTGACATCCACCATTTCAAGACTTGCCAAGCCTTGTTCTTATGATCTCCTTCAAATACCATGGATGCCTGCGCAGAACCGGTTGCCCATCTGTCCACTGTCCCATCTTTTTGTTTTACTCCTGGATGAAGTGATATGTCCCACCATCCGGAAATTTCTGGAGCGGCAGCTGTAAGCTGAACAAATTCGTTAAATGAACCGATTCCGATTGGTAATGTTGAATACCTGAAATGATTATAAAAATTCGGTACTTGTAACGGAGTACTATAAATCGTATTTAATTCAGTCATGAATTGAATGCCACTCAGGGATTCTTCACTATCGATACGGGTACCTATCCCATCCTCTTTGTATAAGTCACCGCCGAATTGGTAAATATACGGAGCTGTTGCCTGAAAAGGCTTAAATGCGACCGCACCAGCAATGGGAGTGTAATAGTTCATGCCATACCTCTGAAGCTCAGGCAGGATATTTACTACGTCATTCCATGTATCAGGGACTGGTATGTCCAGAGAATTCAATATGTCTTTCCGGTAAAATTGAACAAAGAAGTCTTGTGTTTCAGGTAAAGCGTATACTTCTTCATCGACAATAAGCGGAAGAAATGCTCCAGGGGAAAACTGTCGTCCCATTTCAGGAAAATCTTCAAATTGCCTTAAATCGACAGCAGCTCCGCGAATGGCCAGCTCATAAGGAAGCCAGTTACTTATACCCAGGGCTAAATCCGGCTGAGAATTCGCAGCACTGGCTAAAATAAGCTTTCTTTCATCCGGCATCAGAGAGAGTTTTACTTTGATTCCTGTCTCCGGAGTAAAGTTTTGATCAAGCATATTTTGTAATAGATCTACATACTGTCTGGGTCTATTAACCCAAACTTCAATTGTCCCCTCTTCTACCTCAGATGTTGCTAGATTTTCTCCTGAGAATGATTGAATAAAATTCGTTACAGTATTCTTCAATTTAGCAAAGATACCGGCACTTACCTCAGGAAGTTCTTCTTCCCCATGAATATAGAAACGATCTAAAAGGAGTGGTTGTTTCTGTAAATCTATCATTAGTTTTCCTAATAATTGTGCAGCTGAGTTTGATCCTTCCGATAACTCAGATAATCTGTACGGGATTTCATCTGAATTTTCAGATAACGAAGTTAATTTGTCTGCACTTATTTGTAAAGAAACACTTTCTGTCGATTCCTGCCCGCCACTTACTTCAACAAGGTAATCGTTTTCTTTTTCCAATAATCCAGCCCATTTTTTCAATTTCTCTTCAATACCCGGGAGGTATTCACTAATATTCCAATCCCGGTTTTGATCAAGTTGATTTCCAGTTAACTTTCGAATCGATAATGAAAGATCTTCAATCCCTTTCATGACTTCGTCTATTGTATAAATAGTCTTTCCGAAAGGGGATGCATCGGCCTTTAGAGTAAGCTTGTTTTTACCTTTCTTTAAATGAAACAAATACGGGTTTCCGTTCTCATCGCTAAACGTTTCATTATACCATTTCTTACTATTCTTAAATCGATAGTGTTCCACTTCTTTGAAAGGGATAGATCCATTCAGTAATAGAGTGCGGAAAACAGGTGCCCCTGTTGATTTATTATTAAATGCTTTAAACGAAAGATGATAATATCCCTCTTCTTCGGCATTTATTTCCCAAGTTACGGTTTGTCCTGATTCACTCCACGATTCCCCCCCAAAAGAATTCAGAAGGAGTCGTTTTGAATCATATGGAACAATTGATACTTTATCTGTGGCAACAGGTCGGATATACGAACTGTTTTTTTCCAGGGGATGTTCTGCTTCATACGTTTGCAGCCCTGAAACTGCTGTTTTGTCTGCTGAACCTATGTATTCTTCATAATCAGGTACATCTTCCGGTGAGGTAATGGACACTCTCCCCAGGAGCATTTCCCCTCTCAGGTTTGTTAAAGAAAGCGTGTTTATTCCTTCTTCTAAATAAAATTTAAGCGGTCTTGAGTAGTAATGATTAGTGTCCGCTGCCTTTATATGGTTCCACTCTTTGATTGGTTGTTGTTTTGGAATAATTTCATTCCCATGTCTGTCGGTTGCAAATTTCTCCGTTTCATTTTCCCAGTTGACAGGAAAAACTATGCGTCTACTTTCGAAAAATGGATATTCCCCATTAACTTTGATAGCACCCTCTATTGGCATAAGCAAATCACCAAGCGGAAAATAATCAAATCCAATTTCATACAACCCTGCTTTATCTACTTCCACTTGTAAACTTACCGTATCCTCATTATCCCAGTAAACTACACGATCACCGTAGCCATAGCTTTTTGAATCAGATAATAGCTGATCTTCATCTATATTTTCAAATGAATCAGGAGAGATAGCACGCTCAAACTGAGCAGTGCTATCAATATTTTTTTTCTCCCATTCGTTGAGGATAAGACGATAATGAGGCTCTACTAATTGTTCGGGCGACTTTTTCAAAACCTCATTCCCTGCAGCATGAAAAATCGTGTTTGGTACTAATAACAGTAATAATAGTGCCCCTAACAAAGCCTTACATTTCATATCATTACCTCCCTCAACCTGTTATCACTTAATTAAGTGCTTCTGATCCTTCTTGAAGTTTTTTGTTTGACATTTCATTGACTTGAGAAATGTAATCTTCTATTTTTACATCGCCTTTTACACTTGCATCGATCAGTTGACCGATTGTAGCATTTGGTATTTCGTCACTGATTGAAACTCCTGTTGGGGCATCCCAGCGTGCATCAGTATATCCTGGGACTATTTTCGGCAAGTTAACAACTGCACCATCGATATTTTCATACGCCTTAAGGACTCCAGGTACATCCATTCTTGAGAAAAACTCATCAAGAATCTCTTGATCTGTCGAAATTGGCAGCGAGCTTAATGTGATGCCTTTTTCATCAGCGATCTCTAATCGTTTCATAAATCCTTCTTTGCCGAATGTCATGAATTTAGTAAATAAATAGGCTTCTTCTGGATGTTCAGTAGATTTAGAAATCCCCATAAAATCATTTACAACTACTGTTTTCCCACCAGGGATCCCAACGAAATCCCACTCAAAGTCAGAAGATTCATTAATCCCATTTACAGCCCAAGTACCATCCCATCTAAGTCCTAAATCACCTTGTCCCCAAACTTCAGCTGGATTCTCACCATTAAAGTTTGATTTTTGATCATCTGTTAATGAAGAAAATACATAATTATTCGAAACAAGACTATTGGCAAAATTTACACCGCTGATAAACTCATTGCTATTCAAATTAACTTGGCCATCTTTGTATGTGAACATCCCCATATCATCATTGGCAGCTACAGGATACCATTCAACAAGAGAGAATGGCTGATTTAACCCAATAATCCCATTGTTGATATCCGAAATATCTCGAACAGAATTTGAAAATTCATCAATTGTCATACCATATTCTGGTGCATTCAGATTGGCTTCATCATATAGACTTTTATTGACATAGTAACCTAAGAAATGTTGACCAGAAGGAAGAGCGATGACAGAATCATTATGAGTAAGACTCTTTTTAACCGATTCAGAAATCTTTTCAAAGTCTTCATCACCTTCTACCAGATCACTTACATCGTATAACCAGTCATTTGATAACGAAACTGGAATATTTGATATTTCAAAAACATCCGGCAGTTTACCTGCACTTGCAGCAGTAGCTAAAGAGTCATTCCATGGATCTGCAATCGACTCATTGATTTCAACATTGATATGAGGATATTCTTCTTCGAATGCCTTAATCATCTGTCTCTCAAGATTATTGTCTTCCTCAGGTCCCAATCTCCAGCTTGCAACAGAAATCGTGACTTCCTCTTTGTTCCCAGTATCCTTCTTATCCTTATCATTCGATGACTTTTCAGAACTACAAGCACTAAAAATTAAGCTAAGCGAGAAAACTGTTAGTAATAGAATCAACTTTTTCATCTAATTGCACCCCTTTAATTTTTACTTGCATCAACTAGTTAAGGCTAATTATTACCAATTCAAAACAGTTTATATTATAATAGGACTTAAGTATTGAAAACTATATCTCTATTAAACAGACCGACACCATCAAAATACTAAATAAACACCTCCATAATGGATAAATTATGGCATCCGTTCCTGTCTATAAAGAAATAGATACTACTACAAAGGGAAATTTTTAATCTTTTTGGGAGTATATTTTAAGCAACCCATTCTATTGTATCGTTTCAATAGATAGCTAAAAAAAACTTCACATTTGATCTCCTTGATACATTCTCCCGGATGAATGCGTTTACAATCTTCACGAAAAAAATATTCAATCTACTAATTACTCTCTTCTCTAATAGGATCTTTATAAAATCCACCGCTCTTTAGCTTGATGAGCGGTGAATAAATTCAATTGGAACTTCAGGAGGATTGAAATCATACTGCTTGTCCAGCATTTTAAACAATGCTTCTGCAGCAGTTTTTCCCCATAATTTCTTTTGTATTCGTATAGTTGATAATGGTGGATCGAAATGTTTAGAAAGCTCAATATCATCAAATCCAACAACAGCAATATCTTTTGGTACACTTATACCATTTTGCTGCAATGCCTTGATGGCACCCATTGCCATTTCATCGTTAGCACATATAAATGCAGTTGGCCGGGTTTCATTTTCTTTAATATATTGATCCATAACCAGCAAGCTGCTAATTTCGGTGAATTCTGCTCGAATGACATCATTTTCATTTAAAATCAAGTTATACTTTTTTAATGATTCTTTAAATCCTGCAAGGCGCATTTCACCGTCGTAAGAATCATAAGACCCGCCTATAAAACCAATTCTTCGATGTCCATTATCGGCCAGGTGTTTTACTCCAAAATCAATCCCTGTTTTGTTTTGCAACAGGACATTCTTAATATATGGGTTATTCATTTCACGATCTAGTGTGACGATAGGCATTTTCTCATTGGCAAGGAAATCGATTGTATAATCATCCAAATGGAAATTCAAAATAATGGCCCCATCTACGTAGCTTTCAACTAATAATCTATGTTTACTATTCGAGGCACACACTACCATTTCATATCCATTTTTAATGACAATATCCTGAACCCCCTCTAATATCTCGTTAAAGAAAGGTCCTTTGAATCCACTTAAGAAAAATCCAATTATCTCACTTTTATTTTTCTTTAAGTTTTTTGCACTTGCATTGGGACGATATCCAATCTTCTTTGCAGCACTCAGAACTTTCTCTTTGGTTTCTTTTGTAATAAGTGAGCTGCCGTTAATTGCATAAGATGCTGTTGATACACTGACATTGGCTTCTTTCGCTACATCCTTTAAAGTAGGCATTCGGTTCATTCCTTTTACTTGTATCAGATACATTCAAACAAAATCGCTCTTGTTTTGAAACGTTTCAATAATCTAATTTTAATCCAAATTAAAAACGATTACAATATCTTATTTCAAATGATGGTTATAATTTAATTACGTACAGGGATATTCCAATGAACGAATTTATCAATCTTGTATGTCAGCAGCACACCTAAATCCAATATTCCCAGTTGAGCTATCTGGGGTGTTAGCTGTTCTTGCAGCGACTCGATATCGATTACAGTAAGATTTATGACAAAGATACGAACCGCCTTTCATTACTTTAGCCATTCCTTCTTCAGGTCCAGTTGGATTCATTATTATCTCAGTTTTTGGATGCTTATTATTAAACCAATCAGCACACCACTCCCAAACATTCCCGGATACATTATATAAGCCAAATCCATTCGGTGAATAGGAATCTACCGGAGCTGTTGATCTATATCCATCTTTTGCTGTATTATTGTCAGGAAATTTCCCTTGCCAAATATTACACTGATGCTCACCTTTCAATTTGAGCTCATTCCCCCATGGATATCTTTTACTGACCATGCCGCCTCGAGCCGCATATTCCCATTCAGCTTCTGTTGGTAATCTTTTTCCAGACCAATTACAATAAGCCATGGCGTCATTCCATGAAACATGAACGACAGGATGATTCAACCAATTCTCAATGGTTGAACCTGGTCCTTCAGGCTGTTTCCAATTGGCTCCTTCCACTACAAACCACCAGGGTGTTTCTCTTACAAACTTTGTTACTCTTTTTTCTACATTTTCTGAAACAAGTAAATGGAAAACAAAAGACCAGCCAAACTTTTCTGCTTCTGTCACATAACCTGTTTCATCAATAAATTCTTTAAATTGCCTATTCGTCACGGAATAACGATCCATCGCAAAAGGTTTTACATGTACTTTTCGAATCGGACCCTCTCCATCTTTCGGATATCCGATATTTTCATTGGTTCCCATGAGAAATTCCCCGCCTGGAAGCTGAACCAAATCTTCATCATGTCGAAGATGGTTTGATTTACTGGATAAATAAGTACCCTGAGGATTTATTTTCGTACTATCTTTATCATGGCTTCCTCTCGATGCAGAACAACAAGATTGTATCTTCATGAACCCCACTCCCCTTCCCATTAATAAATATCACTATTATTAAAGTTGCACATTTTTAATAATTTAACAACCCATTGGACTATTTGCAACTTCGTAATAGAAATGATTTAACAAGTTTCAAATTATATATATTGGGCAGGGAATGACAAAAATAAATAAGCCCCTTAATAGGGACTTATCTTATGTAAAACAATTCGTTAATTCACTCGTTTGAGAAGAATGTTATTAAAGATGAGACCTGTACAAAGCGTCATGACGATTAAGATAAGGACGCTCGCAATGGGTGAAAGCCCCCAGTTTTCTTCAAATCCATCTAATACCCCGGAATAGATTCCCGCCATAATCGCTGTGAGAATGATACTGCTTGTCCGCATTTGGAATTCCCCCTTATTATCTAATAATGCCACACGACAACAGCCTGCCGGGAGAAGGGGCCATCTTCCATCCACATCACTATCCTATTCCTCAGAAGGCTGCTCTACTCTTTTCTACGTTTGACAATTGAAAAAAGATTCATTGCCCATCGAATATTTTCCACAAATTTCAAAACTTTCCCCCAATGCACTGCGTCAAATTGGTAGAATGGTAAGGACGAAAGCAGGTGATTTTTTGCAGGAAAATCAAAACGAAGCCTTACCTTACTCATCAAGGGATCTCATTCTTGAGAAAGCAATGAGAGAGTATGGCAGCGATATTTATTACATAGTGTATTCCTACGTGAAGGACCACAGCCTGGCCGAAGACCTTACGCAGGAAGTGTTTGTGAAGTTTTATAAAAAGATGGATACCTTTCGGGAGGAGTCTTCCCTTAAGACATGGATTGTAAGAATGGCGATCAATCATTGCAAGGATTACTTGAGACGGTGGGATACGCGGATGATCTCTTTCACGAATACGATCAATGATGTGGTGAAAGGGAAATTCGGCACCCCTGAACAAACTCTCATTGAGGAAGAAACCAACAGCGAACTCATCAAGAATCTATTATCCCTGCCGGTTAAATATCGGGAAATCATCTTTTTATTTTATTTTGAAGAAATGAAGCTGGCTGAAATTGCAGAATGCATGGATTTGAACATCAACACAGTCAAGACGCGTTTATCGAAAGGCCGAAAATTGTTGGGAGCCGCATACCAGAACAGTGAGGTGTATAACAATGGATGAATTGAGTCGTCTGCGTGGAATGATGAAAGAAGAAACGTTCAAGAATCATGGATTCACTGAAAAAATGAGAAGGAATATTTTAGATGAGATCCATTCAGGCAAGAAGGAGATTTCCTTTTGGAAGAAGCCTGTTCTTGCACCGGTCACGTCAGCCATATTTATGCTTGCCTGCCTTACCATGTTTGTTTATTTCGGCGTAAGCCAGCTTGGATTCCTCCAAGACGGGGAAAATGCCAGTCAAGCAGAATTTTACCAGCTGGAGCTCCATGTCGATGAAGAAGATACAAAGTGGAGTGAAAAAATCAAATTGCCGACCGTAGTTCCTTTTGAAGTTGTGGATCGAACCTACAAAGCGACCCAGGAAGATGGATTTGATACGTTTTCCGTTAAATTGACGGGACCCGAGAAACAAAGGTTGACGATCAGTATGGATATTGGACTTGAATCCGGCATCCCAGCCATGTATGAACCTGTGAAAATAGGTGATGTGACCGGCAGCTACCGGGACAACCGCGAATGGAGAACGAGCCATCTTACTTGGTACAAGGACGGTATCTTCTATTCCATGGGCTATAACCCCCGCAAATCGGACGTCACATTGGGAAAAGCAGAACTGAAGAAAATTGCAGAATCGTTCAAGAATTGAACGCTAAAAAATGATTATGTCGAAGGACATAATCATTTTTTGTTTATTTTTCTCCGTAGGCTGTTCTAACATAGTTATTGTTTTTATCATAATAAACTTTTTTCCAATATTGCTCACTCGTATCAGAGTAATTGTAAATAACATAAGAGACTGTTCTCTTAATCCCCTCATATTCCCAAGATAGACTTCCATATCCACCCGGTGGCCCTTCAATGCTCCTGTTGTAGTCCTCGGCTGCCGAAGCTGTAGTTTCAATGACCGTCATCGCTGAAAAGACCAACGCAATCGTAAGGATTGCTTTCATTCCATTTCCCCATGCGTTTCCCAATTTGTCATCCCCCTGTCATTCCACTTTTTACAAATTACAATACTTCCTTAGCATAATTCCATTTATTGTATTTTTCAATAGAATACTAGTAAAAAAGTATGAAAACAGGCGGGATGTGAAATTGAATCATTCTCGTTCGTTTATGAATCTGTATTAGTTTCTTCTTTCTCAACGTATAAATGGACAACAAGGATTTGATCTATGATCTCCTTGTCATAATCCAGCTGTGTTTCAAATGAGGTTTTAATGATCCTGCCCTCTATAAAGTTTTCGTCTCCCCGGTGGTCCTTAAACGTCAGAAGAGTCCCCGCCTCTTTCATTTTCAATAATGGCATAATGTCCTCAAACTCCTGCTGGTGAAAAATCTCTGTATGTCCTTCTATACAAAAATGAACGTTCATCATGCAACACTCCTATTTTCAAGTTGATGGCTTACGCTTGTAGTACCCGCCTCCATTGGTGGCCAAACATGCTCCAAAAGGTCCAAGGTTAGGAACCTGGACGATTGTGAAACTTATCAATGCTTTACATATTCAGCCTCCCATAACATATCAGTATCATGGATAAATTCCCGCTATTCGAAATTTTTCTTATTTTCTAATATACTCATGATATACTCTTTTTAAAGGAGAGCTGTTTTCTGAAAAATGATTGCTTTTCGGACATTGTCTAGTATTCCTAGTGCAGCTTGCAGACGTGCTCTTTTCACACTCAAGCTTAAACAAGAGACAGACTTACCATCGAAAATACCCAAGTTCCGGTATTTCTTGTGTGTAAAGCAACAATGTATGCGAAAAGAGCCTAAAGGAGAGATGAAGATGACAACGACAACTTATCCAATCTTTGAAACGGAGCGCCTGATCTTAAGGCAGATCACGAATGAAGACGTCAGTTTTTTATTTGAACATTATACTTCTAGGGAAGTCCTGCAGTACTTCGGAATGAGTCCCATCTCTTCTAAAGAGGTTGCAGAGAAAATGGTGGATAACTTCGAAAAGCAGTTCGAAGTCGGTGGGCCGATGCGCTGGGCGATTGTGGACAAAAGCTCGGACAAGATGATGGGTACATGCGGATTTCATGGGATTGCGAAATCCTACAAACGCTGTGAAATTGGATATGATCTACACCCGGATTACTGGGGGAACGGAATTATGGGCGAAGCGTTAAAACCGCTCATTACATATCTTTTTATCGATAGGGAAATGAATCGCATTGGAGCAGTCATCGTCCCGAATAATCAAGCGTCATCCAGGGTCGTGGAAAAGCTTGGTTTCCGCCGCGAAGGTTTGCTCCGTGAATACATCCTGCAGGAAGATACCATGTATGATGCATATATGTATAGTATGTTAAAGAAAGAATGGCTGGATTAGTTATGAGATACGCCTAAATAGGAAATAATGGTCAGTGCGGATAGAAAAGGAGGCTGGATGAATGGTTCAGCAAATGTTTCATCAATTCCTGCGCTGGCCTTTATTAGTGCGGATTTTTCTCATTGCCATAAGTCTGATGACCATATTCGGGATTCTCATTCACTTTATCGAACCGGACACATTCCCCTCTTATTTTGATGGGATATGGTGGGCAGTCATTACGATGTCAACTGTCGGGTATGGAGATTTTGTACCTGCATCAACCGGGGGGAGGATATTTGGAGTTGTACTCATCCTTGTCGGTGCCGGTTTTCTATCTACCTATTTCATTACGCTGGCTACGAATACAGTCATGTCGCAAAATGCGTATATAGAAGGAAAAGCAACGTTCAAGGGAAAGGATCATGTGGTGATCATCGGTTGGAATGAACGAACAAGGGAGATCATCTCCCAGTTGAGCTCCCTTCATTTCCGAGGACAGATCATCCTGATTGACGAAACACTCCAACAAAATCCTTACCGCAACCATCATATCCACTTCATAAAAGGAACACCATTTAAGGATAAAGTGCTTCAGAAAGCCAGTATGCATGAAGCCTCGATCGCCATCATTACAGCCGATCCGAATCGCAATGAAATGGAAGCCGATATGCACACGGTCCTCACGCTGCTCGCGGTTAAAGGCAATCATCCCGATGTCTATACCGTCGTGGAAATCCTCCAGAAGGAACAGGTCGTAAATGCTGAGCGGGCGGGAGCGGACGAAGTGATTCAAACCAATATGCAGACAAGCTATGTCATGATCAACAGCATCATCTCACAAGGAATGTCAAAGGCGATCCTGAAACTCCTGAATCATCTTAGAGGCAATCACTTGCAGCTTGTGGCCGTGACTGATGATTGTATCAATGAAACATTTCAGAGCATAAGCAATAGGCTCCTGCAAAAAAATATCATTCTGCTCGGAATCAAAAAAGGAGAGGAGACATCAGTGAATCCCCCTTTGACAACGCTCGTGGAAGCAAATGACGAACTGCTTGTCATCACAAATTAAGTCCGAAAGTATCAAAAAGCTGGACTACCATCAATCGGAGCCAGCTTTTTTTGAATGGATTAAATTCTGGACATTTAGTCTGCCTTGATGGTTTCCTCAAGTTCCTTAACAAGCTCCTTGCCGATATCAACGTACTTGTCGGGCAGGCTTGAATCCGGATCTACAGGCTCGGAAAATTGATTAACCGTCCCCGAGAAATCCCCGGCAGTGGCAAAATCATCGATCCCCCTTTGATACTTATGCCCAAGCAGGAAGGGCTTCCCAAATTCAACCGTTGCACCTCTCGAATCCAGCTGCCCGTCAACCGACCTGAAAGGAACACGCAGGAATTGATAGCCAACCTCGTCGTCGATCTTATAATCAAAGTAGCCATGGTCATACTCCCAATTACCGCCGATTGTATAGCCGAGCGGTTTAAGAAGCTGTTCAAGCTTGTACAGTTCATAATGTTTACCTTCAATAGTCGATGTAAGCTCAATCACTCAAATCATACCCCTTTCTTTAGGAGTAGTTTTTCCTAAAGGAGAGGAAAAATGTATAAGAAAAGCGGAGGCGACAAGCATAAGACAGGGCAGCCATAAAGGCGCTCTTTGCCTTTTTGGATGCAATGGCTTATGTCTCGAGCCTCTAGCCGCCGGAGCTGGACAATAGAAAAGCGGAAGGGCTTTGCCAGAGGCGGATGGCATAAGACGAATTGGCCATGAAGGCGTTCTTTGCCTTCTTGGTCGATTTGGCTTATGACATCCGCCTCTAAGCCCTGTAGCTGGACAATAGAAAAGCGGAGGCGGCTCGCTCAGAGGAGACAAGCATAAGACAGGGCAGCCATAAAGGCGTTCTTTGCCTTTTTGGATGGCCTGGCTTATGTCTCGAGCCTCTAAGCCCGCCCCGGAACTGGACAATTCTCAAATGATACTTATACTTTTTTTGTATAAAAAAAGAGCGCGGAGAATCGAACCTCCCGCGCTCTATATGATGACATTTATTTTAGACGTTTTTCGAGTTCTGCTTTCTTTTCTTCAAATCCAGGTTTCCCAAGAAGCGCAAACATGTTCACTTTATATGCTTCAACTCCTGGCTGATCAAATGGATTGACGCCAAGAAGATATCCGCTCATCGCACAAGCTTTTTCGAAGAAGTAAACCAGGTAGCCAAATGTGTAAGCATCCATCGCCGGAATTTCCACGATCAGGTTCGGTACTCCTCCATCGGTATGAGCCAGGAGGGTTCCTTCGAATGCTTTGTTATTTACAAAATCAACCGTTTCGCCTGCCAGATAGTTCAGACCGTCAAGATCACTGTCCGCTTTTTCAATCTTCAACTCGTGACGGGGTTCCTGAACTTTGATGACTGTCTCAAACAGATCGCGGCGGCCTTCCTGCACATATTGTCCAAGAGAGTGAAGATCTGTCGAGAAGTTAGCCGATGAAGGGAAAATCCCTTTCTGGTCTTTTCCTTCACTTTCGCCGAACAACTGCTTCCACCACTCGGAGAAATATTGTAATCCCGGCTCATAGTTGATCAGCATTTCGATTGTCTTTCCTTTGTTGTAAAGAACATTCCGTACAACTGCGTATTGATAAGCAGGGTTTTCAGTCAGTTCAGACTTGCTGAAGTCTTCGCGTGCCTCTGCAGCACCCTTCATCATCTGTTCGATTTCAACTCCGCTTACAGCAATCGGAAGCAATCCTACTGCTGTAAGGACAGAGTAACGACCGCCTACATCATCCGGTACGACAAATGTTTCATAGCCTTCGTCGTTTGCCAGTGTTTTGAGGGCACCCTTCGATTTATCCGTTGTCGCGTAAATACGTTTGCGCGATTCTTCCACACCATACTTCTCTTCAAGCATCTTACGGAAGATCCGGAAAGCAATCGCCGGCTCGGTTGTTGTACCTGATTTCGAAATCACATTGATCGAGAAATCTTTTCCTTCTAGAAGATCCATCAAATCTTTCATGTAAGTAGAGCTGATATTCTGCCCAAGGAATAGTACCTGCGGAGTTGACCGTTTCTCTTTAGGAAGGGCATTGTAAAAACTGTGATTCAGCATTTCGATCGCAGCACGCGCTCCCAGATAAGATCCGCCGATTCCGATGACGAGCAGGACATCAGAATCACTCTTGATTTTTTCAGCAGATTTCTGAATCCGGGAAAATTCTTCTGTATCGTAATCTACAGGAAGATCGACCCATCCCAGGAAGTCATTTCCTGCACCTGTTTGTTCGTGTAATGAATGATGTGCAACTTTCACTGCATCACTTAAGTATGTAAGTTCATGTTCCCCAAAAAACGATAGCGCTTTTGAATAATCAAAACGAATGTGTGTCATAACCATCCTCCGATTAAAATATTTTTCTTCTATCTCACTTTATCGGATGCTGAGACGATAATCAAGAACGCCCCCTTTTTGAAAGCGCACTCATCTAAATTTTTTTATAAATGGACGTTTCCTGCTGAAAAAAAGAGCAGCCATAAAAGCTGCCCTTTTCAGATGGAATATTATAAAGAGGCTCTCAAAATGGAAAGAACGTCTTGTTTGTTCAGCTTGTTGAAGTTGCCGAATTCTCCATTAATCATTGCTTTGTCGGCCATGACGTCCAGTTTGCTGTCGTCGATTTCATAGTCGGCAAGACTTGACGGGGCACCGATTGAGCTCCAGAATTCACGGAGCTTGCTGATTCCTTCAAGTGCAGTTTCTTCATCCGTTTTTCCAGTCGGATCGACATCAAACACGCGCTCGGCCATTTGGGCAAAGCGTGATGGATTCACCTTCAGGTTATGTTTCATCCAGTTCGGGAAGAGGATTGCAAGACCGCCGGCGTGAGGGATATCATACACAGCTGATACCGCATGCTCGATGTTGTGGCTAGCCCAGTCTCCGCGATAGCCCATTTGAAGCATTCCATTTAACGCGATCGTACCTGAGTAAAGGATCGTTTCACGAAGCTCATAATTCTCAAGGTCATTGAGCAATTTAGGAGCCGCTTCGATAACCGTTCTTAATGTGCTTTCACACATACGATCCTGTAAAGGTGTGTTTGCTGCATCGTTAAAATACTGTTCAAATACGTGAGACATCATATCAACCATACCGTAAACAGTGTGGTTTTTAGGAACCGTGAACGTGTTCACCGGATCCAGGATCGAGAACTGCGGGAAAGTCACAGGGCTTCCCCAACCGTATTTCTCCTGGGTTTCCCAATTTGTGATAACGGATCCTGCATTCATTTCAGATCCTGTTGCAGCAAGCGTCAGCACTGTTCCGAACGGAAGTGCTTCGTGGGCAGCGGCTTTCTTCGTGACAAGATCCCATGCATCTCCGTCATACTTCGCTCCGGCTGCAATCGCTTTTGTACAATCGATGACACTTCCGCCGCCGACAGCAAGCAGGAAGTCGATATCGTTATCTTTACAGATTTTGACCCCTTCTCTCACAGAAGAAAGACGCGGGTTCGGATCTACACCGGGAAGCTCATGCACTTGTGCATCAATACTATTTAAAATGGTTACCACTTCATCATACAGGCCATTACGTTTAATGCTTCCTCCGCCATAAACCAGAAGCACTTTCTTTCCATATTGAGGTACCAAATCTTTCAATTGTTCAACTTGACCCTTACCAAAAATCAGCTTAGTCGGATTATAAAAAGTAAAAGTATTCATCTTTTTGTTACCTCCTTTAATAATGACGGGTTCCCTGACTGACGGAAAACCGATTCATCCACCATTCTATTATCGAATATATCTTTCCCAAAATGCAAAGAACTTGCACACAGAAAAACTTTCTTGGCTGGAATAAGAATAAAAAGGTTGGACACCTTATAAATGAGCCATTGTTTAAGGAGGAAAAATGACATGAGTGGAATTCAACGTATTGCTTTGGTTCTAACGATTATCGGTGCCATTAACTGGGGGCTGATCGGATTCTTCCAATTTGACCTTGTAGCGGCCATTTTCGGTGGACAAGATTCTGCTTTATCCCGTATCATCTACGGTTTAGTAGGAATCGCCGGTCTCATAAATCTTGGATTATTATTCAAACCAACAGAAGAGATTGAAAGAGAGCCACATACAGAACCAACACGCTAGTCTGAAGATAAAGGGCCACTCTCATTGCTTTAAAATAAAATGGGGATGGCCCCTTTTTTTATTTGTTAAAGTGCAGACCGCCTCCATATATGATCCTCCGGCAAAATCGAAAAAAGCGGCTCCCCTCTAATAGTGAGCCGCCTCCATATCATTTCAGAAGTTTTTTCAGTACCTTCAATCCAAATTTAGCATTGGGATATCTGAAACTGAAATCAAATTTGGTTGTTTGTTTCAAAATGCTTTTGTAATGGGAAAACGCCGCAAAGCTTGATTCTCCGTGATAATTGCCGATTCCGCTTTCGCCAACTCCGCCGAAGGGAAGATAGGGAGTCGCCAGATGCATGAGTGTGTCATTCACGCAGCCTCCTCCATATGAGATGGAATTGTTCACTTTATCGGACACATGATCTTCGCTTGTAAATAAGTAAAGCGCCAACGGCTTTGGGCGGTCATTGATAAACCTGATAACTTCGTCGAGATCTTCATATTCCATCAACGGAAATATCGGCCCAAAAATTTCATCCTGCATGACCGGGACGGTATCGTCTTTCGGGACCATAAGGGTCGGTTCGATTTTAAGACTCGCATGATCGACACTGCCGCCTGTCAAAATATCACCGTCCTGAAGGTAGCCTGTCAATCGATTGAAGTGACGCTCATTCACGATTCTTCCGTACGTGTCATTCGTAAGTGGATTCTTTCCGTAAAATCCCATAATGGCTTTCTGGAATTCCTGTATGAATTCTTCCTTTACTTCTTTGTGAATGAAAAGATAATCAGGGGCCACACATGTCTGCCCCGCATTCGTCACTTTACCGAAAGCGACCCGTTTAGCAGCAAGAGGAACATTGGCTGTTTCGTCTATGATACACGGGCTTTTTCCCCCGAGTTCTAACGTGACCGGAATCAACTGCTTCGCTGCCGCTTCCATGATTACTTTGCCCACCGGCACACTTCCAGTGAAGAAAATATAATCAAAGTACTGTTCCAAAAGCAGCTGTGTCGTTTCTACGCCGCCTTCAATGACAGTAATATATTCCGGATCAAAATGTGAATCGATCAGACCCGTAATCAGGTTGGACGTATGCGGCGTCAGCTCCGAAGGCTTTATGATCGCTGTATTCCCAGCAGCAATGGCCCCTATGATCGGCGAGAGGGCAAGTTGCAAAGGATAATTCCAAGGAGCGATGATGAGCGCTGCCCCGTATGGCTCCGGTACTTTATACGCTTTGGATCCGACGTGCGTTTTCGCCGTTTTTACTTTAACGGGGGCAGACCATTCGTCGATATGCTTCAATGTGAACCGGATCTCTTCGAGGAGGATTCCGATTTCAGTTGTATAGGTCTCCATTTCGGATTTATTCAGGTCCTGCTTTAAAGCGAGCAGGATTTCTTTTTCATTTTCTTTTATGACATCAGCCAGTTTTTCAAGCGTCTGCTTTCGGACATCGAGGGGCTTCGTCTTCCCTTCTTTGTAAAATTGTTTCTGCTTGTCTACTGCGGATTGTATGGCTTCCCGGGATGCTTCTTCGATTACTGCAGTCAATAAGATCCCTCCTGCGATTCATATAAAATAAATTTATATTAAATATAGCATGAATGACCGGATTAATACGTATGTTAACCACTGAAAAACGAAAGAACCTGCCTCCGATTAAAATCGAAGACAGGTTCCTTTTTATTTAACGGGGTTATACCCAACCTCTGAATCTTGATGCCTCTGCCATCTTGCGTGCGCCGACCATGTATGCGGCAAGGCGCATATTGACCCGGCGATTCTGGGATGTTTCGTATACATTGTTGAAAGCATCAATAAGTTTAGCTTCAAGTTTCTCGTTTACTTCTGCTTCAGACCAGTAATACCCTTGATTATTCTGAACCCACTCGAAGTAGGATACCGTTACTCCCCCTGCACTTGCCAGTACATCGGGAACAAGCAGGATCCCTCTTTCAGATAGGATGCGCGTTGCTTCAAGAGTAGTCGGACCATTTGCAGCTTCTACCACAATGGATGCTTTAATGTCATGAACATTCTTTTCAGTGATTTGATTCGATATCGCTGCCGGAACAAGGATATCACAATCAAGCTCCAATAGTTCTTTGTTCGAGATCGTGTTTTCGAATAATGTTGTGACGGTCCCGAAACTGTCACGGCGGTCCAATAGATAATCAATATCCAGCCCTGCAGGATCGTGAAGTGCACCGTGAGCATCAGAGATGGCTATCACCTTTGCGCCTGCATCATGCATGAATTTCGCCAGGAAGCTTCCTGCGTTTCCGAATCCCTGGATGACGACGCGTGCACCCTTGATGTCAATGCCCCGCTTCTTCGCTGCCTGATCGATGCAGATGGTCACCCCTTGAGCCGTTGCTTTTTCACGACCTTGAGAACCGCCAAGCACGATCGGTTTCCCGGTGATGAAACCAGGTGAATCATTTTCACGAAGACGGCTGTACTCATCCATCATCCATGCCATGATCTGCGAGTTGGTATATACGTCAGGTGCAGGAATGTCCTTTGTTGGTCCTACGATCTGACTGATTGCACGTACATAACCGCGGCTTAACTTTTCAAGTTCAGTGAAAGACATCGTACGGGGATCACATATGATCCCGCCTTTTCCTCCGCCGTATGGCAGATCGACGATCCCGCATTTTAGACTCATCCACATGGATAAAGCCTTTACTTCTTCCTCATCCACCTCAGGGTGAAAACGCACGCCTCCCTTGGTCGGACCGACTGCATCGTTATGCTGCGCACGATAACCGGTAAACACCTTGATGCTTCCATCATCCATGCGCACCGGAATCCGGACAGTCAACATGCGGATCGGCTCTTTCAAGAGTTCATACATTTCCTCGGAGTAACCGAGTTTTGATAAAGCATCATTAATGACATGCTGTGTAGAAGTAAACAGATTAAGGTTTTCTCCCATTTTAAACATTCGCCTCTTTATTATGTGATCTGAAACGTAGTAATTGTAACACATTACCTTGTACGAAACCATTAACATTTCAAAAAATATTCATTCTTTTTAAAGCGCTTTACATGGACACTAATTATCTATTCAAAGATATGGGGAAACGTGAATTTCACGCTATTTCCCGGCTTACGCCCAAGTATGTTTCCACCTTACTTTGAAAGGACTTTTTTGATGCGCGCGATGGCCCAATCAAGTTCTTCCCCGGAAATGACGAGCGGAGGAGCGAAACGGATGACCGTGTCATGCGTTTCTTTACAAAGCAGCCCTTCCTCTTTCAATTGTTCACAATATTTACGAGCCGGTTCATGAAGCTCCACTCCGATGAATAATCCTCTTCCGCGAACTTCCTTAATCATAGGGTTATCTATCTCACGAAGTTTACTCATGAAGTATTCTCCCAACTCAAACGAACGGTCGGCGAGCTTTTCATCAAGCAGGACATCAAGTGAAGCGACTGACACAGCACAAGCCACCGGGTTTCCTCCAAACGTTGAACCGTGTGATCCCGGATTGAATACACCGAGCACTTCAGTGCTTGCTACTACACAGGAAATCGGGAAGACCCCTCCCCCAAGTGCTTTACCAAGGATGTACATATCTGGATCGACATCTTCCCATTCACATGCAAACATTTTACCGGAACGGGCAAGACCTGCTTGGATCTCATCTGCAATGAACAGGACATTATTTTCTTTGCAAAGCTCATATGCCGCCTTCATGAAGCCTTCAGGCGGAATGACGATACCCGCTTCACCCTGGATCGGCTCGATTAAGAATGCAGCTGTATTCGGAGTGATCGCTTCTTTAAGCGCATCAAGGTCTCCATAATTGATCAGGTTGATTCCTGGAAGCATAGGTCCGAATCCGCGCTTGTATTCTTCTTCGGAAGAAAGGGAAACGGCCGTCATCGTTCTTCCGTGGAAGTTTCCGTTACACGCGATGATCTCAGCTCTGTTTTCTTCTACGCCTTTCACATCATATGCCCAGCGGCGAGCGGTTTTGACCGCTGTTTCGACTGCTTCGGCACCCGTATTCATCGGAAGCGCCATATCTTTCCCTGTAAGCTGGCAGATCTTTTCATACCATGGTGCCAATTGATCATTATGGAATGCGCGGGATGTTAACGTCACTCGATCCGCTTGATCTTTGAGCGCTTGAATGATCTTTGGATGGCGGTGACCCTGGTTCACAGCCGAATAGGCACTCAGCATATCCATGTACTTGGTTCCTTCGGGATCCTTTACCCACACGCCTTCCGCTTCTGATATCACGATCGGCAGCGGATGATAATTTTTCGCACCATACTTTTCTGTTTGTTCAATAATCGAATGTGTACTCACTGACATAACAAGTTCCTCCTTACTGAGAATGGGCAGAAGGCGGTTCACGATTGAAATCCTTCTGATTTTTTTTTATAAAAAAGCTGCAGCATATGGAATTCATTTTCCCCTGCAGCGATTAACTGCTTATGCACAAGGATGGAGCCTCTGCTGACAAAGGCTCCTCCTTATCTTCATGCGGTATTAAAGTGTTTCTGATGTTGTTTTTGCCTGCATGTGAAGAAGCAGGTAGTCCGGTCCGCCCGCTTTGGAGTCGGTACCTGACATATTGAATCCGCCGAATGGCTGGTATCCAACGATCGCACCCGTACAGCCCCTGTTGAAGTACAGATTGCCTGCATGGAAGTCTTCACGTGCCTGTTCGATCTTCGCACGGTTATTCGTGATGACAGCACCCGTCAAACCGTAGTCAGTGTTGTTTGCAATCTCAAGAGCATGATCGAAATCTTTCGCTTTGGAGAATGCGACAACCGGTCCGAAGATTTCTTCCTGCATTAGACGGGCTTCAGGGGCAAGATCTGCAAAGATTGTCGGTTTCACGAAGAATCCTTTGGAATTGTCTCCTTCGCCGCCGATCATCAGCCTGCCTTCCTCTTTCCCGATTTCAATATAGCTCATGATTTTATCAAATGACGCCTGGTCGATCACCGGTCCCATGAAGTGATCATTGTCAACAGGATCGCCAGCCGTTAATTCTTTCGTCAATTCAACTGCACGCTCAAGGACTTGATCGTACACATCTTCCACGATGACTGCACGGGAGCAGGCTGAACATTTTTGACCGGAGAATCCGAATGCAGAAGCAACGATGGATTGTGCTGCAAGTTCGAGATCCCCTTCGCTGTCTACAACGATTGTATCTTTACCGCCCATTTCAGCGATCACTCTCTTCAGCCACTTTTGGCCTTTATGGACAACGGCGGCTCTTTCATAAATACGCGTACCCACTTCACGTGAACCCGTGAAGGAAATAAAGCGTGTCTTTGGATGATCGACTAAGTAGTCTCCTACTTCAGAACCGCTTCCCGGAACGTAGTTGATGACACCTGCAGGAAGTCCTGCTTCTTCCAATACTTCAATGAACTTCGCTGCTACAACGGATGTCGTTGAAGCCGGCTTAAGAAGTACAGTATTACCCGAAACGATGGCCGCGACAGCTGTACCAGCCATAATCGCAAACGCAAAATTCCATGGTGAGATGACCACGCCTACTCCAAGCGGAATATAATTGAACTGGTTGTATTCACCAGGACGGCTTTCTACAGGGAACCCATCTTTAATTCGAAGCATCTGGCGCCCGTAATACTCCATGAAGTCGATCGCTTCGGCTGTATCAGCATCCGCTTCCTTCCATGGTTTACCGGCTTCCTTCGTTAATAAAGCAGAAAATTCATGCTTACGGCGACGAACAATAGCAGAAGCACGGAACAGGATGTCTGCACGTATTTCAGGCTTCACTTTGCGCCAAGTCTGGAACGTGTCATAGGCAACATTCATTGCTTTTTCAGCAAGGTCTTTGTCTGCTTTCGAAACGCGTCCGATAAGCTCTTCTTTGTTTGCCGGGTTGACTGAAACAATCTTATCTTCAGTCGTAACACGCTCACCGCCGATGACGAGCGGATAATCTTGACCCAAGTAACTTTCTACTACTTTTAAACCTTCTTTGAATGCTTTCTGATTCTCTTGATCCGAGAAATCTGTGAATGGTTCGTGCTTGTAAGGAATCATTGGGCAGTTCCCCCCTTAAACAAAATATTATTCATCCTCAGTGAAAAGGCTAGTTAACAGGAATGCAAAAAATATTTGCATTTAGAAAACCCTTACACTTATAATAATGCAAAAGATAGTTGCTTTTTTCAAGAGTTTTTTTAAAATTTTTACATTAAGCGCTTTCAATAGATTTTATTTTACTGAAATAATGATTTTTACTAATTGGGGAGAGAGACAGCATGCAGGAATTTGAAAAACGTTTATATATGTATGAAAAGGTATCTGAACATCTTGAATCAGGTGTCCATGTCATCGACTCCAAAGGCAGAACCATCATCTACAACCGCAAGATGCGTGAAATTGAAGGCATGGAAATCGAGGACGTCCTCGACAAAAACCTGCTGGATGTATTTCAATTTCATTCCGAAGAAGAAAGCACGCTTCTTCAAGTCTTGAAAACTAAGGAACCTGCGCTCAATGTCAAACAAACCTACTTCAATATAAATGGAATTGAAATCACGGCAATCAATGATACCTTTCCGATTTTTCATGATGATGTGCTGATCGGGGCGATCGAGATCGCAAGAGATGTCACGATGCTAGAGAAAATGATGCGTGATAATCTGCACAAACGGACGAACAGCCTTTATACATTTGACAGCATCATCGGTGACAACATTCGTTTACAGGAAGCGGTCGAAACCGGCAAAAGAGCTACACGCACCTCTTCACCTGTCTTGATTTGCGGGGAAGCCGGGACAGGAAAAGAGCTGTTCGCACAAAGTATACACAATGGCAGCTCCCGTTCCGATCGTCCATTCATCGCACAAAACTGCGCTTCCCTGCCGGAAGATATGCTGGAAAGCCTCCTTTTCGATGGGAATGGCAGAACAGTCAGCCAGTCTGGAACAGAAAATCACCAAACCCTTTTTCAGCAAGCAAAGGGAGGAACATTGCTGCTTGATGAAATCAACTCTTTAACCACTTCCCTTCAGCAAAAACTGTTAAACATCTTGCAGGGCGTTTCAGATCTTCCGTATGATGTCCGCGTGATCGCAACGGTGAACGAAGACCCGATCGATGCGATCGCTGAAGGCCGCCTGTTAAAAGATCTCTATTACCGATTAAGTGTCGTTTCCATTTTCATCCCTTCTCTCCGTGATCGGAAGGAAGATTTGAAAGAGCTGATTTCGTTCTTCATCAGCCGGTTCAATCACCACTTCGCCATGAATATCAGAGGACTGACAGAAGAAGCCTCTACTATTTTTCTGAAATATGAATGGCCAGGAAATGTAAGAGAACTCGAACACGTGATCGAAGGAGCATTCAACCTGGTCGGTTTTGAAGAAATGATCGATTTCAATCATCTTCCAATCGGGTTCAGGCAGCGTCTGCAACATACGTATTCAAGCCAGGAACTCCAGGAAGAATCAGATTTTCTTTACCAGACGGGAGGCGACATCAAACCGCTGGAACGATTTATGGAAGAAGCAGAAACCTATTATATTCAAAAAGCGTTGAAGCATCATGAATACAATATTACCCAAACTGCAAAATCCCTTGGCATGAGCCGCCAGAATCTGCAGTACAGGATCCGGAAATATGGGATTGAGCGCAGGGCAGGGTACTGAGTGCTGATCTGGAATTTGTAAGAATGAAGCCATCAAAATATTCCGGCCAATCCCTCAGCAAAAACCTGTTGAAAAAATGTAACGGGTTCGGATTTCGAATACAATAATAAATTAGCAGTCCTATTCACAACTGAATTAGACTGCTTCTTTTTGTTGATATATATAGGGTTTATAAAATACACGGTAAATCTGCCCTGAATTTCGAACCCCATTTCACATGGTGTCATAAGTTTTGTAGCATGAAAATTCACATGCTAATTGTTTACCAATTGGTGTACTGCGAATGATATTCATCTAGCAGGGGGGGATTTTTAGAGGCAGATAAATGAAGCAGACATTTTTTTCATCCTTCATTGTGAGTAACCTCTGAATGTTTAAATAAGGGGAGTTTTTTCCTTTATCCTGCAGAATATGGCTAGGTTCGGGGGATATAAGGGGAGTTTTTCCCTTTAAGACAAGTACAATAGTCCATTTTCATGCTTTTGGAGTAAATAGAGGGAATTTTTCCCTCTATTTACTCTATTTTTCGTGCTATTTCCTCAATAAGAGGAGTTTCT